>JBPPMU010000368.1:0-2338 GCA_051306215.1 Gemmatimonadaceae bacterium | reverse complement strand
GAGGCGGCGATCAGGGCGATCCCCGCGGGGCGAATACTGTCTCTTGTCAACGGGGCATTCTCCGAGCGCTTTGCCCATATCGCAGAGGCGTGCGGCCGGGATGTCGACAGATACGAGGTGCCGTGGGGGTCAGTCCACATGCCCGACGAGCTCGACGATCGGCTATCGAAAGGAGACTACCGGGCGATCACGGCCACGCACTCCGAGACGTCGACAGGGGCGCTCAACGATGTCCGGGCCCTCTCTGACACCGCTCATGCCCGCGGCGTGCTGTGTATGATCGATAGCGTCAGCGGCCTTGCAGGTGCGGAGCTGCGGTTTGACGAATGGAAGTTAGATTATGTTCTAACCGGATCGCAGAAAGCTTTTGCCCTCCCGCCCGGACTCGCCTTCGCCGCCGCCTCCGAGGAAATGCTCGAGCTTGCCAGAGGCGCCGAGAACCGGGGCGTTTACTTCGATATCGTCGAAATGGACAGGTATGCGGCAGGAAACCAGGTCCCGGCTACCCCCGCCTTCTCGCTTCTCTACGCGCTCGAAGTCCAGCTCGAAGCAATGAAGCGCGAAGGAATGGAGAACCGCTGGGAACGCCACTCGGAGATGTCCGCACTCACCACGTCGTGGCTGATAGAAACGGCAAAACAGACGGGCCGTGGATGGGAGAACATCGTCGAGGAGGCACGCAGGTCGCCCACCGTGGCGACAATTCGCCTCCCGGAAGGCATAACGACGAAGCCATTCGTCGCAAAGGTGAAAGCCCAGGGAATTCAGATCGCAACCGGCTACGGAAAACTCGGCGACACAACCTTCCGGATCGGACACATGGGAGACCACACCGTCTCCACGCTGGAGCGATGCCTCGCCGCTTGTGAAAAGGCGTTGTCAGATTGACCCAGATCGCAGTCTCCGGCGTCTCTGTCCAGTTTGGCGCCACAACCCTCTTCCGGGATCTGACATTCACCGCGGCGCGCGGCGACAGGTGGGGGATCATCGGCCGCAACGGAACAGGCAAGACGACACTCTTCCGGCTCATCACAGGAGACCAGCAGCCAACATCCGGGGCAATCTCGAAGCAGCCGGGAATCCGCGTGTCGTTGCTCGAGCAGCACCGGGACTTTGGCGGAGCTACCACAGTCTGGGAAGCCGCTGCCGGACAGTTCGCGGACCTCCTTGCCCTCGAGCAGGCGCTCGCTGACCAGGCGGTAGCGATCGGCGAGCTTGGAGAGGCGTCGACACCGGCAATGCTCGCGCGGTACGATCGTGACCTCGAGAGATTCGAACGAGAGGGCGGATACACATTCGCTCCCCGGGTCGACGCGGTTCTTCACGGCCTGGGATTCGACCCGGCCGAAGCGCGTACGCGTCCGCTCACCCAGCTGAGCGGCGGCGAGCGAGGCAGGCTCGGTGTGGCCCGCCAGCTCGTCAGCCCGGCCGACGTACTGCTGCTTGACGAGCCGACTAACCACCTCGACCTCGATACGACCCAATGGCTCGAGGGTTATCTCAAGTCGACCGACAAGACGATCCTGCTCATCAGTCATGATCGCGCATTCCTCGCTAACGTCATCGACCATGTGCTTCACTTCGAGGGCGACAGCGCGTTCGCATATACAGGCGGATACGAGGCATTCGTCCTCCAGCGAGAGGAGCGACGCCTGACGCAGCAACGGCAGTTCGACAAGCAGCAGAAGTTCATCGCCGGGCAGGAGGACTACGTCCGGCGCAACCTCGCCGGCCAGAACTCACGCCAGGCAAAAGGAAGACGAAAGCTTCTCGCGAGACTTCCACGACTTGGTGCGCCAATCGGAAGTGAAGGAACGATGGCGCTCCGGCTCGATATCGTCGAGCGCGGCGGGGACCAGGTAGTTGTTGCCGACCACGTTACAATCGCCATCGGCGGCCAGGATCTAATCGAGGACTTCACCACGTCGCTCAAGCGCGGTCAGACAGTCGGACTCATAGGCCCGAACGGAGCCGGCAAGTCGACCCTAATACGCACTTTGCTCGGAGAACACGAGATATCGGCCGGCGAGCTGAGACTTGGCGGATCGATCAGGGCCGCGCATTACCGGCAGGACCTGAGTCAGGTCCCGATGGAAAAGTCGATGTACGACGTAATCGCGGATTTGCGGCCCTTATGGGAGAGGCGCCAGGTTCAGAGCCACCTTGCCCGGTTCGGCTTCTCGGGCGACGAGGTGCAGCGAAGCGCAGCGAGCCTCTCAGGTGGCGAGAGGGCGAGAGTCGCGCTCGCGATGATCGTGTTGTCCAGGGCAAACCTGCTGATTCTCGACGAGCCGACGAATCACCTCGATGTTGAATCGATCGAAGCGCTCGAGGACGC
>JBPPMU010000367.1:0-7413 GCA_051306215.1 Gemmatimonadaceae bacterium | reverse complement strand
GCATCGACGACCTTGAGGCGCTTGAGCATCTGCTTCTTGCGATGCTGCGAGCCTTCATCGACGAGTCCGGCGCGAAGCTCGGCCGCGACCTTGTCGACGTCGATGCGCTTCAGGAGCTCGCGCACCGCCGGTGCGCCGATGTCGGCGAAGAATGCGTTGTCGCCTTCTTCCTTCGCCTTCTGCTTCAGGTCGAGATAACGATCCTCGTCGAGTAGCTCGTTCTGGGTTACTTCCTGCTCGCCGGGCTCGATTACGACGTAATTCGAGTAGTAGACGACCTTCTCGAGGTCACGAAGAGTCAGGTCCACGAGGTTTCCCATCGGACTCGGAAGAGTCTTGAAAAACCAGATGTGGGCGACGGGTACGGCGAGCTCGATGTGGCCCATGCGCTCGCGACGGACGCGGGCGAGGGTCACTTCGACGCCGCAGCGGTCGCAGATGACTCCGCGATAACGGATTCTCTTGTATTTGCCGCAGTGACACTCCCAGTCCTTCACGGGTCCGAAGATCCGCTCGCAAAAGAGGCCATCCTTCTCCGGCTTGAAGGAGCGGTAGTTGATCGTCTCGGGCTTCAGTACCTCGCCCCACGACCACCACGTGCGGAGACCCGACATCTCGAGTCTCTCGCGCTCCTTCGGATCCTTCGGTCCGCGCATCTCCTCGGGTGAGGCGATGCGGACCTGGATGTAATCGAACGACGATGCGCGCGTCTCGCGCGAGCTGCGAAAATCAATCATCTATTACTCCTCGCTCCCGTTACCGTTGCCTGTCGCGGAGCCAGTGTTGCCCAGCCCGTATCCGCTCGCCACGTTCGCTCCCATGCTCACGTGGATTCCCAGCGCCTTCAGCTCCTGCACGAGCACGTTGAACGACTCGGGAATTCCCGGCTCCGGAAGGTTCTGCCCCTTCACGATCGCCTCGTAAACCCTCGAGCGTCCGTTCACGTCGTCTGACTTGACGGTCAGGATCTCCTGGAGCGTGTGGGCTGCGCCATATGCCTCGAGCGCCCACACTTCCATCTCTCCGAACCGCTGTCCACCGAACTGCGCCTTGCCCGCCAGCGGCTGCTGCGTGACGAGCGAGTATGGTCCGATCGACCGCGCGTGGATCTTGTCGTCCACGAGGTGCGACAGCTTGAGCATGTAGATCTCGCCAACGGTCACCGGGTTCGAGAAAGTCTCGCCAGTGCGGCCGTCGCGGAGCCTCACCTTGCCTCCCGCCGAGATTCCGGCAAGTCGCATAAGCTCGGCAGCCGCCAGGTCGACGTCGATGTCCGACTTCTTCCCCAGAGTGGTGGCGAGTGCCGGCAGCTCGAGTGATGCAAGCAGCGACGCTTCGTCAGCTCCGCGGCGTTTCTCAATCTGGTTCGCAGAGGTCTTGTACTGTGCCTTGACGATCGCTGAAAGCTCCTCTGCGTTCTCGGTTGACCCTTCTGCGCCCTCTTGTTTGTGGAACGCAAGCTGGTTGTCGAACTCGAGGTACTCACGCTCGGTCAGCTCCTTCGCCGCCGCCGTAATGAAGTCACGGATGCGATTGTAGACATCACGTGTCTCGGGGCTCACGCCGCGCTTTGCGAGATCGTTGATCGTCGCATCAGCAAGCAGCTCGACCCTGTCCTCACCAACGAGGTCGTGCCGCGTATCTGCCACAATGCCGCTGATCTCGGCTTCTGTTATCGTCACCGCCGGAGTCTGGAGGTCGAGCGCATCCCTCACCCACGTGACTGCCGCGAGCTTGAGAAGCAGGCCGATCTCACGCTCGTTCGCACCCTGGAAGACCGGAGTCTTCGCATAGAAGCCGAGCAGCCTCGCCGCCCATCCGAGATGGGTCTCAAGGATCTGTCCGACATTCATGCGGCTCGGCACGCCGAGCGGGTTTAGAACGATGTCTACCGGGCGTCCGTCCGGAAGGAACGGCATGTCCTCTTCAGGCACGATGCGGGCAACGATTCCCTTGTTGCCGTGGCGTCCGGCCATCTTGTCACCAACCGAGACCTTGCGCTTCTCGGCCATATAGACCTTCACGAGCTGGATGACGCCCGGGGGCAGCTCATCCGGCTGGAGGACTCTGTCGATTCTTTCCTCCGCCTTCTCCTCGAGTTTCGCCTTCTCGTCGTTGGCTGCCTCGATGATCGTGCGGATCTTCTCGTTCATCGACTTGTTCTCGACCCGGAACGTCTTGAGGTCGAGAGTCGAGAGCTTGAGGTCGGCGAGAATCGCAGGCGTGAGCTTGGTGCCGGCCGTAATCGCTTCCTCGACAGTTCCGCTCTTCAGCGCAAGCGCAACCGTCTGACCCGTAAGCAGGTCCTGAAGCTCTGCGTCGCGCACGTCGTTGACGCGGATCTTCTCCTCGCCCTCGAGGCGGCGGATCTCTCCGATCCTCTCTCCGCGGTCCTTCTCGACGACCTGGTCGTCGACGCGCGAGAAGATCTTGACGTCGATGACGACGCCTTCCATTCCCGGCGGAACCTTGAGCGATGAATCTTTCACGTCCTTCGCCTTCTCGCCGAAGATCGCGGTGAGAAGTTTCTCTTCGGGAGAGAGCTCCGTCTCGCCCTTCGGCGTGATCTTGCCGACGAGTATGTCGCCCGGCTTGACGTGCGCGCCGATGCGGACGATGCCGCGCTCGTCGAGATCCGTCAGTGCCTCCTCGGCGACGTTCGGAATTTCACGCGTTATCTCCTCCTGCCCGCGCTTTGTGTCGCGCACGTGCAGCTCGAGCTCCTGGATGTGGATTGACGAGTAAACGTCCTCCTTCACCAGCCGCTCGGAGAGAACTATTGCATCCTCGAAGTTGTGACCGTACCAGGGCATGAACGCGACAGTCACGTTGGCGCCGAGCGCGAGCTGTCCGAACTCTGTCGACGCTCCGTCAGCGAGGACGTCGCCCGCCTTCACCTTCTGGCCGCGTGAAACTATCGGCCGCTGGTTGATGGCGGTGTCCTGGTTCGTTCTCCAGTACTTCTTGATCTTGTAGCGGTCGTGTTGCGTCAGGCGGGACAGCGGCCGGTCTGAATCCTTCTTCTTCCCTTCCAGGCTGGCACCCGTGTCGACGATTATCTCGTCGGCAGTCACGCTAGTCACGGTTCCCGAGCGCTGCGCGATGATCACCGCGCCTGAGTCGCGGGCGACCTTCTCCTCGAGCCCGGTGCCGACGAGCGGCGTGCGCGGGTTGAGGAGAGGAACCGCCTGCCGCTGCATGTTCGATCCCATGAGCGCGCGGTTTGCGTCATCGTGCTCGAGGAACGGGATCAGCGCGGCCGCGATCGACACGAGCTGCTCCGGCGCAACGTCCATGTACTCGATGCGGGTCGGGTTGACGAGCGGCACGTCGCCACGCTGGCGGCAGAGCACCAGGTCCTCGACGAACGAGCCGTCGGGATTCAGGCGCGCATTCGCCTGCGCGATGATGATGTCCTCTTCCTTGTTCGCGTCGAGCCACGAGATGTCGTCAGTAACCTTCCCGTTCTTCACGACACGGTAAGGCGTCTCGATGAAGCCCAGGTCGTTCACCTGCGCGAAGCAGGCGAGCGACGTGATGAGTCCGATGTTCGGACCTTCAGGCGTCTCGATAGGGCACATGCGGCCGTACTGCGAGTAGTGAACGTCGCGAACCTCGAATCCGGCGCGCTCACGCGTGAGCCCGCCAGGTCCGAGCGCCGAGAGACGACGCTTGTGCGTCAGCTCGGCGAGTGGGTTCGTCTGGTCCATGAACTGCGAGAGCTGCGATGAACCGAAGAAGGCCTGGATCACCGCGCTCACGGTACGCGCGTTGACGAGGTCGTCCAGAGAGATCTTCTCGGGATCGGTGTTTATCGACATGCGCTCCTTGACCAGGCGCGCCATGCGTGAGAGTCCGACCGAGAACTGGTTGGCGATGAGCTCGCCTACCGACCTGATGCGGCGGTTGCCGAGGTGATCGATGTCGTCAGTGTAGCCGCGTCCTTCGTGCAGCTCCATCAGGTATCGGATGATCGCGACGAAATCCTCCTTCGTCAGGACCGTCTCGCTCGCCGGGCGGTTCGTGAGGAGGCGCTGGTTGATCTTGTACCGGCCGACGCGACCGAGGTCATAGCGCTTTGGCGAGAAGAACAGTCTCTCGAGAGCCTGCTTCGCCGTCTCGCGGTTCGGCGCGTCGCCGGGCCGGAGCAGCGAGTATATCTGCTTGAGCGCTTCCTCTTCAGCGTGCGTCGGATCCTTCGCGAGAGTGTTCTTGATGAGCATCGACTCTGCGCGGCCCGAGGTGACGAACACCTGGACCTTGTTTATCTCGTTCTTGCGAATCCGCTTGATGAGCGTGTCGGTGAGCTTGTCGCCGCACTCGGCGATAACTTCGCCCGTCTCATTGTCGACGACATCGACGGCGATGATGCGGCGGCCGTCGGCTCGCTCGCCGCGCTCGATCGCGTCTATCTCGTCGCGCAGGTCGATCATCGTGTAGGACGCGAAGACCTTGACCTTGTCGATCTTGAGGCGGCGGAGGCGGTTATAGACCTCTTCGGTCAGTTCGTCGCCTTCCTGCACGAGCAGCTCAGACTGGTCGCGCTCGAGCTGGGTGCGCGCCTTCTTCGTCTTGAGCCGCGGTGCGTCGGGATCGACAGCTTCACCAGCAAGCGTGATGTTCTCGGCGATAATCGCTCCGAGGACTTCGCGCTGGTCAGTGCGGCTCTCACGCTTCTTTACCAGGTCGAGCTCCCGCTCGGCGAAGAAGAGGCGAAGGATCGACGAGTTGGTTCCGTACCCGAATGCGCGGAGAAGCGCGGTGGCCGGGAACTTCTTCTTCTTGTCGATGTGGACGTAGATGACGTCGTGGATGTCGACGGTGAACTCGACCCACGATCCGCGGAACGGAATTATCCGTGCCGAGATCAGGCGCTGGCCGTTGGGGTGGGTCGACTCCTCGAACACCACTCCAGGCGAGCGATGCAGCTGGCTCACGATCACACGCTCGGCTCCGTTGATAACGAAGGTGCCGAGTGGCGTGAGGAGGGGCAGCTCACCGAGATAGACTTCCTTCTCGATGATGTTCTTCGGACGCTTCCCCGCCTCGGTCTCCTCGAAGATGACGAGCTGGAGCGTCGCCTTGAGAGGGGCCGAGTAGGTCATGTCGCGCTCGATGCATTCGGCGACAGAGTACTTGGGGTCCCCGAGCGTGTAGCTCTTGAATTCCAGCGAGAAGTTCTCGTGGACGTCGGTGATTGGGAACAGGTCCTTGAAGACTCGCTCGAGACCGATGTCCTCGCGGTTCAGCGAGGCTGCGTCGAGCTGGAGCAGCGACTCGAAGGCCTGCGTCTGGATGTCGAGAAGATGGGGCATGTTCATGCCCTGATCGAGCTTCGCGAAAGAGATTTCCTTCATTAGTTCTGGCATTTATTCACCTACCGGGCAGGCGCAAACAGCTCCACCCCGGTTTCCGGCGAAATTTTCGCTGGACCGGTTGGAGCGACGGGCGGACTTCAGTTTTGGGGCGACGCGGAATTCGATGCATATCGTCGAAGTGAGAGTGAGGGTTGAGGTGCTCCGGCCGGCGCATTCGCCGGCCGGAATTCCCCGGACCCTTACTTCACTTCGACGACTGCGCCCTGCTCTTCGAGCTTGGCCTTCATCGCGGCGGCTTCGTCCTTCGTGACGCCGGACTTCACAGCGTTCGGAGCGCCGTCGACGAGGTCCTTCGCTTCCTTCAGACCGAGGCCGGTCAGCTCGCGCACGACCTTGATGACCTGGATCTTCTTGGCGCCTGCTTCCTTGAGCATGACATCGAACTCAGTCTGCTCTTCGGCGGCGGCGGCCGGAGCTGCACCGGCTCCGCCAGCGGCGGGAGCGGCCGGGGCGGCGGCGGTGATCGTAACGTTGAACTTGCTCTTGAACGACTCGATCAGATCGGCGAGCTCGAACACCGACATGTTGCCGATTGCGTCGAGAATCTCGTCCTTGCTCATGGTTGCGTTGGCCATTTTAGTATTTCTCCGGATGATTTTAGGCGCCTTCGCGCTGTGACTTGAGCGCGTCGAGCGCGCCTGCAAACATGTAAAGAAGCCCGTTGAGCGCGCCTGCGAAGGCGGCCAGCGGGGACTGCAAGCCGGCTCCGAGATCTGCCAGCATCTGCTCACGGGACGGTAGCGACGCCAGCTGCTTGACCTGAGCGGAGTCAATCGCCTTCCCTTCGAGTAGCCCGCCCTTCACTGTGGGCTTCTGCTCGAACTCCTTGGCGAAATCGGTCAGCACCTTTGCTGCTGCGACCGGGTCCGCTCCCATCACCAGACCGGTCGGGCCCCTGAGGCGCTCGCCAACCAGTCCGCTCTCGTTGACCGCGCGAAGCGCCAACGTGTTCTTTATGACGACGTAGTCGACGCCCGCTCTCTTGAGGCGGCGGCGAAGCTCCGTCATCCGCTTCACGTTGAGACCCGTGAAGTCAGTGTAGTAAAGCGACTTCGCTCCCTGGAGCTTGTCCTTGAGGTCGACTACCAGCTGCTCCTTTTCGGCTCTTTTCATTATCGGTTACCGGTAAGGAGTTGTGTCGATTGCAACACCGGGACCCATCGTGCTCGAGATGGCCACGGTCCGGACGTAGACGCCCTTTGCCGCTGCCGGCTTGGAGCGGATGATCTGATCCATGAACGCGGAGAAATTCGTTTCCAGCGCTTCCGACGGGAAGGAAACCTTCCCGATGGCTGCGTGGACGTTGCCGCTCTTGTCGACGCGGAACTCGATCTTTCCGGCCTTCACCTCGCGGACGGCGCGAGCGACGTCGAACGTCACCGTGCCTGCCTTGGGATTCGGCATCAGACCGCGCGGCCCGAGCACCCGGCCAAGCGCGCCGAGCTGGCCCATCTGGTCGGGGGTCGCGATGAGTACGTCGAAATCGAGCCAGCCTTCCTTGATCTTCGCGATGTGCTCCGTGCCGACGAAGTCAGCGCCTGCTGTCTCCGCCTCGCGCGCCTTTTCTCCGGCCGCGATGACGAGAACGCGGACAGTCTTGCCTGTGCCCGCGGGGAGGACGACAGTTCCGCGCACCACCTGATCGGCGTGACGGGGATCGACTCCCAGGCGGACGGCAACTTCGACAGTCTCGTCGAACTTCGCAAACGCTGCAGACTTTACGAGATCGATTGCCTGCTTCGGCTGATATCGCGTGGCGATATCGCGCTTCGAAGCGGCTGCCGTGTACTTCTTTCCGTGCTGGCGCATCAGTCCTTCACCTCGACGCCCATCGAGCGTGCCGCGCCGGCGACCATCGCCATAGCCGACTCGATCGAATCGCAGTTGAGGTCAGGCAGCTTGATCTCGGCGATCTTGCGAACCTGCGCCTTTGTTACGGAACCAACCTTCGTGCGGTTGGGCGAGCCCGAGCCCTTTTCAATTCCTGCTTCCTTCTTCAGGAGGACTGCCGCGGGCGGCGTCTTCGTGATGAAGG
>JBPPMU010000366.1:0-3732 GCA_051306215.1 Gemmatimonadaceae bacterium | reverse complement strand
CTCGCGTTGGCGATCCACTGCGCCCACTCCGGCATTCCGCGCACTGGCGTGAACAACCCGCTCATCAGCAGGTAGATCATCAGGATCGAGAATGTGACGAACATCGCCTGCTGCTGGGTCTCGACTATCGTCGACACCCAGAGCCCGATTCCAAGCGCGGCGGTGAGATAGATCGCGGCAGCAACCAGTACAATCGCCGGATTCCCCATCATCGGAACACCGAACACCACGCGCGCGAGCACCATCCCCGTGGCGAGATCGAGCATTGCCAGAGTCCAGAGGGGAATCAGCTTCGCCGCCAGAAAGATTCCCCTGCTGATCGGCGTCACGTTAAGCTGATCGAGTGTGCCGGCCTCCTTCTCGCGCACGATGTTCATCGCCGTGAGCAGCGTCCCCACCATTGTCACGAGCACGACGAGAATGCCGGGCACCATGAAGTGATGGTAGTCGAGGTCCGCGTTGAACCATCCGCGTTGACGGATCTCGATGACCTGCCTGTCTCGCGACGGCGGCAGCTCGGGACGCGAGGCGATCGATGCAAGCGCGGGATTCACCTCCGCACCGAGCTCGCGCGAGTAGCCGGCGAGTATTCTTCCGGCGTACGACTGCATCACGCCCGCCGCGCCCCCGTCTTCCGCATTCATTATGAGCTGCACCGAAGCGCGCCTGTCCCTTACGACGTCGCGCTCGAAGCCTGCAGGCACGACAAGTATCACATCAACTCTCCGGTCGAGCATCGCGCGGTCGGCAAGGTCGAGGGAGCTCGAGGCCTCGACGGGTACGAAACGGCCCGATGCCGCCATCCGGTCGAAAAGCCCGCGCGACATCGTAGTGTGGTCCTTGTCGAGCACGTACATCCTGCCGTGCTTCACCTCGAACGATGCTGCATTCGACAGTATCAGCAGCTGGACCATCGGTAAAATGAAGACGAGTCCGACGATCATCCTGTCCCGGAAGATTTGCAGGAACTCCTTCTTCAGCAGAAACCTCAGCGAGCGCATCAGCCGAGCCTCGGCTTGAAGCTCCTGATCGCGACGGCGAGCAGGACGACCAGCATCAGGACGAGAATTGCGAGCGAAGGCCAGAGATACTCTATTCCGACGCCCTTGAGCATTATCCCGCGGGAGATGATGATGAACCATCTCGCCGGCACGATATACGTCACCACCTGCATCCATCCAGGCAGGCTGGTGATCGGGAAGATCATTCCGGAGAGGAGCGTGATCGGCATCATCGTCCCGAGAAGGGCTCCGAGCATGGCTGCCCGCTGTGAGTCAGTGCGCGCCGCGATCACGACGCCGAGGGCGAGGCCAACCATCGCGTAGAGCACGCTCGCAGCCAGGAGCAGTGTGACGCTCCCGCGAAACGGCACGTCGAACACAAGCCAGGCCGAAAGCAGCGCGGTCACGACGTTTGCGAACGCGAGCACGAGGTATGGCACGACCTTCCCGACGATGATCTGCCACGGGCGCAGCGGCGACACAAGAAGGATCTCGAGTGTGCCCCTCTCCATTTCGCGCGAAAGCGAGATGGCAGTCATGAGCGCTGTAACGAGAGTCAGCACAAGGGCGATCAGTCCCGGTACGAACAGGTTCGCGCTCTCGAGCGTCGGGTTGAACCTCATGCGCGTATTCATCTCGATATCGACTGGCCTTCCCGTCGCCTTCATCTCCTCCTGGAAATCGGTGATGATCCCCGCCGCGTACGCCTGCATCATGCTGCCGGTGTTGGGATCCGTTGCGTCGCTGATGACGAGCAGTCGCGACGGGCTCCCCGAAGCGAGCCGGTCCGCGAATCCGGGCTCGATTACAATTGCGACATCCGCGTCACCGCGAAGGAAGAGATGCTCGACCGAGTTTGTCGCCGGCGCGATGCCGATCACACTGAACCGCGGATTACCCTCGAATCGCGCGCGAAGCGCCGTTGTCGCGTAATCGGGTGAGGCGTCGACGAACACCACCCGCACGTCTCTGATGTCGCTCCGCAGTGCAAACCCGAACAGGATGACCATCGCCAGCGGCAGCAACAGGAGCAGCGTGAGCGTCTGCCGATCCCGCAGGATGTGGTGGGTTTCCTTCCAGATGAATCCCGCGAGCGCGGACCTCATGGCCGGGCGAGCCGCACGAACACGTCGTCGAGTGAGCTGGCCGAAAACGATTCCTTTAACTCCGCCGGCGTCCCCATAGCCCCGATGCGCCCATCGACCATTATCGAGACGCGGTCGCAATATTCCGCCTCGTCGAGGTAGTGAGTAGTGACGAACGCCGTCGTCCCCCGCGCCGAGGCAGCGTAGATCATCTCCCAGAACTGGCGGCGCGTGATGGGATCCACGCCGCCCGTCGGCTCGTCGAGAAAGACTATGGCTGGCTCGTGAAGCAGCGCGACAGAGAACGCGAGCTTCTGTTTCCACCCGAGAGGGAGTGAAGCGACGCGCTGGTCGGCGACTGCGGTGAGCTGAAGACTTCCTGTTATGCCTTCGCTTCGTTCACGGATCTGTTCATCCGCGAGCCCGTAGATGCCACCGTAGAGCGTGATGTTCTCGCGAACGGTGAGATCATCGTAGAGAGAAAAGCGCTGGCTCATGTAGCCAATGCGACGCTTTACCTCATCCGCCTGGGTCATCACATCGTATCCGGCGACAGTCGCCTGCCCCGACGTGGGTGCGATGAGCCCGATCAGCATCTTTATCGCCGTCGTCTTCCCAGCTCCGTTGGCGCCGAGGAATCCGAACACCTCCCCGGATCTCACGTCAAAGGTGATCGAGTCGACTGCAGTGAAGTCGCCGAAGCGCCGCGTCAGGTCCCGCACCTCCATCGCGAGTGTCATGCGGCGGCTTCAGGCGGCGCCCCCATCAGCGCCATGAACGTGTCCTCTATGCCCGGCTCAATTGGCTCGACACGGGCGTCGCTGAACCCTGACGCTATGAGAAAAGCGCCGACGTCCTTTGCGATGTCATCGACACCCGTTCCCGACCGAACGTCGCTGTAGTGAAGGGTGTCGCCAAAGGGAAAGGCTGACCGGGCGTGAGCGTAGTTCCGAAGCGACCCGAGCATCGAGTAACGGTCGCTCCCGGCGACAGCGAACAGCGGCCCCGGGAATTTTTTACCTATCGCATCCGGATCCTCGATCGCGAGCACCGTGCCGCGTTGTATCAGGGCCACGCGATCGCACCGGCCGGCTTCGTCCATGTAGGGAGTGGCTACAACGATCGTCAGTCCCGACCGCTTGAGCGCGCCGAGCAGGTCCCAGAACTCGCGGCGTGATACTGCGTCGACGCCGGTTGTGGGCTCATCGAGAAAAAGAATCTCGGGTCGATGAACGAGCGCACACGACAGGGCGAGCTTCTGCTTCATTCCACCCGACAGAGCACCCGCACGCCGGTCCCTGAAGGGCTCTATCTGCCGGTATATCGGCTCGATTATCGAGTATCCCTCATCGATCGTCGTGCCGAACACCGAGGCGAAGAACTTCAGGTTCTCCTCGACGCTGAGATCGGGATAGAGGGAGAACCGGCCAGGCATGTAGCCAACGCGCGCTCGAATCTTCCACAGGTCCTTCACTACGTCGAAGCCGAGCACCGATGCGGAGCCGCTGTCCGGCAGGAGTAGTGTCGTGAGAATGCGGAAGAGAGTCGTCTTGCCCCCACCATCCGGCCCCACCAGCCCGAACAGCTCGGCCTGCCCGACCTCGAATGAGATGGCGTCGAGTGCGACGACATCCCCGAAGCGCTTG
>JBPPMU010000365.1:0-3136 GCA_051306215.1 Gemmatimonadaceae bacterium | reverse complement strand
CCGGGACCGCGATACTGGATGACTCCGAAGAAAACCTGACGACGCCCTGGCTGTGCGGGGCCAACTTGTGTTTCCGGAGTTCAGAGTATCATGTTCGAGCAGGAATCCGGCTCGCGCCGCTTTCGAAGCCGGGACTTTCCCCCCTTTCAACGGAGGAGACGATGCTGCTAATCAGGGAAATCATGTACTGCAAGCCGGGCAAAGTTAAGCCGCTCGTTCAGAAGTTCATCAAGATGAACGAGCTGATGGCGAAAGGCGGGTGGGCCAAATCGAGGATCATGACCGACTTCGCTGGGGAGCGCTACTGGACGATCGTCAGCGAGTTCGAAGTGAAGAGCATGGCTGAGTTCGAGTCGATGATGCAGGGCGAGGGAATGTCCGAAGACCTTGGCAAGGAATTCGAGCAGGTCATGGAAGGCTACCATGACCTTGTGGACCATGGGCGCCGCGAGATCTTCAAGATCGAGGCTTGAGTCGCTGTCACCTGGCTGACATGGTGGCGAAGAGCTCGCGCGCTCGAGGGTCCCTGCGCAGACCGTCATAGGGAGCAGCGGTCAGATAGTGTGCGAGCCACAGGTCATGGTCGGCCATCGCCTTCCGTAAGACCTCGATCGCTTTCTCCCGCTCCCCTACGGCATCCAGTGCCGCGGCCACCATGCCACGCTGTGTCGACTGCCGCGCGATCGGCGTCTCAGTCTTCTTCAGAATGGTTCTCGCTTCGTCCGCCCGGCCGGCGCGCGCCAGCGCGTACGCCATGACTCCGATCTTCTCGAGGTGGCTGAAACCTGGAGTCTCGATGATCGGGAGCAGCATCGTGATCGCGTCGGTGGCTTTGCCCTGCTCGATCAGGACCTTGGCGAGATCGACGATGCCGAGCTGAAAAGTCGGGTCGAGCTGCAGCACGCTTCGACCTGAAATTTCGGCCTCGTCGTAGCGGCGCATATCGTACAGGGCCTGGGTTACTGCGGTGTTGATTACAAGTGAAGCCGGCTCCAGCGAGCGCGCGTGCTGGATTGCGGCAAGCGCTTCCTCATTGCGATTCTGCTGCAACAACAGAAGCCCGTACCAGAACCAGGCGGTTCCGAAAGTTGAATCGGCGGCAATTGCCCGCTTGAAGAGGCTTTCCGAGATCCTGTTCCTGTAATGAAGGGCTTCGACGTAACCAAGCGAAGTGAGCGCCTGAACGTTTGCGCTATCGAGGGCCAGGGCGCGCTCGGCGGCTTCACGCGCGCGGTTCAGGAGGTCGGCATTTCCGATGTCGTCGTAGGCCGGCAACACTGTATATGCCATCGCCATTCCGCCGTATGCCTGCGCGTATGCCGGGTCGCGACGCACGGCTTCACCGAAGAGCGTGATTGCCCTTCGGAGCCCGGCGGCGTTGCGCCTGTTCCACAGGTAAAGGCCCTGAAGATATGCGGCGTGAGCTTCCGGATCTTCCGTATCGACGCCGCGAAGGCGCTGGCCGGGGATGAGCTTGATCTTGAGTTCGCCCGCAACTGCGCGCGCTATCTCGTCCTGCACAGCGAAGACGTCCTTGATTGGGCGATCATATCGCTCAGTCCACAGCACCGACTCGTCAGGAGCAGATATGAGGCTGACCGAGATTCTCACCTGGTCCTCTGATCGCTGCACGCTTCCCTGAAGCACGTTGCCGACATTGAGCTCGCGGGCGATTTCCCCTGCGCCCATTCCCTTTGCCGACAGCGCGCGGGCGCTGTTTCTCCCGACGACCCTGAGGCCCGCCTTTGCCAGAGCGCCAGTGATCTCCTCGGCGAGGCCTTCGCCGAAGTAGTCGTTCGCCTTGTCGCCGCTGAGATTTTCGAGTGGAAGCACGGCGACAGACTGGTCAGGTGAAGAATTGCCGGCGCGATTGGTGAGAGCGAAAATACCTGCGCCACTCGCGGCAACGACAATGACGGCGGCGGCGAGCGCTGCAACACGTCGGCTTGTTCTGCCATTCGTCGCCACGGTTGGAAGGCTTCGCGCCCCGGTGTCAGATGTTGACACCGCTTCCAGCGCCGTCACGATGCTCGCTGCGCTCTGGGGCCTGTCGGCCGGGTCCTTTTCAAGGCAGTGTTTGACGATCGCGTCGAGCTGAAGCGGAACATCCGGCCGGAGATCGGCAATCGGCTCCGCTTTTGCCGTGATGTGCAGACCCATTACCCGCTGGAGTGTTTCCGCCCTGAATGGCGGTCGGCCGGTCAGAATCTCGTACGCCAGACATCCGAATGCGTAGATGTCGGCGCGATGATCGACGCTCGAGTCGCCGGCGATCTGTTCCGGCGCCATGTAGGCTGGGCTTCCGAGCGAAGTGCCCGTGGCGGTCAGGCTTGCTCCGCCCTGTTCGGTCCGGGCATCGGAGATTGCCTTGGCAATTCCGAAATCGGTTACGACCGCGGCGCCGTGCGAGAGGAGGACGTTATCCGGCTTGATATCGCGATGCACAACTCCGGCGGCGTGGGCGTAGCTCAGCGCTCGCGCGACGTCGCGAAGAATGCTCACGCATTCGGAGATTGAAAGCCGCTCGCCGGAGCTCAGCCGCGCCCGCAGCGATTCTCCCTCGACGTAGGGCATCGTGAAGTAGGGGAGACCCTTCGTCTCGCCGGCCGCGAAGAGCGGGACGATGTTCGCCTGCTGGAGCTGCGCCGCCAGCTGGATCTCCCGCTCGAACCGCTCCGCGCTGACTCCCGCGGCGAGATCTGGTGAGAGAACCTTTACGACGACCTTGCGATTGAGGCGGGTTTCGGTAGCGAGGAAGACTCTGGACATGCCACCACCGCCGAGCTCCCGGTCGATCGTGTAGGCGGTTCCTAGCGACTCCTGAAGCTGGTCACGCAGCACGTCGTAAAATCCTGGATCGGGGAGATTATCGCGTGCACGAAGCTAGGGCTGGCACCGGGATCGAGCCAGACCGGCGGAGGCGTCGACCTCTTTGTGATCAGCTCCAGATGACTGGCGCGCCGTAGGGTCCGATCGCGCGGTCGTGGGTTACGATGACGAGTCCTTCGACCTTTGCCTGCGCGACGAGCATCCGGTCGAACGGGTCGGCGTGGTGGGGGGGAAGGAGCTCAACCGCGGCGGCGTGCCGGAATTGTATCGGCAGCTCCAGAAATCCGCTTTCGTCGACTCCCTCTGA
>JBPPMU010000364.1:0-18195 GCA_051306215.1 Gemmatimonadaceae bacterium | reverse complement strand
GATCTGTGCATCGGGCTCGAGGTCTTCATCGTCGTCGGATATGACGGGCACGTCGCCCCGCGGTCTCCTGCCGATGAACCCAAAGAGGACGGTCTTGCCAACGCCGTACAGAACGTACATGACGAGGGCAGGGAAATAGAACTGCTTCCGAAGCACGATCATTCCAACGATGCTTCCCACCACCACCAGCGACCCCAGGATCTGGCTCAGCGACTTGTAACCGATGTTCGGAACGGCCGGGTAAGAGACGTTGCTGATCATGAGGAACGCGAGCGCCAGCATCAGGAAACGGAGCCAGAAATGCCACGGCAGGTCGCCCAGTATCGTTTCGTTGTATAAGGTGCTCTGGCTGAACCAGTAATAGGTGGCGAGTGTCATTCCCGCCGCGGGGCTCGGCAGGCCATGGAAATATCGTTTAGCCCGACCGGCCTGCTCGACGTTGAAACGCGCGAGGCGAATCGCCGCGCATGTCACGTAGAGGAAGACAATGAGCCATTCCCAGCCTTCACGGTTCAGCACCGCGAAGTACATGATCATCGCCGGCGCAACCCCGAACGTTATGAGGTCGACGAGTGAATCGAGCTCGGACCCGAATCTCGATCCGCTGCCGGTAGCTCGCGCAACCCTGCCGTCGAGTGCGTCGGCCACTCCGCCAAGCACGATGAGCAATCCGGCGAAATCGAACTGGCCGCGGGACGCCGACACGATCGCGAAGATCCCGCAGAAGAGATTCGCAAGTGTGAGCCCGCTCGGGAGGATCACGACTGCGCGCCTCATCCGGCGCGGCGGGTCAATCGTCAGTGGCTGGGCCTCGTCCGCCATTATCGGGGTGGCAGGTCAGCGAGCACCGTGGTGCCGGCCGTTGTGAGATCGCCGAGCTTCACTCGGAGCTTCGAGTCGACCGGCAAAAAAACGTCAACCCTGGAGCCGAACCTGATGATGCCCATTCGGTCACCCTGCTTCACAGGTTCCCCTTCGCGGCTGTATGTGACGATGCGCCTGGCCACCAGACCCGCTATCTGTCGCACGAGTATCCGGTACCGGCCCGATTCGACTCCGACCGAGCTCTGCTCGTTCTCGATGCTCGACTTTTCGGCAGCGGCGTTGAGGAACTTGCCGGGATTGTAGTGCACGTACCTGACGGTTCCGTCTACTGGATAACGATTGACGTGAACGTTGAAGACGTTCATGAAGATCGAAAGCCGCGTTGCCTGCCCGCCGATGAATGCAGGCTCATCGACTTCCGTGATCATTATGAGTTTTCCATCGGCCGGAGCCACGACTATCGAGGATCCTCGCTCACCGGTTCGCTCGGGGTCGCGGAAAAAATAGGCGACCCAGAGTGCGATGACTGTCATCGCGATTGCGAGGAGCCAGAGCGCCCACGAGCGGCGTGACAGGGCGAGCGCGAACGTGGCGGCGGCAAGCGCCATCGCAATGCCGATGAACGGATATCCTTCGCGCGCGAAGTTCAATGAGTTGCTCCGGTGTCTAGCGGGAGATGTGTGAGACGGCGGAAGATTTCGAGATAACGCTCGCTTGTGGCCTCCACCACTTCCCCCGGCAACGGCGGCGCCGGATGCTCTCCGTTCCAGCGGCCCTCGCGACGCTCGTTCTCCAGATAATCCCGCAGCGGCTGCTTGTCGAAGCTCGCCTGCGGATGACCTGGTTCGAACCTGTCGGCGGGCCAGAAACGTGAGCTATCCGGCGTCAGCACCTCATCCACTAATATAACACGCGAAGCATCGAACTCGTCGTCGTCCCGAGCCACTCTTTCCGCGAGGTCGTGCGGTGTTCTCTGCGCCTCTGGTTTTACCTCTGCGCCTCGTCTCAAACCGTATTCGAGCTTCGTATCAGCGATGATTATTCCGGACGCCAGAGCCACGTCGCTTCCAACCTGATAGATCCTTCTGGTGAGCCGCTCGAGCTCGGCGGCCGCGCGGGAGCCGACGATTTGCTCCATCCGGGAGATCGGGATGTTCTCGTCGTGGCCCTCCTCAGCTTTTGTTGCGGGGCTGAAGACGGGATCAGCGAGTCGCTCAGACTCGAGTAAGCCCGGGGTCAGTTTTTCGCCCGCCAGTGTCCCCGAAACGGAATATTCCCTCCACGCGGAACCCGTGATGTAGCCCCGGATCACGCACTCGACCGGAAACACCGAGGCACGGTGGCAGAGCATCGATCTTCCCTCGAGAACATCGACGTGCTCGCCGAGCTCCGGCTCGATTGCCACCATATCGGCGACATCGGTGCTGAGGAGGTGGTGACGGACGTGGGGCTCGAGAATATTCAGCCACCACGCCGTAAGCTGGGTAAGGACCCGACCCTTATGGGGAATCGGCTCAACCATTACCACATCGAACGCGCTGACGCGATCCGTCGCGACGAGCAGTACGATCTCATCGTCGATCTCGTAGACGTCACGAACCTTGCCCTTCCGGAGGAGGCGAAGGGGGAGTCTGGTTCCGGACAGCGCCATCAGACCCTTATCTCGAGGTCTTCCGCTTTCGCGGTATCTGTTCCGGCGAGAAGGGGCCCGACCACGGAAGAGAGAAACTCGTCTACCTGCTCGGCTGCCCTCCCGGTGAACCCGGATGCGTCGGTAACGGCGGCGATGTCGTCTCCCGAGATCCCGAATTCGGGGTCTGCAGCGAGGCGTTCGAGGAGGTCATTCGCGGCGGCCCCTTCTTTCATCGCCTGGGCCGCAGCCATCGAGTGCCTGCGAATCACCTCGTGCACCGCCTGCCTGTCCCCGCCGGACTCGACTGCCTTCACGATGAGTTTTTCGGTCGCCATGAACGGCAGCTCCGCGTCCATTCGCTGCCTTATCCGGGCCGGGTGCACCCTCAGTCCGTCGGCGACGTTCGACATCAGGATGAGGATCGCGTCAGTTGCGAGAAATGCCTCGGGAATCGCCAGCCGCCGGTTCGCACTGTCGTCGAGAGTTCGCTCGAAATACTGGACACTGTGTGTCTGGTTCGCATTGCCCTCGAGTGAAAGCACGAAGCGCGCAAGAGAGTTGATGCGCTCCGACCGCATCGGGTTGCGCTTGTATGCCATCGCAGAGCTTCCGATCTGCTCATCCTCGAATGGCTCCTCGATCTCGCCGAACGACTGAAGCATCCTTATGTCCCCGGCAAACTTCGCCGCGCTCGCGGCGATCCCCGAGGCGATCGACAGCACGCCTGCGTCGATTTTCCTCGTGTAGGTCTGACCGGTGACTGCAAGCGCCGAAGTGAAATCCATCCGCGACGTCACGAGCTCGTCAAGCTGTTTCACCCTGGCGTGATCACCGCGAAAAAGCTCGAGAAATGTCGCCTGCGTTCCCGTTGTACCTTTGACTCCGCGAAACGGCATCGTCGTTCTCCGGTACTCGAGGTCGCGCAGGTCGAGCACGAGGTCCTGCATCCACAGCGTAGCCCGCTTGCCGACAGTGGTGAGCTGCGCCGGCTGCAGATGCGTGTACCCGAGGGTCGGAAGGTCACGCCACTCGCGAGCGAACACGGAGAGAGAGCGGAGCACACCAACCGCTCGCCCGCCGAGCAGGTCAAGGCCGCGCCGCATCAGGATCAGGTCGGCATTGTCTGTCACGAACGCACTAGTAGCGCCGAGATGTATCCATGGTTTCGCCGCGGGGGCCGCGTCGCCGAAGGCATGAACGTGAGCCATCACGTCGTGCCGGAACCTTCTCTCATATGCCGCTACCGCATCGAAGTCGATATCGTCGAGATGCTCACGCATCTGGTCGATTGCTTCGACCGGGATGTCCACGCCAAGCTCGCGCTGGACCTCGGCAAGCGTGAGCCAGAGCCGGCGCCACAGCCCGTAGCGCGTGCGTGGCGACCACAGCTGGAGCATCGCCCGCGAGGCGTACCGGCTCCCGAGGGGGGAAGAGTAGGAGTCGTTTGTCACTGTATCACGAACTCTGTCGTGTAAACCTGGCCCTGCCGCTCGATGTACATGACTATCGCGCCGCGACCCGAGTAGTAGTCGAGTGCTCGCGCTGCAGCTTCTGCATCGGCAACCGGAACGCGGTTGATCTGAAGAATTACGTCCCCCGGCTGAATGCCGAGCTGCTCGGCGATGCGAGGAGTCACGGTCTGAACCAGGGCGCCACTGGCGCGCCTGATATTCCGCTCGGCGCGAATCGCCGGGGTGAGCGTGACGAGTTGAATCTCGCGCAGCACCGTGACCTTCGGCGCGTCGACTTCAGGCAGGTCAGCAACGCGCACCGAGACGCGGTTCTCCTGCCCGCCGCGCCGGAGTACAAGCGGTATTTCCTCACCCACGCGCAGCTCGAGCCGCTCGGCTTCCCAGTCGAAGACACTCAACACGGCGCGGTCGCGCGATTTCACCAGCGTGTCGCCGACCCTGATCCCCGCGCGCGCGGCGGGCGATCCGGGCACCACCGAGCTCACGGCTACGCCGTTCGCGCGTGGTCTCGTCAGCGCCGGTGAAGGCTGTTGAAGCTTGATGCCGACCCATGGACGCCTGATTACACCATGCGCGAGAAGATCTTCAGTAACCCTCTTCGCACGGTTGATCGGGATGGCAAACCCAAGTCCGACCGAGCCTCCGCTCGGTGTGTAGATCGAGCTGTTGACGCCGATCACTTCACCCATCGCATTGACGAGCGGGCCTCCGGAATTCCCCGGGTTGATCGAGGCGTCGGTCTGGATCATGTCGACATAGACACCCGCGCCGTCGCCCTCAGCAGCCAGGTTCCGACCAGTGCCGCTCACTACCCCCGCTGTAACGCTGGGCTCGGTGTTCGCGAGCAGAAATCCGAACGGGCTGCCGATCGCGATCGCCCATTCGCCGATCAGGAGATTGGTTGAGCTACCGAGTGGCGCGACCGGCAGGTCGGTTGCCTCGATCTTCACCACAGCCAGGTCGTTCGTCTCATCGGCGCCGAGAAGCCGCGCCGGGTAGCGGGTGCCGTCCTGCAACGCGACGAAGATCCTCGTCGCCCCGCTCACGACGTGGGCATTCGTTACGATCACTCCATCGGCACGGACGATGAAACCCGAGCCGAGTCCTGACGACGCCCGGCGGCCCGAGCGGCCACCGAAGAATTGTTCGTAGAAGTCGGCAGGGACTCGCTCGACTACTTCAGTCTGGACCGTCACAACTGACGGAGCAACCCTCTCGACAGCGGATGTGATCGCGGTGCGCCTTTGGGCGTGGATCTGCTCGGACTGCGCCGATGGCAGCTGCCGGGCATCAGCCGAGGGGAGGGACTCCCCCCCGCACGAAGCAAGCACGACAGCCGCCGGCAGGGTCAGTAGCCGTTTCATCTGTCAGTGAACCCTTGGCCGGCGGGAAAGCGCGCTGAGAAACTGGTCCACCCCACGGTCGGTAAGTGGGTGCAGAAGAAGCGACTGAAGAACGTGCGGCGCAATCGAGACAGTCTGTGCTCCGGCGTTGATCGACTCGGTGAATTCGGTGCTGGTCCGCGGCGACGCGACCATCACGTCACACTCGCTGGCGCTCGCCTCGAGAAGCGACCTGATCTCGCTGACCACGTCGAAGCTCATTCGCCCATGCGCATCGAGGTCGGCGATGGAAATCCTCACGCTCGACGCGCCCGCCTTTGCCGCTAGAACCGCCTGCGCCCCTGTGTAAACGAAATTTGCGCAAACGTCGACTCCCTCGAGGCTCAGCCGGTGCATCGGCTCGATCGCATCCTCGATGAGCGGGAGCTGAACGATGATGTTGTCGGATATCTTCGCGAGCTCGCGGGCTTCACGGTACATGTCATCGCCGCTGACCGCGGCGATCTCGACGCAAACCGGAATTGCGAATTCCTGTGAGATCACGGAAATGAGATCCTGACCCTCCGAGGATCCGCTTCCGCCATATTCAGAATCTGAGAGCACGACTCCGTCGGCGAGGCCGGCGTGGAAGAATTGCCTGATCTCGTCGATGGAAACGCTTTCCACGAAGATATTCATCCAGTCACCAGATAGAGTTCACGAGGGTATTCTACACTTTCGAGGTACAACCCGTGGGGCGGCGCGGGTGGCGAAGCCTCACGGTTGTTTTCGGCAGCCAGCAATCGCGAAATGAGTCCGGGGTCTCTCCGTCCCGCGGCGATGTCGAGCAAAGTACCGACGATGAACCGCACCATGTGATGGAGGAACCGGTTCGCCCGAATCGTGAATGCCAGCCCTCCCTCCCGGTCCTGCCACGCGGCCTCGTAAACGATGCAGCGGTGATCATCGCTGGCGGGGGCCGTGCCCTTGACGGCAAATCCCCTGAAGCTGTGATCACCTGTGATCAGCTCCGCCGAACTATCGAGCAAGCCGCGGTCCAGACCCCGGCTCCACGCGAGCTCTCTTGGAGCCCTGAAAGGACTCTCAGCGCCGGCATCCGTGCCGACGAGGTAGCGGTACGACCGGGAGACGGCGCTGTACCGCGCATGGAATTCGGGGACCATCTCGTGGCACGCGGAAACTCTCACGTCACGGGGAAGAACCGCGTTGAGCGCCCGCATCAGCGCGGTCGCACTCCACCGGTCGCTCACCCGGACCCCCGCAGCCTGACCCAGCGCGTGCACACCCGCATCGGTGCGACCGGCGCCGAGCACGCTGACATGAGATTCGCAAAGCCGCTGCATCGCCTCTTCGAGCACCCCCTGAACGGTCCTCGTATCGGGTTGCCGTTGCCACCCGGCGAACCCCGCTCCGTCATATTGAAGAACGAGCTGCAGCGTTCGCGATTCCATTGCGCAAATTATCGCGGCGCCAGACACGCGGCAAACACGTTGACATTCATAGTAGCGAACGCCAAACTCGGTAGCGCGCCTTTCAGCGACTCAAACGGACACAATGGCACCTCGAACACTTGCTACTCTGGCGACGGTACTCTCCGCAGCGCGCGACCCTGATGCAGCCCTGACGCTGCTTCATCACGAAGTGATGGACATCGAGCGCTCAGCTCAGCTGGCTCTTTTTGTGTGTGACTCGAGGAGGCAGCTCATAACCGAGCGCCTCAGCCCGTCGGGAGACGTCGTCTCCCGGACGCCGCTGACCGTGGCAATCGATCACCTGCCGGCCCCGATCCGGCGAGCGCTCAACATGGGTGCCGCGATGGCAGACTTCGGGGCCGAGTCAGACGACTACATGAAGCTTCTCGGAGTGACGCCGCCCGCGCAGGGGGGAATCCTGTCGGTGCGCGGGTTGAATCTCGACGGCGAGCTGGCAGGCTTCATCGCGCTATATGAGCCGAGGCGGCGATTCGGGCCGCGGATATGCGAGCGGCTTTCGCCGGCATTCGATCTCTTCTCTCTGGCGTTCGAGAGAATGGCCGAGCACGACGCGAGGTTCGAGGCAGTTCGCACGCTCGAGGAGCTGACCCGGAACATTCACGGGGAATACAACCACGCGGTGAGGCAGCTCAAGGCCGAGCTCGAGGATGCGAGAAGTGCTACTGCGGCTCCGGGACAGAGAGAAGCAGCAAGAATCGCCGAGCTCGAGCGGATGCTTGCGCACGCCAATGACGAGTTGCAGCGACGGACCGAGCGCCTGGCAGCTGTCGAGGACCAGATTGCCCAGGCGGTCGGGCGGCTGGAGGAGGCGCATGTCGAACTTCACTCGCAGGCCGAAGTCGCGCGGGCCCACTCGAACAGGGTGTATCAGATCGAGCGCGCGCTCGAGTCTGAAGGCAAGTCGGATCCTGCAGAAGTGATAGAAAAGATCCGCGCCGCGCTCGCTCCTCCGGCCTGACCGCGTGACCGCCCCCCAAGCCCAGTCGGCGCTTCAAAGCGCCATATCGATGCTCGCGCATCATCAGCCGCTGTCGGCTGAGGATGCTGCGGCTGCGTTCGGCGTGATAATGCGCGGGGAGGCGACGGCCGTGCAGATCGCGGCAATGCTGGCGGGTCTTCGGGTGAAAGGCGAAACGGCGGAGATCGTTGCGGGAGTCGTCCGCGCTCTTCGCAACGTGATGGTCAGGTTGCCCGTCGACGATCCCGCTGATCTCGTCGACACGTGCGGCACCGGCGGAGGAGCGGTTCAGACTTTCAACATCTCTACCGCCGCTGCTCTCGTCGCGGCAGGCGCAGGCGTGCGCATCGCAAAACACGGTAACAGGTCATTCACCTCTCGCTGCGGAAGCGCCGATGTACTCGAAGCGCTCGGAGTCGGAATCGAATCGACCGTCCCGGTCATGGCGCGCGCTCTCGACTCGGCTGGAATTGTCTTTATGTACGCGCCGCTCATGCACCCGGCAATGCGACACGTCGGGCCGATCAGGCGGGAGCTCGGAATCCCGACGGTCATGAACATCGTCGGACCGCTCGCGAATCCTGCCGGTGCGACGCGGCAGGTCGTTGGTGTGGCCGATTCCTACCGGGTGCCAATCCTCGCCGGCGCCCTGGCTGAGCTTGGGAGCGTTCATGCGATGGTCGTGCACGGCGAGCCCGGACTCGACGAGATATCCCCGCTCGGAACTACCCGGGTCGTCGAGATTCGAGCTGGATCAATCTCTGAGTGGACGATTGACCCGGCGGACTACGGCCTCGCGGCGACAGACAGGGCGGAGCTCGCAGGGGGAGACCCGGCGGACAATGCTCGCATCATCACCGGGATCCTGCAGGGCGGGGGAAGTGCAGCCGCGCGCGCCGCGGTGATTCTAAACGCGGCGGCGGCAATTCACGTGAGCGGCAGGGTCGGAGATTTCGCTGAAGGCGTCAGTGCAGCGCGGCGGGCGCTCGACGAACGAAAGGGATTGACGGCGCTCGAGAAACTCCGCGCCGCCTGTCCACCCGCCTCCTAGCAGCGGCGCAGCACGCCGACGACGATACCCTGAATCGAGATGTCGTTCTCATGCACGTAGATCGGGGCCATCGCCTCGTTCGCGGGCTGAAGGCGGATCCGGCCATCCTTCTCACGATAAAGCTTCTTGACCGTAGCCGAGTTGCCGTCGACCAGCGCGATAACCATCTCCCCGTTGTCGGCGCTCTGCCGTTCGTTGACGATGACGAAGTCGCCGTCCCTGATCTGCTCGTCGATCATCGAGTTCCCACGCACGCGGAGGACGTAATGGTTTCCGCCCTTCCGCACGAAATCTTCGGGGACCGTGATCATCTCCTGGGACTGAATCGCCTCGATCGGCATGCCTGCCGCCACTGAGCCGGCGAGCGGAAGCTGGAGCGCCCGGGGATAGATGTCTGACGGTAGCACCTCGATCGCGCGGCTCTCGTTATACTCCCGCTTGATGTAACCCTTGCGCTCGAGATTGCTGAGATGCTCGTGCACCGTTGCCAGAGAGCTGTAGCCGAACCGCTCAGCGATTTCTTCGAAGCTCGGCGCATAGCCGTTGTCGCCCGAGTAGTCGGTAAGGTAGGTGAGGATCTCACGCTGTCGTTTCGTTAGCGACATATCTTTCCCGTTATTGAGGTTCCCGCCGGAAGCCGATACCGAACATTTGCCGAATTCAAAGATTAGCCGAACAACTCCCGAAACGCAAGATCATTCGGAGTGGGAAGAGCCGTCCGGGACCCTCGGCGAGCTCATCGCCGCGGCGCGCCGCAGGGCGGAGGCCGAATCGGCGCTTTCAGCTGAGGCACCGGCGGTCTCGCCGGCTTCGTTCGAGGGCGCGATCCGGGGGGAAAACTTCGCGGTCGTCGCTGAAGTGAAGCGGAGCTCGCCATCTCGCGGCGAGATCAACTCGCGGCTCGACCCGGGCCGTCAGGCGCGCGCATACGAAGCTGGTGGCGCGGCGGCGATCTCCGTGTTGACAGAACCGTCGCGATTCGGGGGAAGCCTCGCTGACCTGGCCGCGGTAGGCCAGGCGACAAGCCTGCCAATCCTCAGAAAGGATTTCATTTCGCTCGAGTCGCAGCTTGCCGATGCACGCCGGTTCGGGGCTTCTGCGGCTTTGCTGATAGTTCGGGCGATCCGGCCTGAACGGCTTCCCGTCCTGTCGCAGGAAGCGCGGAATCTTGGTCTCGAGGTCCTGTTTGAGATCCGCAACGAAACTGAGCTTGCGAGAGCTCTCGACGCCGGCGCAACGATGATCGGCGTCAACAATCGCAACCTCGAGACTCTCGAGATCGAGATGGCGACGGTCGAGCGGCTGGTGCCCCTCGTTCCGGCCGAATGTGTGGCTGTGGCGGAAAGCGGGTACTCCACCCGAGTCGAGGCCGAGTCTGCTGCGCGCGCGGGAGCCGACGCCCTTCTGGCTGGGTCTTTTCTTTCTGCCGCGGCTGACCCTTCGGAGGCTCTGAGATCCTTCGCCGGCATAGTGAAGACCGCGCGGCACCCGAGATGATCGCGTGACGCGGATAAAGTTCTGCGGAATCACCCGCCCTCAAGATGCAGCAGTCGCGGGGGAGGCCGGCGCATCTCACATCGGAGTGATCCTGACAGAGAGCCCGCGGAGAATCCCGACTGAGCGCGCGAGCGAGATCTTCGCTGCGTCTCCGGACTTGAGGCGGGTCGGCGTGTTCAGGCACGGCCCGGTTAACGAGCTCCTTCACGATGCAAGCGTGGCTGGCGTCGAGATACTCCAGCTCCACGGAAACTTTTCCGAGGGAGAGCTTGCCGAGCTGCGTGGGAGCTTCGGCGGAGAGCTTTGGGCGGTCGTGCCAGTCGACACTGCCCAGCCGGGGGGCACCGGCGTTTGGGAGTCGCTCGCCGAGAAGGTCGATGCGATTTTGCTGGACACAAGCATTGGTGGAGCTTCAGGGGGCACCGGCGTACCGTTTGACTGGCACGCAGCGCGATCTCTTGCCGCGTCGATCGCGGCCAGGTCACAGCTCATTGTGGCAGGGGGTCTGGATCCCGGAAACGTCGCCGGAGCTGTGCGGATCCTGGCTCCGGGGATGGTCGACGTGTCGTCCGGCGTGGAATCGGCCCCGGGGATCAAGGACCCGGCTTTGATGAAGGCTTTTGCCAAGGCGGTACGTTCCGCGTCTATAGTATGAGCTGGGGCACCGTGGCTCACACCAGATGAAATGAGCAAAACTTCTGCAGGCGACAGGTTCGGTCTGTTCGGGGGCAGGTATGTTCCCGAGACATTGATTCCCGCACTCGACGAGCTCGATGCGGCGTTTGCCGCGGCCATTGCCGACCCCGCATTCCTGCGCGACGTCGACGAAATGCTTTCGACGTATGTGGGCAGGCCCTCGCCGCTGAGCACGGCCCCCCGCTTCTCGGCCGAAGCCGGTTGCGATGTCTACCTCAAGCGCGAGGATCTGAACCACACTGGCGCGCACAAGATCAACAACACGGTGGGCCAGGCGCTTCTTGCGATGCGGATGGGCAAGCGCCGGATAATCGCGGAGACTGGCGCCGGACAACATGGCGTCGCGACGGCCACGGTGTGCGCGAGATTCGGGCTCGACTGCACTGTGTACATGGGCGAGGAGGATATCCGGCGCCAGGCCCTCAATGTTTATCGCATGAAGCTTTTGGGTGCGACAGTGGTGCCGGTGACGTCAGGGACGCGCACCCTCAAGGACGCGACGAGCGAAGCAATCAGGGACTGGGTCACGAACGTCGGTGACAGCTACTACATAATCGGTTCGGTTGTCGGCCCCGCTCCATATCCGCGGATGGTCCGTGAATTTCAGTCGGTGATCGGCCGGGAAGCGCGGTCGCAGATCCTCGCCGCTGCAGGGCGATTGCCGACGGCGGTCGTCGCGTGTGTCGGCGGCGGCTCGAATGCGATGGGGATCTTCCACGCCTTCGAGAAAGACGAGGGGGTCAGGCTGATCGGCGTCGAAGCAGCCGGTCGCGGGCCGGGTGCCGGGGATCATTCCGCATCACTCTCGAGAGGCCGGCCGGGCGTGCTGCATGGAACATTCAGCTACCTGCTTCAGGATGACGCGGGGCAGGTTCAGCCTGCTCACTCCATCTCGGCCGGACTCGATTATCCCGGCGTGGGTCCCGAGCACTCGTACCTGAAGGACTCCGGGCGTGCGGAGTATGTGGCGGTTTCAGACGACGATGCCCTTCGGGGCTTTGCGACGCTCAGCCGACTCGAGGGAATAATCCCGGCGCTCGAGACCGCGCATGCCCTGGTTTGGGTCACCGACGTCTCACCGAGATGGGACGACGAAGATGTCGTCCTCGTCTGCCTGAGCGGACGTGGCGACAAGGACATGAGCCAGATCGCCGAGATGGGGTTGCTTGACGCATGAGCACCCAGATCGCTCACGGCGCTGAGCTCGACCGGGAGGAACTGCCATTCGATATCGCTGTCGTCGTCGACCTCATGCGCTCCTTCGAGAAAGCGTTGCGCGCGCACCAGCTCTATCTCCCGAACAATCCGATGCACACCCGGGCGGTCGACGTCGTGCGCAGCGCGTTTGCGCGGGCGTGGAACGAGGCGGACTCAATAGTAATCCAGATCACCGACAGCGATTTGCGGTGGTCCGGCCACCCTGTGCTGGAGGAGCCCGGGCGCAATTCCGACAGCATTCCATGGATGCTGTACAAGGACGGGATCAGGGAGCTCGTCTTTCACAAGGGCTTCGAGGAGAAGGAGTTGTTCGTGCTCCTCACGCTGATGCAGCGATCGCGTCTCGCATCCGCGAACGACGACGACCTGCTGACCTTTCTCTGGGAGCACGACTTCACTCGCCTCCAGTACAGGTACATCGATCTTGCCGTCGACAGCGGAGGGTCGATGGAGGGAACGCGGGGCGAGTTTCGCGAAAAGGTCGTCTCACCGGGCGAGGTGGAAAACGATGCACAGCAGCTCGCGTCATCGTCGATGGCCCGCATGGACGAATACGACTCGACGCTCTACTTCCTCGACGACAGCGAGATCGAGTATCTCCAGAGCGAGATCCGCCGCGACTTCGGGACGGATCTGCGCGGACAGGTCATCGCATCGCTACTCGACACCTACGAGCTCGAGACGGATCCGACGGTACGCGAGGAGATCGCAGGAATTCTCGACAACCTGTTCCTGCTGCTTCTTTCCGTAGGCCAGTTCAGCACAGCCGCTTTCCTCATCAGGGAGGCGACGAAGACAGCGACACGGGCCATCGCGATCCTTCCGGCGGAAAATCAGCGGCTGATGGAGCTCGTCGACAGGTTGAGCGACAGGGACGCGCTCGATCAGCTGCTTCACGCTCTCGAGGAAACGCCGCTTCGCCCGCCTCAGACCGACCTCCACGAGCTGCTCAGCCAGCTCAAGCCCGGGGCGCTGGAGACAGTCCTTTCCTGGATCGGGAGGAGCAGGAACGCGGAGCTGCGCGCGCTACTGGAAAGTGCGGGGTCAGGGCTCGCAGCGGCGCACACCGCGGAGCTCGTGCGGCTGATCGGCTCGGAGAATCCGGTCGTTTCATTCGAGGCGATACGGCGTTCTGGTGCAATGCGGACGAGCGCGGCTGTATCGGCGCTTGCGGGCGTGATCTCGAGCGGAAATCCGGAGATGCGCCTCGCTGGCGTTGCAGCGCTGTCCGAGATCGGCTCGCCGGGAGCAATGCAGGTGCTCGAGCGTGCCCTCTTCGACGACGATCGCGACATCCGGGTCGCGACGGTTCGCGTGCTTGGAGCGCGTAACCATCGCGGAGCGCTCAAGGCCATAGAGGATCATCTTCGGTCCCGCGAGCTGAAGGAGAGCACTCTCGCCGAAAAGATGGCATTCTTCGAGAGTTACGGCGCGATATGCGGCGACGACGGAGTGCCGCTCCTTGCGGAAATCCTCAGCAGCCGGCGAATTCTCGGAAGGCGTGAAGACGGAGAGGTGAGGGCGTGCGCAGCGATGGCGCTCGGCAAAATCGGCAGCGATCTGGCAATGACCGCGCTGCAGAGAGGTCTTTCAGACAAGGACGCCGTCGTTCGCAACGCAGTCAGCAGAGCGGTCCGTGGCTGACCCGCTCCGCTCGGAGGCTCCTGCAACGACGGTCGATCAGGCCTCGGCATCGTATGTCCGAAAGCGGGGCCGGGATTTCATCGTCTCGCTCTACGGAACGTTTCGGGCGATCAAGCTTTATCCAGTAGAGCATGTGGCGGTTCAGAAAACTCTCGCCGAGCTCATCTCCGTTTCCGAGGACATGATCGAGCGGGAGCGCGAGCTCGAGCTTCGCCTGTCGGGGGAGTTCCTCTTCATAAATGCGACTCGCCTGCGACTCGACCTCACGAACTACGCGAGTTTCGGCTATCTCCTCCGGCTCTGCAGGGCTGCGGGCGTCGGTGCGCTGCGAGTTCATCCGGGAGCGACCTCGCGGGAGTGGCTTGTCATATTGTCTCTCCTTGATTCGCCGACACAGCTTGACCCCGATGAGCGTTTCATGGAGATCGTCGCGCACCTCGAGCAAACCCCGATTCCCGGAATCGAGCTGGGGCCGCCGGTGGATGACGAATCAGACCGTGAATACGCCGAACACGCGAAGCAGGCAGCCACGCGAACCTACACTCACTCTGTCGCTGTGACTCGCGACGTGATCAACTCGGTCCGGATGGGTCGCACGCCGAGCATCAAGAAGATCAAGCGGGTGGTGCAGGGAATCGTCGACCAGATACTCAACGAGGAGACCTCGCTTATCGGACTTACGACGATTCGCGACTACGACGAGTACACGTTCACTCACAGCGTTAACGTATGCATCTTCGCGGTGGCGCTGGGCCGCCGCCTCGGGATGACGAAGCTTCAACTTTTCGAGCTTGGACTGTCGGCTCTGATGCACGACATAGGCAAGTCGCGGGTGCCACTTGGATACCTCCAGAAATCCGAGCAGCTATCGGAGGAAGAGTGGCGACAGATCGCGTCGCACCCGTGGCTCGGCGTTCTGGTCCTGTTCCAGCTTCGCGGCCAGCAGGAGGAGCTTTCCTACCGCGCAATGACGGTGGCTTATGAGCATCACATGCGCGCCGATCTCTCCGGATATCCGAAGTCGGTGCGTCCCCGCGCCATGAGCATGACGAGCAAGATCGTCGCGGTCGCCGACGGATACGATGCCGCGACGACCAGGCGTGCATATCAGTCGACGCCGTATCCGCCATCCGCGGTTCTACAGGAGATGCGCGACAATCCCCAGCGCGGAATGGACCAGATCGTCGTCAAGGCGTTCATAAACCTCCTGGGCATCTATCCTGTGGGCACGCTTGTGGTGCTCGACACCTTCGAGCTTGCAGTCGTGCAGGCGGCAAATCCGCGGCTCGACGCGCTGTCGAGGCCCATCGTACGGATAGTCAGTGATGCGAACGGAAACATGCTGCATCCGGCACCGGAAGCCGACCTTGCGGAGCTGGATGCGACCGGCGAGTATCCCCGGACGATCATCAAGACCGCGGATCCTGCACGGTATGGCATCAACGTTGGCGACTATTTCGTCTGACCGGATAGACCAGAAGTTTGCATTCCTTGCATCTTCCGGAAGGAAGGCCCTGGTCTGTTATGCCACCGCCGGCCACCCCGATTTCGCCGGCTCAATCGACCTGCTTCGAGGGCTCGAGGATGCCGGAGCCGATGTTGTCGAGGTGGGAGTGCCGTTCTCCGACCCGATAGCGGACGGCCCGGTGATTCAGGCGAGCTCGCAGCGTGCCCTCGAGCAGGGAATGAACCTCGATCGCGTGCTGGATCTCGTTTCGCGCGCCGCGCTCGGCATTCCGGTGGTGCTTTTCACGTATCTCAACCCGCTTCTCTCCGGTGGAGCCGACGCGCTCGAACGCAGCCGTCAGGCCGGGTGCGACGGCATTCTCGTCACTGACCTGCCCGTTGGAGCAGACGCCGAGAGGGAGTCGTGGCTTGGTTCGAGCGGTCTCGCTTTCATCCGGCTCGTGGCTCCGACCACCCCTGTCGAACGGATGCGTGAGGTTGCGCTCAATGGCTCGGGATTCGTCTACCTCATCAGCCGGCTCGGTGTCACCGGGGCCAGAGTCGACCTCCCTCCGGACATCGGGCAGACAGCGTCACGTCTGAGAGCTGCCACCGAACTTCCGATATGCGTCGGGTTCGGGATCTCGAGCCCGGCTCAGGCGAAAGCAGTCGCCAGGATCGGCGACGGAGTCGTGGTTGGCAGTGCGATAGTCCGCCTCGCGGACTCCGACATCGGCCAGGCAATATCTCTAACAAGGTCCCTGCGCGCCGCGCTCGACAGCTGAGAATGAGCATCCGGAACCAAACGACCCCGTGGCAACAAGCCGCGAACCGGGTACATTGCTTGCCGCGCCGGTTACGTCGCGCGATCTCCAGCTCAGAGGCTCGATAAATGGCCGACGCCGCCGAAGCGGTAAAGAGAATCACGATCCGCGACGTCCTGCGCTCAAAGCGTGAGGGCGGAAAGCTCGTGGTGGTCACCGCTTACGACGTGCTGTTTGCGAGGATCGTCGACTCCGCATCCGTCGACATCGTGCTCGTCGGAGATTCACTGGGCAACGTCGTGGCCGGGTTCGAGACAACGCTATCGGTTACACTCGACCACATGATCTACCACGGCCAGGCAGTGCGTCGCGGCGTGAAGCGCGCTCTGCTGGTCGTCGACATGCCGTTCATGTCGTATCAGGCGAGTGAGGAATCCGCGCTCCTGAACGCCGGCAGGGTGATGCAGCAAACCGAGGCGGATGCAGTCAAGCTCGAGGGAGGAAATGAGGAAATCGTGAGCACGGTCAGGCGGCTCACAACGATCGGGATACCCGTCATGGCGCATCTCGGATTCACTCCTCAGTCGGTGCGAACGATGGGTATGAGGGTGCAGGGGAGAGAACGGATTGACGCGGACAGGATGATCGACCAGGCGAAGGCGCTCGAGGATGCGGGTGCATTCTCGCTCGTGCTCGAGCTCATTCCGGCCGACCTGGCGAAGCGGATAGGGGAAGCGATTTCGATCCCGACGATCGGCATCGGCGCAGGACCCCACTGCGACGGGCAGGTATTGGTGCTGCCCGATCTCCTTGGCCTTAACGAGGGTTTCGCCCCGAAATTTCTCAAGAAGTACGGAAATCTGGCCGCGGACGCGCGGCAGGCAGTCGAGCGCTACGGCGAGGAAGTTCGGAGCGGGAAATATCCTGATGTCGAGCACAGCAACTAACATGAGAACGGCAACGGCGATCGCGGAGATTCGAGCCGCGGTGGCCGAGGCCCGGCAGTCAGGCGCGAGAATCGGGTTTGTGCCGACGATGGGAGCACTCCACCAGGGACACCTCAGCCTCGTCGAGCGCTCGCGGCGTGAGTCCGACGTCACGGTGATGAGTATTTTCGTTAACCCGCTTCAGTTCGCACCCGGTGAGGACTACTCGCGATATCCGCGCCCGGTTGATCAGGACGACAATCTGGCCCGTGATGCCGGGGTCGATATTCTTTTCCGGCCGACGGCCGAAGACATGTATCCCGGTAACCGCACGATCACCGTGACGGCCGGAGTGCTCGGCGCCGACTGGGAAGGCGCGAGTCGGCCTGGCCACTTCGACGGCGTTCTCACGGTTGTCGCGAAACTCCTGAATATCGTGTTGCCCGATATCGCGGTGTTCGGGAGGAAAGATCTTCAGCAGGCCGCGCTCGTAGAGGCGCTCGTGCGAGATCTCGACATGCCTGTCTCCATAGTACTTACGCCGACTATTCGCGAGCCCGACGGCATCGCGATGTCGAGCCGCAACCGGTACCTCGACTCCACGGAGCGGCTGCACGCGAGAAGTCTCAGCCAGGCACTCGAGGCGTCCCGGAGCGCGTACAGCGCCGGCGAGCGCGGCGTGGCGGCTCTCGAGGCGGCGGGCAGGTCCGTGCTCGATTCAGAGCCCGGTGTGAAGCCGGATTATTTCGCGATCATCGACCCGTCGACCTTCACGCGGCGCGCGACCGCAGACGCATCGAGCGCCGCAATCGTCGCTGCCCGTGTCGGAAGCACAAGACTGATTGACAACATTTCTCTCGTCCCTGATGGTCAAGACTGACTCCAAAGGACTTCCGCTGTGGGCGTGCGTGGGAAGCCGGCGGCTTGCCCACATCGAGCGCGTCACATCGCTGCTTCGCGCCTGGTCCGCCGCAATGCGGCTCGATGCAGACGAGGCGAACGCCTGGATCGACGCAGGCGCGTGGCACGACTCCCTCCGCGACGCACCCGAAGAGCTCCTTCGCAGCATCACACACGACAACGAAACCCCCGAGCAGTTGTTGCACGGGCCCGCCGCAGCTACACGACTCGCCGCCGACGGTGAGACACGACAGCATGTCCTCGAGGCAATCCGCTACCACACAGTCGGCTCAGCCAACTGGGGACGAACGGGCAAGGCGCTCTACATG
>JBPPMU010000363.1:0-3989 GCA_051306215.1 Gemmatimonadaceae bacterium | reverse complement strand
GTTAGGCCGCCCCATACTTCGATGTCTGCAGACGGTTGGTGGTCTCCAATAGGTGGAGTGCCCGGGCTCAGCCCAGTCGGCCTGTACAGGCGCCTAGATTGGGCACTGTCCGTCTTCCGTGACCGCGGAGTCAATCTCCCTAAGGATTGCCGCTCGCCGTCTGGCTCACGGTGAGGGGTGTGAACGTGTCCAAGTGGCGAGAACTGTCGGCGCTTTCGGCCTAACGTTGCTGGGCGTTAGGCCCCGGAGCTACTCTTTGATCGCCTTCTTTCTCGTGGCGTTCCCGATCCTGTCCGATCAGTACTGATCGGCAATCCCGTCGCTGTTTCCGGGGCGCAACCTTCAATACATTCACCGCGTTCCGACAACTCCTGATTCCTGGCAAGGAGGTAGAGAGTGAGTGGAGGGCGCCGCAAGAGGAAACCGGAGAAACCCGTCGCTCAGCCGGCGCCAGTTGCGAAGCGAGTCTTCAATTCGCGAACTCTCATCGTCGCCCTCGGCCTGATCGCGGCATGCGTCGCCGTCTTCGCATCCGTTCGCCACCACGACTTCGTCTACTACGACGACCCTAAGTACATCACCGAAAATCCGATCGTACAGGCAGGTCTGACATCGCGGGGACTGGCATGGGCGCTTACCACCGGGACCGATGCAAACTGGTTTCCGCTCACGTGGGTTTCGCACATGCTCGACGTGCAGCTCTACGGCCTCAACGCCGGCGGGCATCACGTCACGAACCTGATTCTGCACATAGCAAGCACGCTGCTTCTGTTCGCTGTGCTTCTATGGATGACGGGGGCGCTCGGACGCAGCGCATTCGTCGCTGGACTGTTTGCCCTTCATCCACTGCACGTCGAATCGGTAGCATGGGTGGCAGAACGAAAAGATGTGCTGAGCACGCTTTTCTGGATGCTGACTCTAGGCGCGTATGTATGGTATACGCGGCAGCCGCGGGTGAACCGATATCTGCTTGTGCTCGCGCTCTTTGCGGCTGGACTGATGTCGAAGCCGATGCTCGTGACGCTTCCCTTCGTACTGTTCCTGCTCGACCACTGGCCGCTCGATCGCAAGTCGATGCCGTTTGCGAAACTGGTCAGAGAGAAAGTGCCTCTCCTGGCCATCGCGCTTGCATCGAGCATCGTGACGTTCATCGTACAGCGCAAAGGCGGGGCTGTCGGCGGCCTCGATGCGTATCCACTCGTGCTGCGCATCGGCAACGCGCTGGTTTCCTACGTCACCTATATGGGCAGGATGTTGTGGCCCGCGAGGCTCACCGCATTCTACCCGTATCCGGAAACACTGTCCGGAGGCAAGGTACTCGGCGCAGTGGTGATACTCGCTGGTATCTCGTTCTTCGCGATTCGCAGCGCACGAAGGCGTCCGTACCTCATTGTTGGATGGCTGTGGTTTCTCGGGTCACTCGTCCCAGTGATCGGTCTCGTTCAGGTTGGGAACCAGGCGATGGCGGATCGCTACACCTACGTGCCGCTCATCGGATTGTTCATCATCATCGCGTGGGGAGCTCACGATCTCCTCGCGCGCTGGAGTGTCCAGCGGATCGCGCTTCCGATTGTCGGGACGCTTGCTCTCGCAGTGTGCGCGATCGTTGCGCGTGCGCAGGTCCAACACTGGGCAAACAGCAGCGCGCTCTGGACGCATGCACTTCGTGTGACCGACGAGAACTACGTCGCACATAACAACCTCGGGCTCGCATTTATGGGCCAGGGAAGGATCGACGAAGCGGTAATTCAATACAACGAGGCGCTGCGCATTCGGCCGAATTACACCATCGCGCGCACGAATCTCGGAGCAGCTCTGTCGAAGCAGGGGAAGACCGCCGACGCGATCTCAAACTACGCCGAAGTCCTCAAACAAAAACCCAACATGGCCGAAACGCACACCAACCTCGGCGCTGCGCTTGCGAGTCAGGGAAGAATCGACGAGGCGATCGCGGCATACAACGAAGCACTTCGTCTACGGCCGGGCTATCCGGAAGCGCATGCGAATCTCGGTCTTGCCCTGGCGAGTCAAGGGAAAGTCAATGAAGCGATCGCCCAGTACGTCGAAGCGTTGAAAGTCAAGCCGGATTTCGTCGAGGTGCACAACAACCTCGGCTACGCGCTGGCGAGTCTGGGACATTTCGACGAGGCCATCTCGCACTACGGCGAAGCGATTCGCTTGAAGCCGGACTTCGAGCTCGCTCGCATCAACCTCGCAATGACGCTCGCGAATCAGAAGAAGACTGACGAAGCGCTCACTGCGTTCATGGAGGTGCTGCGAATCAACCCGACAAACGACGTGGCGCGTTCGTGGATCGATCAGCTTGCGGAGGAACGGCGAAAGACTCGCTAGCCACAGTCGGGCCGGACTGCTAGGTTAGCCCTCCTCGCCGAGTAGCGGTTGCGCTCACGAGCCAGGTTCCGCGCCGCCGACCGTGCCAAGCCCGTTCACCCTGTGTGGGACTGAATATGCCGGTCTAGTCCGTTTTGGAGCACGAGCGCATCTGGGTCCAGTACCTTAATCGCGGCGACGTGTTGGCGGCGGACGCCGTGTTCGCGCCGGACTGCGTCGTCCACATCACCGGTGTCGCTGAGCCCCTTCGCGGAGTCGGCCCGTGGAAGGAGCTGATGGCGGGGCTGCTGCGCGCGTTCCCCGACCTCCACCTGACGATCGAAGACCAACTGGTCCAACTCGGCTTCGCCTGAGAGCCGGCCGGGCACGCCCGCTGCTCGGATCAGGGAACGCCGCCGTCTGGAGGTGAGCTTCGGCTGATCAGCGGGATTGATGAAGCCGCAGGCAGGAATGAATCATCAGTGGTCGTTGGATGCGGGTGAGTACATCCTGACCGTTGGCAGGACGCATCCGTGGGCTTATTCGAGGAATGGTTGTGGCCAGATAAATAGTATCAAGATGACACTAGTAGCCGCAGGCTGTGGCTCGTTGTTCGAGATGCTGCGATCATCCTGAAATTGTCCGCGCAGGATGCTGCGGAATTTTCGCAGCATCCTGCTCCCCGAGCGGGATGGAGGCCGGGTGTAAGTCCAAATAACGTGGGGCGTTACCCGGAAGGTTCACGCGGGAACTGAGACACGATTCGCAGCGAGTGAACGTCGATTTGTCTGCCCTCCGCAGTATATTCTCGCTGTCTACTATATAGTTAGGCCGACAGACATGCAGTTTGGACAGCTAGCCGGAAACGACCACATCAACGCGAGAATCTACGAGCTTCTCGACGTACCTCATCCATCCGACGTTAGTAGGTTCGTTCGCAAGTTTTGGATCGACTCTGATGAGCAGTGCTTCCATACGTATCGTGAACTAATCCTAGGAGCTCATCTCCGAAGCCGTGGCTGGGACGTTCGCTATGAACAGCGCGTCGCTAGTAAGACACCCGACTGGGTGGCATTAGATCGTGACGCGCACGTAGCCGAAATAGTTGACGTCGTCACATTACATCAGCGACGCGCTACCGACATTGACATTGGCAGGCAGCTGGCAACTCGAGGTATGTGGACTGGTTGGGTATCGACGCCTCCCAATCGCCTCTTCTCTAAGATTCAGGAGAAAGCAAATGCCTACGCGAAGCTTATCGAGCAGGTACGTCTGCCCTATGTCGTTGCTCTGTTCGGTGAGTTCACTGCACCGATCGAACCACAAGAAGTGCATAAAGTCGTCTACGAACTACACGGCGGCCTGTTCGCGGAGGTCCCCGCGTTAGCCGGCGTAATCTTCTTTCGGGAGCGTGGGGGACAGTACGAGTACTCCTACTTTCCGAATCCAGGGGCCACGCATGCTTCCGGCATCCTGCAGCAAGCTTGAACGCTGCGGACTGTTACGTACAGGGCCATCTGAGATTCTGAAGCCTTGCAATCCGGCCAGCCCTTCGCGTGCGGCCTAACACTCGTTGAAGCTGCCAAGCGATCTATCGTTGCTCGCTCCGCTCGCGATTTATGGTATTCGCTTGCAGCTTTCTGTGAAGCGGCGCCCCG
>JBPPMU010000362.1:0-10094 GCA_051306215.1 Gemmatimonadaceae bacterium | reverse complement strand
CTGTCGTGCGCCTCCTTCACCATCATGTTGACAAGACCGGTCCTGTAGGCCTTCCACTCCGCGGGAAACGCGTCGGGATTCTTCCCGAAACCGGCGCGGCTTGCCGGATCCCACGACCAGGCGTTGCCGGGATAGCGGATGCGGTCGAGATGGATTCCGTCAACGTCATATCTCCTGACGATATCGGCGGCAACACGCGCCAGCTGCGTCCGCACTCCGGGGAAGGATGGGGAGACCCAGACGTATTCTTCGCTGTTGGGGCACGGAAGCTTTTTGCCCCACTTGTCGGACATCACCCACTCTGGATTTGTCAGCAGGATGTGGCGTGGATTCCCGGGCTCGGGCTCCGGCATCGGTCTGCACTGCCCTTCGATTCCTGCGGCCCGCCCAGTGAGTGCGTTGAGGTAGGCGTGAATCTGAAGTCCGTGCCGGCGGCCCTCGCGCACAGCGACCTCGAGCGGATCGTATTTCGGCGTTCCGCCGAGCTTTCCGCAAAGCAGCGCCGCGCACGGCTCGATCGACGACCGATAGAAGGCGTCGCTCGACGCGCGAACCTGAAAGTAGATGATGTTGAAATTCGCCTTTGCGGCGACTTCCATGATCCGCGCGATCTTCGCTTCAGAATCGTAATCGAACCGCGTGACCCAGAGTGCTCTCGCTTCGGCGCGTGATGCCCGCTGTGCGCCAGCGTCGATCGACGGAAGCAGCACGAGAAGCGCTGCGGCCGTTACAATCAATTTCTTCAACTTCAACTCCCTTTACGTTTTTGTGTCCCTTCTGCGCCTCTGTGTCGCGCAGCGCTCTGCGCCTCTATTTACTGAGGTCCTGGGCGCTCGTACGAGTCCAGATTACAATCGTGAGGCACCCTCGCGCCAGCGGATTTTCGAACTGGGGCGGAACTTCAGAGCCGCTATACACCTCGAGGGCCGAGATGTGCTGCGGCACGACCGCATCGTCCATGTCGCCCTCGACAAGTGATCCCCGGTGAACGCCGTCGACAACGAGGTGGGCGCACTCAGCCCCTGCTCCGGCGCCGCGGATTACCCGCTTCCCCTCTGTGTAGTCGATGCGCACGCCGCGGATCGTCCCGATTATGTCGGTGAGATAGGTCGGATTCTGTCGCTCGAAATCCTGTCGCGTGCGGAACTGCCCAACCCCCCTCTCGCGCCGCAAGGTGAACCCGACCCGGGCGAGTGCCCGCTCACGCCGCGCGATCACGTATGTGGGGTCGATGACGGTGGCTTGCTCGCTCATGACTACGTCAAGCCGATGCGTCTCGCGCGAGGTGAGGTCGACCGGGATCCTGGCCGGAACAAATCCAAGCCGCCTGACAATGACGTTCCGGGTTCCAAGCGGCGCTCCGGCGAGAGTGAACGTGCCGCTGGAGTCAGTGGTGGCTGTCCGGGCGAACTCAGGAGTGGCGACAGTCGCGCCGGCGATTGGAATTCCATCCGCGGTTTTTACGGTTCCGGTTATCGATGCCCGCTTTCCCGCTGACAATTCCGGAACCGCAAGTGTCAGGTCGCGGATGATGAGCCCGCCAGACCTGCTGGAGATCGCGACCGGGGACGTCGAAGAGCTGTCGCGGGTCGCGTGCACGACGGCGTCGATCTCAACCGGAAGGCCGCATACACGGTAGGTGCCCGTCATGTCGGTGCCACCTTGTACCACGCGCGGGGTGCGGTCGATTCCCTTCTTCTTGCTCACCTCGTATTCAGACCACGTGACGAAGACGCTTGCGCCGGGAACCGGTGTGCCTGTATCGGGATCCGTAACCCGACCGACAAGGAGCGACCTGCCCGCTGCCTGATCGACCTGGCAGATGCCGCGCACAAGTGTCGAAGCTGACGGAATCGCGAGAAGGATTCCCTTCCCATCAGCGAGTGGAACCGAGAGGGTGCGCGGCGCGGCCGCCACGCTTATCGAGTCGAGAAGGGGATGAAAGAATGCTACGCTATACCTTCCCGGGGCAATCGAATCGAGGGTGAACCTCCCGAGCGAGTCCGAGACCGCGGCGACTGCGGTCCCGGCGAGCACTATCTCCGCTCCCGCGAGCGGCCGGCGGCGAAGGCTGTCGACCACTACCCCAGCGACCGAATGAACCCGTCCCTGCCTCCCGGGGCCCGATGAATCCTGGGCATCGGCAGGGGCGGCGAATACCGCCAGGGCGAGAACGACGAATCGCGATCGCATACTTCTATAATAGTGCTTGTCATCGGGGCCGGGGGGCGGTATCTGAAAACCCAGGGGGAGAACGGATGGGTTTTCACATGCCGGGCTCAGGGGGACTTCATGATCCGATAAACTCTTGAACTCGCAACAACATAGAGCTCGCCCGCCGAATCCTCGCCGAACGATGCCACGTTCCCGACGTTGCCGACGCTCCACGTCCTCTCATCACTCGCGGCGCCATTCACATAGCGGAAACTCTTCAGGAATCCCGCACAGTAGTCGCTGTAGAAATAATGCCCGGTGATCTCGGGAATCGCGGCACCCCGGTACACGAAGCCGCCGGTGACGGAGCACGCCCCACCCGAGTGATCATACTCGAGCGCCGGCAGCTCCAGGCCCTGCCTGTCACAATTCGAAGAGTTGTAGCAAGCCGTTCCCTCGAGGATGTTCCAGCCGTAGTTCACGCCGGCGCGATCCGCGCGCACGACATTCACTTCCTCGAGCCTTCCCTGCCCGACATCAGCGACATACAGATTCCCTGCCTCCGCGTCAAACGCGAAACGCCATGGGTTTCTCAGCCCGGTCGCCCAGACCTCGCCGCGTGCACCTGTGATCCCCGCGTACGGATTTCCCGGCGGGATCGCGTAAGGATCCGCGGCATCCACATCGATTCTGAGAAGCGCACCGAGCAGCGTGTTCGCGTTCTGGCCGTTCGCGTCGGGATCGCCGGCGCCGCCGCCATCTCCAAGCCCCAGATAAAGCATGCCGTCGGGACCGAACCTCGCCAGCCCGCCGTTGTGATTGCTTCGCGGATGCGGAACCGCAAGTATGACCTTCGCTGACGCAGGCGATGCAACGTTCGCGTTGCCAGAGACCGTGAACCGCTCGACGCGTATCTCCCCCCCCGGCCCCGTGAAGTAAACGAAGAAGAGACCATTGCTTCGATACTGAGGATGGAACGCCAGGCTAAGCATTCCGCGCTCACCCCCGGTCGACACGCGCTGCGAAATGTCGAGAAAAGGCGTCGCAAGCAGCTGCCCGTTCTCGATTATCCTGATGCGGCCCTGCTGCTCGACTACAAAAAGGCGCGCATCATCGGCCGGAGCGGTGACGTAGACCGGACTGCTCAGACCGGATGCAACTTCCTGAAGCCGCAGCTCAATTTCCCCGCCGGTCGGTGGCGGTGACTCAGGGCCGGCTCCGTTGGTGCACGCGAGTCCGGCGGCAAGGGCAATGAGACGTAAGCGGCGCATAGCCGAATGTTGTGCAGGACAGGGGCCCGGAGGACCCCCTGCGACATGTCAGTCCTCGAGAACCGGCTCGTACCCGGTGTCACCCGTAGGTGCGAGGTTGCTGTTGCCGTCGAGCACGCGCGCACAGGTGTTCCACCGGAGGAGCGCATCGTCATTACCGGCTGGCCTGATTTCCTCGGCCTTCTCGTAACACTCCATTGCTTCCCTGAGAGAGTCGTAAGCCATTCCGCCCGATCCCATCCCGCCCAGCGCCAGAAGCGCCTGCCCGCGACGCTCCGCCACCATTCCCGAGTAATACGCGCGCTGATAGTCGTCGGTGATGCGCGCCAGATATTCCTTCGCGCGTTTGACTCCTGACGCAGCGACTCCGCTGTGAAGGTCTGTCAGCGCGAGGACGAGCATGACGAGAACCTGCTGATTATCAGGATCCACCTCGAGAACGTCGAGACAGATGCTTTCTGCCGCCCACGACTGGTTGAGCAGGCGATAACGCTCCGCTTTCTGGATTGCGCGGGGGATCGAGTCCCGCGAGATCGGCTTGAGCTCGTACATAGTGCCTTCCTACCCGGACTTTCGCCGGAAGATGCGCACCAGCGCGCGCAACGGGTCGTAATGCTGGTCGACCACACGCTCCTTGAGCGGAATGATCGCATTGTCGGTGATAGTTATGTGCTCAGGACACACTTTCGTGCAGCACTTGGTGATGTTGCAGTAGCCGATTCCGTGCGCCTCCTTCAGCTCCTCCGTCCTGTCAACCGTATCGAGGGGATGCATCTCGAGGGCCGCGACGTATGTCAGGAACCGCGGACCGATGAACTCGTTGTGCTTGTGATGGTCCCGCAAGACGTGGCATACATCCTGGCACAGGAAACACTCGATGCACTTCCTGAACTCCTGGACGCGGTCGACGTCGGTCTGCGACATGCGCCACGTGCCGTCTGCCGCATCGGGAACTCTCGGCTTGAACTTCGCGATCCGCTTCTTGACCGTGAAGTTCCACGACACGTCGGTGACGAGATCGCGAACCGGCGGAAAAGCCCGCATCGGCTCGACCGTCACCGGCTTGTCGAGATCGAGATCGTTCAGCCGCGTCATGCACATCAGCTTCGGCATCCCGTTCACTTCGGCCGAGCACGAGCCACATTTCCCCGCCTTGCAGTTCCACCGCACGGCCAGGTCGTTTGCGCTTTCCGACTGTATCTGGTGGATTGCGTCGAGGACTACCATTCCCTCGGATACGCCAGTCGTATAGCGCTCGAGTTTTCCGCCTCCCGCATCTCCGCGCCAGACATCGAATGTCGCGGTGCGAGTTTCGCCGCCGGCGCTCACGTCACTGCGCTCGGCTGCCCTCTGGCCACTCTCGACGATTCCCCGCGAAACCGATGCAGTCATCTACTTGTTCTCCTCGACGATCTGCATCAGATCCTCGCGGATTGCCGGAATCGGCTCGCGACCGATCGCCATCGAGCCGTCGGCCTGCCGGGTGACAAGAATGTTGAAGCCGGCATAAGCTCGTTCCTTGTCCGGATGGTCGTCACGAAAATGACCGCCTCTGCTCTCCTGCCGCTCGATTGCCGAGCGGGTCACTGCCTCTGCGACGGTGAGAAGGTTCGACAGGTCGAGCGCCGTGTGCCATCCCGGATTGTATTCCCTGTTCCCCCTCACGCTTACGCGGGCGGCACGATCGCGCAATGCCTCGAGTCCGTCGAGAGCGCGCTTCATCTCGTCATCGCGGCGCACGATTCCCACCAGCTCCTGCATCATCTCCTGAAGCGCGTGCTGCACCTGGTATGCTCCCTCCGACGACGCCTCCCCGCCTCTCTCGAACGGCTCGAGCGCCAACCGCGCGCTCGAGTCGACCTGCGCCGAGTCGATCTTCACAGGCAATGCTGACGCTGCGAAGTCCGCGGCGTACTCGCCGGCACGTTTCCCGAACACAACGAGATCAGACAGCGAATTTCCACCGAGGCGGTTTGCGCCGTGCAGGCCCGCGGCTGATTCTCCAGCAGCGAAAAGCCCGCGAACCGTGGACATCTGCGTATCTCCGTCGACGCGGATCCCTCCCATCGCATAATGAGTGGTGGGACCCACCTCCATGGGCTCGGAAGTTATGTCGATGTCCGCAAGCTGCTTGAACTGGTGGTACATGCTCGGAAGCTTCTTCCGTATGTGCTCCACCGAGTTCGGGATCTTCGACTTGATCCACGATATGTCGAGAAACACACCGCCGTGCGGGCTGCCGCGCCCTTCCCTGACTTCGCGCATGATGCACCGCGCAACGTGATCGCGCGTGAGAAGCTCGGGCGGTCTCCGGGCGTTCTTGTCACCCTGGACGTAGCGCCACCCTTCCTCCTCGTTGTCGGCAGTCTGGGAGCGGTAGTTCGCGGGAATGTCGTCGAACATGAATCGCCGGCCTTCCCTGTTGACGAGTATCCCGCCCTCTCCACGCACTCCCTCCGTCACGAGAATGCCGCGGACACTCGGCGGCCATACCATTCCGGTCGGGTGGAACTGCACGAACTCCATGTCCTGGAGCGCCGCGCCCGCGCGGTAGGCGAGTGACTGGCCGTCGCCCGTGTACTCCCAGCTGTTGCTCGTTATGTGGAATGCACGGCCGATGCCGCCGGTGGCGAGGACAATCGCCTTCGCCTCAAACACCCTGAAGCGCCCGCGCTCCCGGTCGTAGGCGAGAGCACCCGACACCCGGTCGCCATCCTTGAACAGGTCGATCACCGTGCACTCCATGTGCACGTCGATGCCGAGGTGTATCGCGTGGTCCTGGAGGGTGCGGATCATCTCGAGGCCGGTGCGGTCGCCGACGTGAGCGAGACGCGGATACTTGTGACCGCCGAAATTTCGCTGGAGGATCCTTCCGTCAGTCGTCCGGTCGAAGACCGCCCCCCACGCCTCGAGCTCACGCACGCGATCCGGCGCTTCCTTCGCGTGGAGCTCCGCCATCCTCCAGTTGTTCATGTACTGCCCGCCGCGCATTGTGTCGGCAAAATGCACTTTCCAGTTGTCGCGGTCGTCGACGTTCGCCAGCGCGGCAGCGATGCCGCCCTCCGCCATTACCGTATGCGCCTTGCCAAGCAGCGACTTGCAGACGAGGCCAACGCGGGCGCCCTTGCTGGCGGCTTCGATGGCGGCGCGAAGCCCTGCGCCGCCCGCCCCGACAACGAGGACGTCGTGGGTGTACGTCTCAAATTCCGCCACCTAAAGAAGTCTCCAGTCCGTCCACACGCCCATCGAGAGCAGGCGGACGTAGATGTCGCAGAAGGCGACCATGAAGAGGCTTGCCCATGCCCAGCGCATGTGTCCGCGATTGAGGCAGCTTGCGCAGTCGTAAGCGGTCTTCCTGACAGGCTTCCCGGAAAGCCTGTCGAGACGGCCACCCACGAGATGTCGCAGCGAGTGACACCCGAGCGTGTAGCCGCTGAGGAGCACTACGTTAGCCGTGAGAAGAATTGTGCCGACGCCGATGCCGAACCCGGTTTCCCCTGTCGCGGAGTCGGTGAACCACATCGCCTTCCAGGCATCGTGCGAGAGGAAGACAAGAAAGGGGAGTGCGAAGTAGAGGAAGTACCGGTGGACGTTCTGGATCACGAGAGGGAACGACCGCTCGCCGCGGTACCCGTTTCGCGGCTCTCCCACCGTGCACGATGGGGGGTCGGACCAGAACGCCTTGTAGTACGCGCCGCGGTAGTAATAGCAGGTGAACCTGAATCCTGCGGGGAAAGGCAGGATGATGAGCGCCGGTGAGAACGGAAGAAGCGCCGGCCACCAGCCGGGCTTGGGCCCGAACCACGCTGACGCCGAATCACCCCACAGCAGAGGCGAGTAGAACGGCGAGAGGTAGCCGCCGTATTCGTAATGTGCGTTCTGGAAAGCTGCCCACGTTGCGTAGGCGAGGAAGCTCGAGAGAATGAGGAAAACGATGGCGGGCTGGATCCACCAGGCATCGCGGCGCGCGGTTTCCCCCCAGCCACGCCGCCGCAGTTGAACTACTTCAGCAGCCACCGGCTGCTACTCGTGCTGCGTTCTGTCCGCGACGTACAGCTCGAGGTATCCGCACTCCTCACATACGAAGGTCATGATGACAAGGCCTGCCGTAGTGCTGATCGAGCCGTCGGTGGCGCCGCCCTTGACGTTCATGAGGGCCTTGAAGCTCTCGGTGCGATTCATCCGCACCTTTGGATGGTTGATGCAGTAACGCTTTCCGTCCTTGATTGGCATATACCGTGACCCCGGAGGTTGATGATCGGCTGTTGATTGTCGCGCTAATGTACGAGCGGGGGAGCCGCGGAGCCAGCCTTGGCACCGTCAAGGGCATGGTGAAAGGCAGGGTGAAGGGCAGGGTTCACAGATGACACTGATGAGGCACTGATGACTCAGAGGGAAGTCTTTGGTTGGGGCATTGCGCGCAGTTCCTGCATGCATGCGCAGGTTGAACCACGTTGGGAGTCTTTTCAATTTCTGACCGATTTCAAACCGAAGCCAGGGCCGGGTGTAGTCAAGAAAATCACCCTCTGAGTCATCAGTGCCTCATCAGTGACATCTGTGAACCCTGCTCTTGAGGTAGCCCCTATTGAAAAAAGGGCCGCCTCACGGCGACCCTTTCTTTCTCAGCGAAAAATCAGCCTACCTCGAACGAAGCTGCCTCGCCCGATCCTGCATCTGCTTCGCCCGCTCTTCCATTCGCTTCGCCTGCGCCTCGCGCGCGGCATCGACCTTCGCCCGCTGCTCGACCGTCAGGATCGAACGGATCTCATTCTGCTGCTGCTGGCGAATGGCCATCGTCCGCGTGCGGAACTGCTCGCGCTGCTGCTGGAAACGCTGGCGCGCTGCCGCGGATGTGTCGCCCGCCTGGCGTCCGGTGCGGAGCGACCTCATCTGGGTCATGCCCTCTTCGCGAAGCGTCCTGAACTGGGGCTGATACTTCTCGTGAATCGCCCTGACCTGGGTCTTCTGAGCGTCGGTGAGGTTGAGCTGAGCCATCATGTGGCCGGCGCCCATCCTGCCTCCCCGCTGGCCCTGGCCGCGCATGCCACGCATGCCACGCATGCCGCGCTCCATGCGCTGCTTGCGCATGCCTTCGACTCGCTCCCTGCGCGGGGCTCCATCCTTTGCGCCACGCGCGGTGTCCGTCGTAGCGGGAGTCTGTGCACCCGCACTCACAGCCACACCAAGGAATACGACGACGCCAAAGGCAGCCGTGCGAAATTTCGACATCGAACCTCCACATCGGTTATTGCCCCGCGCACCATGCGCGTGGACAACTGGTAGACGCAGGGTTCGACCGGATGTTAGGGGAGGTGCTGAAATTTTCCGGGAGCCGTGGCTATCCGGCTGCTACGGCGGGGACCGCACCGAACCGGCGTTCGCGCGCGCGGAACTCCTCAACCGCCTCGGCCAGGTCCGCAGCTGAGAACTCCGGCCACATCCGCCGCGTGAAATAAAGCTCGGCGTAGGCGCATTCCCAGAGCAGGAAGTCCGAGAGACGCTGCTCGCCCCCCGTGCGGATCAGGAGATCGACGTCGCGTGACTCCTCGATTCCGTTGTCGACGTGGGCGAGCAGCCGGGCGAACGATTCGCGGTCCTTCCCAGTCTCGCGTGCGGGCTCATGGGCGATGTGTCGCGCCGCGCGGAGGATTGCATCACGCGATGAGTAATCAACCGCAATCCGCAACTCGAGGGTCCTGCCTTGGCGTGTGGCGCTTTCGGCGTTGCAGATCGCCCGCAGCAGCTCGGCCGGAATGCGGTCGCGGCGTCCGATGATCTTCATCCGCACGCCATTCGTGACGCATCTGGCGACTTCCGAGACCAGGTAACGCCGGAAGAGTCTCATCAGCAGCGCCACTTCGCGCGACGGCCTTCGCCAGTTGTCGGCCGAGAATGCGTAGAGCGTGAGAATCCCGATGCCGCAGTCCGGGGCTGCCTCGACGATCTTTCTAACGGTTCGCGCGCCGGCGATGTGGCCGGCTGTCCTGAGCTGTCCGCGCGCTGTGGCCCAGCGGCCGTTACCGTCCATTATTATCGCGACGTGGATGCCGCTCGGCTCGTTCGTGCTCATGAGGATTGAGGTCGTCGGCTAGCGGTCGCGGGTGGCCCGGATCAGGGCTTCCATGTGGTCGAGGTAACGTTCGAGCGCGCGCCGCCCTGACGCGGTGAGCCGGTACTGGGTCTTCGGCATCCGGCCCTCGAACGATTTGGTGCATGCGATGTACTCGGCTTCCTCGAGCTTGCGCGCGTGGACGCTGAGATTTCCGTCTGTCGTGCTCATGAGCTTCTTGAGGTCGCTGAAGCTCAGCGAGTCGTTGACTGCGAGCGCGCTGACGATCCCGAGTCGAAGGCGCTCGTGTATGAGACGATCGAGCTCCTCCGGCTTTTTCGCGGGCTTGCGCGCGGCTGTGCCCTTCACCGGCCCGTGCGACCGGGCATCGTCCCTGACCGCTCCATTCTTAGCCACCGTGACTCCTCGCGATCGGGATCCCGAATGCGATGTGAAGCCCGCCGAATGCTGCGCCAAGAATCCAGTCGTTCCATGCGGCCGGGGAGAACAGCGCTACACATCCCGCCGCCATGAAACAGAGGCCCATCACCGGCACGATCTTCACCGAAAAGGCTCCGCCCGCGACGACGGCAGTGCCGTAGAGAAGCAGCCACACGCCC
>JBPPMU010000361.1:0-14978 GCA_051306215.1 Gemmatimonadaceae bacterium | reverse complement strand
CGTTGCCTCGTCCGCAACGATGGCGTCGTCCGTGAGACCGTGGCCGATTCCTGTGCGGCCGCGCTTGAACGCCACATGCCTTGCGATGAAGTCGCGGTCGGCCCAGCCGCGCGCGACGACCTCGTGACAGATCGCGTTGGCGATCGCGAGCAACGAGTGCGGTGCGAGCACGAGCGAATGATCAGCGGCGTAGCTCGTGCGCGTGGTGCGGCGCGTCAGGTCGACGATGCGCACACTCGGATCCTTCCGGCGCCGGTCGAGCATGCGCGAAAAAAGAACCGGGTCAGTCTCGGCAAGATTGGCGTCCCAGAGGATGAACGTGTCGGCGTGATCCACATCCTCGTAGCACCCGACCGACCCGTCAGCGCCGAAAGTGCTCTCGAGGCCAGCGATTGCCGCCGCCCCGTAAAGCCGAGTGCTCGTCTCGACGTTGTTGGAGCCGAGCCCTCCCTTGAAGAACTTCGAGGCGATGTAGGCGTCCACGATCGACCACTGGGCTGATCCGTAGAGCGCCACGCTGTCCCTGCCGTGCTGGCGGATGGTTTCGCGAAGCCGCGAGGCGACGATGTTGAGTGCCTCGGCGATCGGGACTTCAACGAGTGTGTTCCCCCTGCGTACTTTTGCGCGGGTGATTCGATCCCGTCCGTACAGAGCCTGAGCCGAGTAATAACCCTTGGCGCATGCGAGTCCCTTGCTGACGGTTGAATCGGGATCGCCTTTGATCGCAGCTGCCCGCCCATCATCGATTCCGACCAGGAGCCCGCATCCTACTCCGCAAAGCCGGCAGGGCGATTTTCTCCAGAGCGTGTCCGGGGTGGAGGGTGCAGGCTCATCGCCGAGCGCATGCAGAAGAGCATCCGGCGCGAGCGCCGACCCGGCCGTGGCGGCCGACATGGCCGCCATTCCCCTCAGGAACGTCCTCCGGTCGACAGCGTTCATCTCGGCCCTCGATACGAGTTCGGTCACGGGTACGACCCTGCACCGGGGCAGGTGATGATCAATAGCCCTGCCGGCGAAGAGCGTAAAGCGGTGGAATGCAGGAACAGTGGGTCCTCGTGGTCTGACTTGAAATCGGGCATTGCCGCACCGCGTGCAGGGGTTTCCCTGACTGACCCGTTCGGCCATGAGGACCTATACTTGTAGGAACTCCGTATATTTACGGTAAGGCTTACTCTCACCGAGAACGGCAATGTCCTGGGCATCATCCGTGTCACGAGGTTTCGGCCTGCTTCCTGCCGCCCTGCTGGCAGCGATAACGATCGTCGGCTGCTCCAGCGACAAGATCGTTTATCGAGACAGGCTTCCCTTCAACCAACCTCCCTCCGCCGCCGCAGGGTTCCTCGGCTATTACGACGCCGCGACGAAACAGACGACGTGCGGGAACTGTCACGCAGACTTCCAGGGAAGCTGGCAGACGACAGCGCATGCAAGCGCGTGGTCCACGCTCCAGGCCAGTTCCGCGAAACGGGCGGAGTGCGAGGGTTGTCATACGGTTACGACGAAGGGAAATGCGTCATCGACGGGGCCCGCGGGACATGATGCTGTCAAGGAGGACGTCTACTACGACGTGCAATGCGAGAGCTGCCACGGTCCGGGACTGCAGCACGTCGAAGGAGTGGGGCAGGGAAATCTTGGGGTAAGGCCGCTCGCCAAGCTCAGCATGGCCGGCACCGGCAATTGCGGCGACTGTCATTCGGGAGCCCACCAGCCGTTCGCCGAGGAATGGGCTGCCTCGGGACACGCGGAGATCCCGTCCGGCTCGCGCGCAACGAATGCGACGTGCACCCGCTGTCATGAAGGCCGGACGGCATTAGCAAGCTGGGGCGAGGATACCAACTTCCAGGAGAAGGCAACCGCGACGGCCTATCAGGGCGCTTCCTGCGCAGTGTGCCACGATCCTCATGGATCGGCGAACCCCAGCCAGCTCCGCTTCCCGATTACGAGCGACGATCCCGAGCAGAATCTCTGTATCCGCTGCCACCTCCGCGTAGGGGAGCCTACCGTCAGCAGCAGCTCGCCCCACGCGCCGCAGGGTGCCGTACTGCTCGGGTTTGCGGGATGGCGTCCACCGGGATTTGCCTACGACTCGGCGAGGATCTATGGGTCGCACGCATCTGACAGAAATCCGAAGCTCTGCGCTGGTTGTCACATCGCAAAGTTCACAGTGACGGACAAGCTCACTGGGGCCTTTACATTCCAGGCGACCGGCCACCTCATGCGTCCGGTCCCGTGCCTCGATGCCGAAGGCAAGCCGACGGCCGACAAGACCTGCGCTTATACGGCTGCGGCGAGATCGTGGCAGACGTGCGCCAGCTCGAATTGCCACGGCAATGCCCAGACGGCGGCCACGATATTCAACGACTCCCGCGCGCTGATGAAGTCCTTCACGGACCAGCTCTGGCGCGATGATGGCAACGGCAGCCTCACGGCGGCAGATGCCGGACTGCTGGCTCAGCTGAAGGCGACCCGGCCGGGCGAGTGGAGCAACACAGACAATACCATTACGCCGGCCGAGGGCGCGGAATTCAACACGCGGCTTTGCGGCGAATACGGCCAGTCCACGGCCGACAACTCTAAGGGCGTCCACAACCCGTTCTTGTGCCGGGCCCTGATGATCGCCACAATAAACTACGTGAGGACTTTCTACGGCTTCCCGGCCGCGTCGGTCGTCACGCAGGCAAATCTCGACGAGCTTGGCAAGGGAGATTTCTTCAGGTCCATGCATGTGTCACGCACTCCGCGGGGGTAGTCGGATCCGCTCTCGCATGATGTGATCGCCGCGCAATCCATTGGCGTCGCGCGAGCCTTGAGCTCCGCGGCGCTGTGGCAACCGCACGCCTCCCGCATCGACTCGGTCCGGGTCGAATCGCCTCTTCCAGGAGGCGTAGCCGAGGCCGTGCGTTTTCTGCTAACAACGGTCCCGCCATGGATCCAGATAGGCGGGGTAGTGCTAGGCGTGATTGTCGCCGCCGGAATACTCTGGATGGCGATGAAGCACAGGCGCTCGATACTCGGATGGCTCGGCAGCCGCTCACGTCCCCTGAAGATTGCGATTGCGGTGGCCGCAGTCGTAATCGTCGCAGGCACTGCCAGCGCCGCGGCAGCGACGTGGAACTACACGCAGCACTCGAACGACTTCTGCGTGGGCTGCCACGTGATGGACGGCGCGGTCGACCGGATGACCGGCGGCAAGAGCAAGCACTCGGAGCTTTCGTGTCACGACTGTCACCAGCAGCCAATCTCGGCGAGCATGTGGCAGCTCTACCTGTGGGTGAAGGAACGGCCGGAGGAGATTAACAAGCACGCCGACGTTCCGAACAGCGTCTGCGAGACATGCCACGTCACGCAGGATACGGCGCAGTGGCAGAGAATCGCCTCGACCGCGGGACACCGGGTGCACCTTGAGTCCGACTCCCTTCCGCTCAGGGACATGCAATGCATCGAGTGTCACGGCACGGAGCTGCATGAATTCCAGCCGGTCAAGGCCACCTGCGGACAGAGCTCATGTCACAAGCCGTCCGACACCGACATCGTCCTTGGCAAGATGGCGGAGCAGACCGTCAGGCACTGCACGAGCTGTCACGAGTTCACCGCTGAAGTCCCTCTTCTCGCGACCGCTGACTCGGCTAGCAGTACGCTGGTCCCTGGCCAGTCGCAGTGCTTCGGCTGCCACGAGATGCAGAAGATCCTTTCCGACTTCGACGAGAGAAGGGATCCCCATGGCGGGAAATGCGGCATGTGCCACAATCCGCATACGCAGAAGACGCCGGAAGCTGCCGCAAATTCGTGCGCTACCTCCGGCTGTCACTCCAACTGGCGTGACGAGCCGTTCCACCTGGGTCAGAGTCACAAGAATCTCGGGGAGAAATGCCTGACCTGTCACGTCCCGCACGCTGCGAAGGTCGATGCGAGCAACTGTCAGGCATGCCACGAGAGAGTCAGGGCCCGAGGCACCTATCGACCGCCGCTGCCTTTCGACACAGCCGCGGCGCTTCGGCGAAGTGAGTGGGTCCCGCACGCCAGGCGTCGAGTAGCGGAACGCCCGGTCGAGGCCGCTCACGTGAGGCTTGCGTCCGCGAGCATTGACCTCGTGCCTTCGTCGCCGTCTCAGACGCTTCGAGCGGCCTTCGAGATACCTCCGTTGGCGACAGTCGAATTCGGAGTCGGCCCGCCAGCAGCGGTGCCGGCTGCGCCCGACAGCTTTCCACATTCGAGGCACGAGAGACTGGCGTGCCTCGAATGCCATCAGACAGGCGATGGGCACGGCGAGCTCACCTTCGAGCGGCCGAGAGGGTGCACGATCTGCCACCATCAGGCGCCGGCTCGCGCGCGTTGCGCATCCTGCCATCAAACCGCCGAGTACGCGGCACCCAAGCAGGCAACGGCGGTTGTGATCGTCCCGAACAATCCGCCACGCCCCCGGCCGGTGGAGTTTCTCCACTCGGTGCACTCGAAGAAGCCGTGCCTTGAATGCCACACCACTCGTGTCACGCTTGCGCCAACGGCAGCCATTGCGACCTGCCGGGATTGCCATGAGGACCATCACGCGGCGGGTCGCAACTGCTCGTCCTGCCACAAACTTGCGGATCCGAAGGCTGCACACAAAACGCTCGAGGCGGCGCATCAACGCTGTGATGCATGTCATACTGGTACGACTGTCGCGCGGCTCACGCCGACTCGCAGCTTCTGCAGCACGTGTCACGCAGCAAAGGCGACTGGACACTATGACGCGAAGGAATGCTCCACCTGCCATTTCCTCGCGGATCCAGCGACGCTTCGCCCCAAACTCCTCTCGCGATCGCAGGAATGAAACGGGCCGCTGAAACACTCGTTGTCTCAGCGTTGATGCTTGGCGCCGTCGAGCTACAGGCCCAGGACTATCGCGTTCGAATCGACGCTCGCGCGCAGTCGGTATGGTTCCGCGGCCTCGAGCTCGACAGCGCGCTCGCGGCTTCGCTCGTGCAATCCCCGAACGGTGGCTTCGAGACTGCCGACGGCCGCGCCGTGAGGTGCACCGGGGGAACGTACTGCTTCTTCTTCCGTCCAGGCCCCGAGCTGCAGGGCATTCCCGTGTCGACATCAGCGAGCCTCGTGATGTGGGGGCTTGGTGTCGAGGGCCTTTCGCTTCACGCGAGCGGCCGCCTTGTGGGCGACCTTGGTGACGACGATGCCTGGCCCGGACGTGAGCCGGCAGCACAACTGCTCGAAGGCTTGCTCGAATACCGCCGCTCGGCGCTGTTCGCCCGTGCCGGTCGCCAGCTGGTTGCGTCACGTCTCGAAGCACTTGGCTTCGACGGCGCTTTGGTTCGTTATCGCATCGATCGAGCGTCGCTCGAGATCACAGGGTATGGCGGATGGGGGCTTGGACAGGCCGCGGCGGTCTCTCCAACAAGTCCCGCACTCAATCCGCTCGATGAGTGGCGGCCCCGCGATCGGCAGCTCGTTGCTGGCGCGGAGGCAGCGTGGCTGTATCGCGATATCGACCTCCGCGCCGAGTATCGGCGGGAAATCGATCCGGAGGACGACTACTTCGTTTCCGAGCGTACGGCGCTTTCACTAGGGGCACGCTCTGGCGCGCTGCGCATTCACGGCGGCATGGACTACAACATCGCCGAAGGCCATCTCGGAAACGCTGACGTGCTCCTGACGCTGCTTCGGTCGCATTCGTCGGTATCGGTCGGTGCCCGGCGATACCGGCCGTACTTCAGTCTCTGGACTCTCTGGGGCGCGTTCAGCCCGGTGCCGTACAACGCATTCAACGTTGCGGGCGAGACACGCCTGGGCAGAATCCTGACTGTTCACGCTCGTGGCGAACGCTACAGTTACGAGGATGCCGAAATCTCCACCGCGCTGGTACCGCATCTTCGCGATCGCGGTTGGCGCGCAAGGCTCGGTGGGATCGCACGCTTCAACGACCGCTGGGTGGCCGATGCCAACTACGAGATCGAGCGCGGTCCCGGCGCATCCGTGCGCTCTGCCGATGCGGCAATTGGATTCACCCCGAGCCGGGGGTTGTCGCTTGACCTCTACGCGGGAGCACTGGCTCGCCCGCTCGAGCTGCGCTATTACGACGCAGAAAGCCGATGGGTCGGCGGTCGCGCGCAGCTGCAGCTCGGCGACCAGCGGCGCATCTGGGCCGAAGCGGCCGCAGTCTCCGATGAGCGCAACCGTCCGGATCCCGGAGAGTCTTCGCTCGACCAGCTTCGACTTCGTGCCGGGATGAGCATCGCGTTCGGCTCGGGAGCCGATCGCACGCCGCTGCCTCCCGCACGTCCGACCAGCCGATGAAAGTGCTCAGTCGCGCGGCTTCATCGACAGCGCTCGCGCTGCTTGCGGCGGGAGGGCTCTTCGCTGCCCCGCAGGTGGGCAGGATGCTGGATGAAGCGCGTTTTCCTCATCGCGAGCACGCGAATGTCTTCCCGTTGTGCACCAGCTGCCATGCAGGAGTAGTCGAACCCGGAGCGCCGATTTTTCCTGAGCCGGTTCGCTGTGCTGCCTGTCATGACGGGGTAGTGGAGCGCACGGTGTCGTGGACACCGCGCACCGGCCCGCGCCCCGGCAACCGGCGCTTCACCCACCAGATGCACGACAGCGCGGCGACGCTGAAGACTCCCGCGGACAGTGTGATGATCCGCAACTGCTCGTCCTGCCACAACGAGACAGGCGCGATCCGCATGGCGGTGGAAAATGCGGTAGTTGCCAAATGCCTCACTTGCCACGGACTCGAGGATCCGCACTTCGATGTTGCGAGTCGCGAGTGCGCGACGTGTCACGTGAAGCTGACCGAAGCGCCGGGACTGACACGCGCCGAAATTGCGGCGTTTCCGAAACCCCGGTCGCACGAGTCCCCCGACTTTCTGTTCGGCGGTCACGGACGACTGGCACGCCCTGCCTCGAACTCCCCGCGTGAGCAGGGAATCTCCTTCAGCTGCGCGACCTGCCACTCGCGGAATCTCTGCGTGTCCTGCCACGTGAATGCGTCGGAGAACCGCATAATCGCGGCGCTCGCTCCGGATGATCGAGCTCCCGCTGTTTTCGCTGGATCGCTCCCGGTGCCACCATCGCATCGCGCGCCTGGCTTCCTGCGCGAGCATGGGAAACAGGCGCAGGGCCGCACCGCGTCATGCTCCACCTGCCATACGCGCGAAAGCTGCTCGACATGTCATGTCGGAGTGCCGCCGCGCATCATCGCGGCCCTGCCGGCCGCCGGGCCAGGGCGTGCGGCAGGGGCGCATCTGATCCGCACTCCGCCGCCCAGTCACACGGTGGAATTCCGCGAGCGTCACGGAGCGGAGGCCAATGCGCGCCCGCGCACATGCGAGACCTGTCACGTGCGGTCAATGTGCCTGGAGTGCCACAGACCCGAGGGCGGACCTCAGTCGCGCTATCATCCGCCGAATTTCCTGACGAGGCATCCGAGCTCGGCGTATTCGCGCAGCGCGAACTGCAGTGACTGCCACAATCCCGCTCAGTTCTGCCAGAGTTGTCATCAACAGTCCGGCCTCGTAGCTTCAGGCCGACTCGGCGGTGCAGGATACCATGACGCGTTTCGCGGATTCAGTCTGGGGCACGGACAAGCAGCTCGACAAAGCCTGGAGTCCTGTGCTGCTTGCCATGCCGAGCGAGATTGTACAGCGTGTCACTCGGCAGTAGCCGGTGGGTTCAGGTTCAATCCGCACGGTCCTGGATTCAATGCAGAGCGTGCGAAATCCAAGAACCCGTCCGTATGCATCGCCTGCCATGGGCGGGCGATTCCGGAAGGTCAATGAAATCAAGGGAGAAGTTCAGAAGATGACTGTCAGACTTTTTTGTGTTGTGCTCGCCGGCCTCGCGATAGCTGCCTGCAAGGGTGATGAGTCTCCGAAAACGCCGCTCGGCGCCCAGATGGGAGCGGAGCAATCGCCGGTCTCACCGATTGGAGGCGCGGCGAAGCTCGCGCTGGATAGCGGAAACCTGCTGTTCAGGGCAAAGGCATATGCCCTTGCGCTCGAGCAGTATCGGCGTTCAGCGGACCTCGCCCCAAGCGAGATCGCGCCGCTTCTCGGCATCATGATGGTCGCTGAAGTGACGAAGGACTCGGAGCTTGCGGAGGCGACGCGCCCGCGAATCCGCAAATTGAATCCGGCAGTCGCTGATTCGTCGGCGGCGATGTCGCATTCGAAGATCATCGAAGCGCATCCCCCGGTGACCACGACCCTCCCCTCTAGCTGAAGCGAGGCGCTTCTGGCGCCCGGGTTCGGACCCTGTATCTTCCCGCCGCTCGCGCTGATTAAAAACGAACCCTCAGAAAGGGAGCTTCTATGTCCAACCGGATTTTCGCTCTTGCCGCTGCAGTCTTCATTGCGGCATGTACGACAGCTGCACCCGATACGGCGGCCGACGAAGCGGCATTGAGAACTGCAGCCCCGCTATGGTGGGACAGGTACAACGCAGGTGATGCAGATGGTGTTGCGGCACTCTACGCTGAAGACGCAATCCTGATGGCGCCAGACGTCCCGGCTGCCGTCGGACGTCCGGCGATTCGTGAGTATCTGGTGGGTGATATCGCGGCATCCAAGTCCGGCGGTTTCACGCTGGCCGGAGGTGAGGTCAATGGCGCAGGAGCTGCCGGCGATCAGGGTTGGGTGAGTGGTAGCAGCTCCGCAACTGACGCTTCAGGAGCCACCGTATACAGGGGGAATTACATTTCGTTATACCAGCGAGTCAACGGTGAGTGGCTGATCATTCGCGACATCTGGAACTCCGATACACCGCCCGCGGCCGCGCCCGTTGCGGACACCGCCGCTCCGGCGACAACCAGGTAGAGCCGGGGAAATCAGTCGGCGAGCCCCGTGTTACGGGGCTCGCCGAACTCGTTTCAGCCCTCGATCGTAATGGAGTCGCCGAGAGTTATGCGACCCTGGGTCACAGTTGAGGCGTAAACGCCGAGCTGCGATTCGCGATTCTCGGTGATAGCGCGAAGGACCGAAGGATTCTTTTCGGAAGTAGCGGGGTCCACGTTCACCGTTATACAGCGCTTGTCGCGCTTGTCGATTCTCATCGACACTCCCCCGACTCTCAGGACCTTTCCCACCCACTCGTCCTCGGTGAAGCTTATTCCGTCGGCTGCGTCTACAACGAGGTTGGGGCGGAATCTTCGCACATCGAGCTGAGCATCGGCCAGCGACTCGAGCCCTGCGACGGTCTGTTGGGTGATGAGCGAGAGAGGGAACGCGTCGAATATTCCCCGTTTCTGTCTTATCACGCGGGCGCCGTGCCCGAGCTCCTGCGCGAGTGCCGGGTCGACGACATCGAAATCTTCGCCCGACGGCGTGCGAACCATTGTCAGTGACGTCTCCGGCGCCGCCCGGTCCAGAAGCCGGGGGAAGTACTGCCAAAGCTCCGGCGCCTGTCGCAGCGTAAGCCAGGGAAAGCCACTTCGCTCAGTGCCTTCGCGGACGAACGCCCATCGCCTGTCGCCGTCTATCCCGTTCCAGCTGATGTCCGCCACGTTGAGCGGCTCTCCCGCCATCGACTTGACGGGATACCTGAAGATCGCCGAAACGACGCCGACTTTTTGCTCTGTCATCGTTTCGGTTTCACGCAGGCACCGCTACTGTCTGCTCGACGATGACTGGTCGCGAACTGGCCGAAACTCCGAGCTCGACCGGTAATTCGGCCATTCACGCGAGTTGGCAAGCGGCAGTCCGAGCCGGAAAAGGACGCGGGCGTCTTCGGCGATCGGTGAAAAATCCCACGTCGCCGCGTTGTACTCATCGGACGGCTGGTGATATCTGTCCCGCCGGTACTCCACCTCTGCCGCGCGCCCCGCTTCAGTTCCGCCAGCCAGTAGATCGGCGCCGCCCTTCGTGTAGAGCATTGGCACGCCGCGCTTTGCCATCGGGAAATGATCTGACCGGAAGAAGTATCCGGCTTCAGGGTTCGGATCAGGCGCAATCACGCGCCTATCACCTTCGAGAACTTGCTTCAACCAGTCCTCGAGCTCGCTCTGTCCGTAACCAATCACGAGCATGTCTCTAGCGCGTCCAGTCGCGTACGGGGCATCGATATTGAATCCCGCGACTGTCGTTTCCAGTGGATACACTGGATTCGCAGCGTAGTATTCCGAACCAAGCAGCCCTTTCTCCTCGGCAGTCCATAAGGCGAAGACGATCGAGCGCTGCGTACGCGGAGCCGCGGCAAACATGCGGGCGATCTCGATGACTGCCGCGACACCGTTGGCGTTGTCTACTGCACCGTTGTAGATACTGTCTCCTCGCGCATCAGGAGTTCCGACTCCGAGGTGATCCCAGTGGGCGCCGTAAAGAATCGTCTCGTTTGGACGTGTCGTTCCGGGGAGCCGCCCAAGCACGTTCATCGTGCTGATAGTCTGCCGCCGCACCTGGAAGTTGGCGGAGAACGTCGCGTTCCCGAGCGTCACCGGCTGGAATTCGCGGGTCTGCGCTCGCCGCTTCAGCGCCTCGAAGTCCTGGCCAACTGCTTCGAAGAGTCGCACTGCGTCGTTTCTCTGTACCCAACCTTCGAGCAGCGGGTGAACCTCTGCCGGATTGTCGCGCACAATATCGAACATCGTGTTGGTGTTCGAGTTCCTCACGACATCCCAGCCGTATGATGCGGGCGCAGTTTCGTGGACAATCAGCAGGCCGGCGAGTCCCTGCCGTGCGGCCTCCTCGAACTTGTACGTCCACCGGCCGTAGTAGGTCATCGCCTTGCCGCCGAAGTCCCCCTGCCCGGTCTCGAAATCGGGATCGTTAACGAGAACGATACCGACTTTGCCCCGCACATCCTGGCCCTTGTAGTCGTCCCAGGTCCTCTCGGGCGCCCGGATTCCGTAGCCGAGGAAAACGAGAGGTGCATCCTGAATGTTCACCCTGCCGACGTTTTGCATCGACGCGCGGACCGCTACCTCCTGGCCCTGGGTGAGCCTGATGACCTGCCCGTCGACGTTCACGGAAAGTGATGGCGTGCCGACGATGTCAGACCGAGTCAAGGGCACTTCCTGGAACCAGGACCCGTTCGGTCCACCTGGCTCGACGCCCGCCGCCTGGAGCCGGTCCCGGATGTAATTGATCGTCATCGGCTCGGAGGGCGTCGCCGGCGCTCGTCCGAGGAATGCGTCGGAGGCGAGCGTCCGGACGTCGGCAGCGATCCTCTCCGCACTTGCCGCAGTTGATGCGGGACGGGAACCGCCGCTAACCGCCGAAGTGCATGCTGTTACCGCGACGAGAACGAAGATCAGGCGGGCTTGCTTCATGACTTTCCTCTGGGACCTGGTGCATGGACGGATCAGCGAATGCGAAATATGCAATCGACGCACACGCATTCGCGACCTGTGAGGACACGTGGCGCGCGAAAGGCGCATATTTACCGCCCCAAGGCTTCGGCACAGCGGTGCGATTCAGCAATGACGAGGGAGACTGGTTCTTGAAGACCGGGTCATTCATTCCAGAGAACGCCGAATTCGAGACCAGGGTCAGATCGAGTTTCGAGCGCCAGCAATTCATGATGACACTCGGCGCCGAGCTCGGGCGTGTCGAGCCCGGCCTGGTGGAGATTCGCCTGCCGATAACGCCGGCACTTGCGCAGCAGCATGGGTTCGTTCACGCGGGCGCTGTCGCATCGATTGCCGACAGCGCCTGCGGTTATGCCGCGCTGACGTTGATGGGCCTGGACTCGGGGGTGCTCGCCGTGGAGTTTAAGATCAATCTCATGGCTCCGGCGGCCGGCGAGTTTCTGATCGCGCGCGGGAGAGTTCTCCGTGCCGGTCGAACTTTGAGTGTATGCCAGGCGGAGGTCTCGGCAGTCACCGGTGGCGTCGAGAAGGATGTTGCACTCCTCGTCGCCACTATAATGAATGTTCGCGGCCGGGCGGACGTTTCGGGGTGACCCAGGCGGTAAAGCCGGACCTGCCCGTCAAGCTCTTCAGGAACCAGAGCGCCTGGGACAATTGGCTCGACAGGCACGGGACCTCATCGACGGGATTGTGGTTGCGAATCGCGAAGAAAGCCGCATCGCTCAAGTCAGTGAGTTACGCCGAGGCGCTCGAATCGGCGCTCTGCCATGGATGGATCGACGGTCAGCGGAGGGCCCACGACGAGAACTCGTTCCTCCAGCGATTCACGCCCCGCGGTCCGCGGAGCATCTGGTCGAAGATCAACAGGACGAAAGTCCTCGCGCTGATCGATAGCGGACGAATGCGACCGGCCGGTCTCCGAGCGATCGAGCGGGCGAAGCAGAACGGGAGATGGGATGCAGCGTACGACTCGCACAGTACAGCCGATGTGCCTGATGACTTTCTCGCGGCTCTCGACAGGAATCCCGCGGCGAAGGTTTTCTTCGCGTCGCTCAACAACCAGAACCGCTACGCCGTGATCTTTCGGCTGCAGACGGCAATAAGGGAAGACACCCGCGCCAGGCGAATCGAGAAGTTCATCGAGATGTTCGCCAGGAACAAAAAGCTTCACCCGTAATCGACCGGACCCGATGAAGAAACGACGCGTGGTGGTGAACGACCTGATGCAGCAAGGTTTTGTCTACGAAATCACGATGCCGTCGGGTCGGGGATTCGATCCGGCGTTCCGCCCCCAGCTGACTCCGAAGGAGATGCTCGCGCTTGGAGTCTTCGGCGGCAAGTACATGACGGACTGCCGCGAAGAGTTTCCCGCGAGCTGGTTTGCCGGCGCGAAGCTCCGTCACGAGTACCATGACCGGAAGCTGAACTTCTTCGGAGTGAACGCATCGCAGTCGCTAGCGGCCTGGCGCAGGAACGGCTGGATCCATCCCGACGATCCACGAGGCTGGTTCCAGTGGTACTGCCGTTATTACGTCGGCAGGCGCTCCGACGACGATGAGCGGCAGATCCGCCGGTGGCGCGCCGCCAGCCGCCATGTCGCGCAGCTCCGGCTCGCATGTTACGGAGGCGACTGGAAGTGTCGCCCCCGCCAGCGCCAGGCGTTGCTTCACTGGGCGTACGATTCGCGTTCGATCTAGCGGTTTCAACCGCGTCCGCGACCGGGAGTCGGCTAAATTGAAAGGATGGACACAGTTACTACAGCGAACGAGATCTCACCGGCAAGCGTGGATGAAAAGCCGCTTGCAGCCCGGCTGCGGGCGGCGGCGGATCTGCTCGAGGAGATTGTCGGCGATCGCGCTCTTCTTGCCGAAATCCCGGTCGAAGACAGGAACCGCCTGCTTCAAGCCGCCGGCCGCGTCTCGCGCCCCGATGTAATCGACCGAAGGCGCCTCCTCAAGGTCAGCAAGAGAAAGAGAAAGGCCGAACGTGTGCGGCGGGAGGAGAACGTTCTCGAGAATACCGGAATCAGGAAACTCCGGCGTGAGCCGGTATTCACAACGCCGAACTACTTTCCCCCGGCGCCTGAGTCGGATACGACGCGGGAACCGAAGACCAGGGAAGTTGACGACCCGCGAAACTGCTATATCTGCAAGCAGGACTACACCTCGATCCACCACTTCTACGATCATCTCTGTCCCGACTGCGCCGACTTCAACTACGCGAAGCGGACCGAGACTGCCGACCTCACGGGCCGTGCAGCGCTGCTCACAGGCGGCCGGGTCAAGATCGGTTATCAGGCAGGTATCAAGCTCCTCCGCGCAGGCGCACACCTCATCGTCACGACGCGCTTTCCGCGCGACTCGGCTGCACGCTACGCGCGTGAGCCAGACTTCAGTGAATGGGGCGACAGGCTGGAGATCTTCGGGCTCGACCTGAGGCACACGCCGAGTGTCGAGTCATTCTGCAGCGAGCTGCTCGACACCCGCGACCGGCTCGACTTCATAATCAACAACGCCTGCCAGACCGTCCGTCGCCCCGCGGAATTCTACGAGCACATGCGGGAAGGCGAGATGGCGGCGTTATCGACGATGCCGGAAGACGTTCGCCGGCTGATCGGCGGTTATGAGGGACCACACGCCTACCACATGATCTCCCGTGAATCCGCCGTGCCGCTCGGGCGTCTCGCGGAAGTGTCGGGGCTGTCCCTTTCGGAGGAGGAGGCCACTGAGCTCGAGGAGGCATCGAGCCTCTTCCCCAAGGGGAGACTGGACCAGGACCTCCAACAGATTGATCTGAGGGAGCGCAACTCGTGGCGGCTGCTGATGGCCGAGGTTCCGTCGGTCGAGCTACTCGAGGTCCACCTGGTCAACGCAATCGCGCCTTTCATCCTCAATGCGCGCCTCAAGCCACTCATGGCCCGCACGCCGGAAGCCGACAAGCACATCGTCAACGTGTCGGCAGTCGAAGGGCAGTTCTACCGTTCGTTCAAGACCACGCGGCATCCGCACACGAACATGGCGAAAGCCGCGCTGAACATGATGACTCGCACTTCCGCCGCTGACTATGTCGCGAGCGGGATCCACCTGAACAGCGTCGACACGGGCTGGATAACCGACGAGGATCCGGCGGACATCGCGGCCGCAAAAACTGCCGAGCATCGGTTTCATCCCCCGCTCGACATCGTTGACGGCGCGGCCCGGATAGTGGACCCCATCATCGCCGGCTTCAACAGCGGCACGCATGTCTGGGGACAGTTCCTGAAAGACTATCGCCCGACCGACTGGTAGGTGGGCATCGCGTCTCTTTTTATTGTTCACCCGAGAATACCGGGAATCTCAGCATGCGGCCGACCGCTTTTACGGCGGCTAACCACAGAGAACACAGCGACCACAGAAAAGTCGCCCGGGTATTCAAGGAAGAGCCTTTCAAGGACCTGAGGGACCGTAGTTCTTCGCAACCTTCGCACACTTCGCGTCCTCCGCGCTTTTACTTGACGGCCCAGGTTGTCGAAAGCGAGACAGTCCCCCACGAGAGTACGAGCTCGCCCCGGGGAGTGCGCGGCTCCCTCGAGGGGATCAGCCAGAACGTAAGGCTCTCGAGCGGAGACCCGAGCGTTGTCTGCCGGAGGTCGATTCGCGCAACGTCGTTCGCAGGATCGTATTCGGGTGCAGGCGTTCCAGCGGGT
>JBPPMU010000360.1:0-3606 GCA_051306215.1 Gemmatimonadaceae bacterium | reverse complement strand
ATTCGGGGATGTCCTTCGGGCTCTGGGTCACGAAGTACACACCGATACCCTTCGACCGGATCAGTCGCACGACCTGCTGGATCTGCTCGAGCAGGTCCTTGCTCGCATTGGCGAAGAGGAGATGCGCCTCGTCAAAGAAGAACGCGAGCTTTGGCTTCTCGACGTCCCCGATCTCCGGCATCTCATTGTAGAGAGTGGCAAGCATCCACAGCATGAACGTGCTGAACAGCGCGGGCCTGTCCTGGATGTCTGAAAGCTCGAGCACGCTTATTAGCCCGCGACCGTCGCGCTCGACCTGAATCAGGTCTTCGATCTCGAACTCCGGCTCGCCGAAGAACTCCTCGGCACCCTGCTGCTCGAGCTCGACCATTTCGCGAAGCAGAACCCCGACGGTGGCCTTCGACATTCCGCCGTAGTCCTTGAGCTCGCCCGCGCCCTCGCCGGTCAGGTACTGAAGAACCGCGCGAAGATCCGGGAAATCGAGCAGAAGCAGGCCTTTGTCATCGCAGTACTTGAAGACGAGCGACAGAACGCTTGCCTGGGTTGAATTCAGGCCAAGTACTTTTGCAAGGAGAATCGGACCGAAGGATGAGACAGTTGCACGCAGCTGCGCTCCTTTTTTTCCCGTAAGGCTCAGGAACTCGACTGGAAACGCCGACGGCTGCCACTGGTAGCCGGTCTCTGTCGCGCGCGAGCTTATGCGGTCGCCAGCGGGGCCCGGAGCACCGAGTCCGGAAAGATCTCCCTTGATGTCGGCAACGAAAACCGGGACCCCGGCTGCCGAGAGCTGCTCGGCGATGAGCTGAAGTGTTCTCGTCTTTCCCGTTCCCGTCGCGCCGGCAATCAGGCCGTGCCTGTTTATCATGGAGATCGGGATCGAGACGAAAGGCTCGGGATGGGCCTTTCCGTCGTGGATGATGGCCCCGAGAGTCACCTGATTCGTGGCGGTCGGAAATGCAGCGCGGGCTGCGTCGAGAACTGCTTTGTCCATGACTGTCTCCCCCTGGTGCGACGACGGAATGAGGGGGAAAGATATCGCTGTCGCGTGTATTACGGTGGCATACCCTATGCCCCATAGCGCACGTTGTTTCCTGCATTCACTCAACCAGCAATAAACAATGCGAAGTGATTCCGGCCATACCAGATCTGTGTGGATGGATACAACTGACCTGCCTTCACTTCCGAAGGTCACGCAGGACATGCGCACAAATGTCTGTATTGTGGGAGCGGGCATTGCCGGGATGTCGACGGCCTACATGCTCGCACGCGCGGGACGGGCGGTGATCGTGATAGACGATGGGCAGGTGGGTGGCGGGGAGACGGGGAGGACGACGGCACATATCACCGCCGCGCTCGACGACACGTATCACCGTATCGAGAAGCACCACGGTGAGGACGGCGCGCGCCTGGCTGCTGAAAGTCACAACGCGGCGATATCCCGCATCGAGTCGATTGCGTCCCAGGAGGATATCGACTGCGACTTCGAGCGTGTCGACGGATACCTGTTCCTGAGCTCAGGCGGCGACCGCCGTGAGCTCGAAAAGGAGCTCGAGGCAACTCACCGGGCGGGACTGCACGAAACCGAGATTGTCGAGCGGGCGCCGATCGATTTCTGGGACACCGGCCCCGCGCTCCGGTTTCCGAGACAGGCCCAGTTCCATCCACTCAAGTACCTCGGCGGCGTGACGCGGGCGTTCCTGCGCGATGGCGGACAGATCTTCACGGCCACTCATGCGGAGAAGATCGAGGACGGCGAGCCCTGCCGCGTGACGACGAGTGATGGGTTCGTGATATCGGCCGACCATGTCGTCGTTGCGACGAATACGCCGGTGAACGACTGGGTGATACTCCACACCAAGCAGTCGGCGTACCGGACGTTCGTGATTGGAGGTCGCGTTCCGCGCGGGTCTGTGCCGCGCGGTTTGTACTGGGATACGGGAGACCCGTATCACTACATCCGGCTTCAGGAGGTCGACGCGAGAATCGACCCCGCCGGCCTCGACGACATCCTCATCGTCGGCGGAGAGGATCACAAGACCGGGCAGGAAGACGATGCGGAAGAGCGGTTCAGGCGCATCGAGGAGTGGACGCGCGAGCGATTCCCGATGATGAAGTCCGTCGACTTCAAATGGTCCGGGCAGGTCATGGAACCGATGGACTACCTCGGCTTCATCGGCAGGAATCCGGGCACCGATCAGCATATCTACATCGCGACTGGGGACTCCGGAAACGGAATCACCCACGGAACGATTGCAGGAATGCTGCTGAGCGACATCATCCTCGGTCGCAGAAATCCGTGGCAGAAGCTCTACGATCCGTCGCGGAAGACGCTGCGCGCGGCCGGTGAGTTCCTGAAGGAGAACATCAACGTCGCCGCGCAGTACGTGGACTGGGCAAAACAAGGCGACGTGGGCTCCTCCGAGGAGATCGCTCCGGGATCGGGCGCGGTGATTCGCCGAGGGGCCACGAAAGTCGCCGTGTTCAGGGACGACCAGGGCGAGATTCACGAGCGCTCCGCAGTCTGCACTCATCTCTACTGCATCGTATCGTGGAACTCCGGGGAGAGGACTTGGGATTGCCCGTGCCATGGATCGCGATTCGACCCCTACGGCAACGTTGTAAACGGGCCGGCGATCACTCCCCTCGAAGAGGTGAAGCCGGAGAGCCAAGGGTCACAATAACCTCGTGATTCGCTCCGTCGTCGACGAGATAAATCCGGCCGTCTGTCTCGCTCCCGTCGATCGTCACCGATGCGACTCCGCTCTCGACTCCCGACGGATTCTTCACGACGATCCGGTACTCGCTCCGGCCGAACCGGTAGTCGACCTCGAATCCCTTCCATGACGACGGAATACATGGCTTGATCTCGAGCGTATCGGCACGCAGGGTGAAGCCGAGGATCGCCTCGAGCCCTACCCGGTAGAGCCAGCTCGCCGAGCCGGTGTACCATGTCCAGCCGCCGCGCCCGAGGTGTCCTTCCGCAGTGTAAACGTCGGCGGCCACTACGTACGGCTCGACCTTGTATGTCGCTACGTGATCAGGCGTGATGCCATGCGTTACAGGGTTGATCATCTGATACAGATGCATCGCGCGGCCACCTTGTCCGAGCCTCGCGCAGGCGAGCGCTGCCCATAACGCAGCATGGGTGTATTGCGCCCCGTTTTCCCGCACGCCAGGCAGGTATCCCTGGATGTAGCCGGGATCGTGTGTGCCTTTCTCGAACGGTGGCGTGAGCAGCATGATGAGGCGCGCATCTTCGCGAACGAGATGTTCGATAAGCGATTCGATCGCCTGGACACTTCTCGCCGGGTCACCCGCCCCGGAGATTACGCTCCATGACTGCGCGATAGAGTCGATCTTGCACTCGTCGCTCTCGATCGATCCTAGCGGCGCGCCATCGTCGTAGTATGCGCGCCTGTACCATGCACCATCCCACGCCGACGCCTCGACAGCGGCCTTGTACCTGTCTGCCTGCTCGCGCAGCTCCGTCGCGGTCTTTGAATCCCCGCGCTTCTCAACGTGTCCGGCAAATCCGCGAAGGGTGTCGATGAGGAACCATGCGAGCCAGACGCTTTCTCCTTTTCCGTCGACGCCGACACGGTTCAT
>JBPPMU010000359.1:0-5000 GCA_051306215.1 Gemmatimonadaceae bacterium | reverse complement strand
TGCATGTCGAAGCGGATCCCGCCTTTCGCGGGGCCGCGCGACGTGTTGTAGAGAACACGATATCCCGTATAGACCTCAACCTCACCGTTGTCTCTCGTTACGGGCACAGAGACGATTATCTGCTTCTCCGGATGTCGAAGGACGCTGTAGAGCCCCGGCTCGAGGTTCAAAAGCTCGGCGGCCCGGTCGAACCGCTGCATCATCCCCTCGAATGGATTCTCATCCGGGAGAAAAGTGTCTTTCTCGGGCCTTACAAGTGTGTCAGAGCGTATGCTGTTATCGGTCATTGATCGGAAATATTAGGCGCCGAACGCGCTCCTGCGCCCATGAATGAGTCGGCAGTCGTCAGCCTCGGCGGCCGGGAAGCCGCCTGAGCATTTCGTCGAGCACGGCCTCTCCGCTCTCGATCTCGACTGACAGGGAAACATACCATAACGGGACTCCCCCGGCAGGCCATATCGGAGCGAGCTTGACCGCGTCCTTCAGAGTACACACGACCATATCGATCCCCCTCGCCAGCGCCGTCGCCCTGCGAACGTCGCGCCCCGTAAATGCATGATGATCGGGAAATCTGAGTGGCACCACAGTCGCGCCTGCCGCCTCGATCTGGCGGAAGAAAGCGCCCGGGTCTCCGATCGCCGAAATCGCCAGAACCCTCCGTCCATCGAGCGATGCGACAGGCAGCTCCTCACCGGGAGGCACGACCCGGATGAGCGCGGACTGCACAAGCCGGAGCGAGACGAGTGGGGTCTCCGGGCTCGTGCTCCGTATCCATCGCCGCGCCTGTTCGACAAGCTCCGGGGAAGCCGCCTTCGCGGTCAGGATCACGAGTGATGCCCGGCGGATCCCCTTTGGAGACTCGCGATATGGACCGGCGGGAAGCATGTGGTGCCTGCCGGTCCAGCCATCTGCGCTGATGAGCACGATGTCGAGATCGCGATCTACCGCCCGATGCTGAAACGCATCGTCGAGTACGGCTACATCCGCCCCTGAGGCAGCGGCGCGAGATATACCCTTCGCCCTGTTGGCTTCGACAATTACGTCGATGCCCGGGTTCAGGCGGGAGTGGACGATCGGCTCGTCGTCCCCATAGCCGCGCAAAACGATAGCGGGCCGACGGCCGAGAGCTGCAAGGCGCGTGGCGAGCCACGCGCTCACAGGAGTCTTCCCCGTGCCCCCAACGGTGAGATTGCCCACGCTTATCACGTCGATCGGTGCCTTGGTGACATTCAGGATTCCGTGAGTGAACAGACCTCCTCGGACAGCGACGGCAGACCTGTACAAACCCTCCAGAGGGGCGAGCGCCGCGCGGCCGATGCGATGCCCGATCGTCTCGCCGGCCCACAGTTTCTCGATCACAATGACGCGACTCGCTGCACGTCATTCATCATCGATTCGAGGCGCGCTGCATGTTCGGCAGCCTCACGAGGCGATGACGCCTCGACTCGCGACGGCTCCCCATACGCAACGGTAATCCGGGCGAATGGCTTGGGAATCATGAACCCGTCCCAGGTCTTCAGCTGCCAGAAGCGATCGACGTGTGCGACGGTTGCCAGAATCGGGGCCTCAGCACGATGCGCTGCAACAGCGGCACCGGCGGCAAACCTGTGGCGCGGGCCGCGCGGGCCGTCTGGCGTTACGGCAACATCGTTTCCCTCTCTCAAGGTTTTCACGAGACCCAGCAATGCACGGCCCGCGCCGCGCGACGTCGAGCCGCGAATCAGGCCATACCCCATCGACTGAAGAATCCGGGCGATGACTTCCCCGTCCTTGTGCTCGCTCACAAGCACGGCAACGCCCTGGCCGCGATGATGCCAGAGAAGCGGGAGCATCTGACCGTGCCACAACGCGAAGACGATCGGAGTCCGTTCAGCTCTCAACTTCTCGAGTCGGCTGCCCCCGATAACGCGATAACGCCATGTCGACGCGAGCGCCCTGATAACCCCGCTCCCGGCAAGCAGTGAGAGTTTTACTCCCGGAGACAGGTCGCTCGTTCCACGAGCGTCCTTCATCCTGCCAGGTCGCTTGCCAGACGCGCGACGCGCTCGGCCGCCCCCGGTTCGCCAAGCTTCGATCTCACTTCCGCAAGGCCCCCGAGAACCCGGGCGCGCTCCGCGCTCGATTCGTCGAGAAGCAGCCTGAGCTCGACCGCCACGTCATGAGGAACGAGATCGTCCTGCACGAATTCCCTCGCGACTTCCCTGCCCGCGACAACGTTTACAAGGCCGATGTGCGGGATCTTGACCATCAGCTTCGCCAGAAAATACGAAACCTCACTCGTCCTGTACGCCACTGCGAGGGGACAGTCTGCGATCGCGGCCTCGAGCGTCGTAGTGCCGCTCTTGCAGAGCGCGGCATCGGCGGCGCGAAGCACTGTGAACGACGCCGAGTGCACCAGCCTGAAGGGACAACGAGCCGGGTCGAGCGTGATCGATGGTGCGACGCTGACGATCGTACGAAGCCCGGGAACCGTGCGCTCGAGCTCCCTCGCGGTTTCCACGAAATCATCTATGTGCCTGTCGATCTCCTGCTGCCGGCTGCCCGGAAACAGCGCCAGCACCGGGGCGTCGCCTTCAAGACCCAGCGCCGACCGCGCTTCTGACCGCGACGGCATGACGCCGACCCGGTCGAGCAGCGGATGACCGACGAAAGTTGCATCGATTCCATGCCCTCGCAGCAGAGGCTCCTCGAACGGCAGAATCACCGCCGCTTTGCTGACGATCTTCGCAAGTTTCGGGATCCGCCCCTCGCCCCACGCCCACACCTGGGGCGTGACGTAATAAAGCACAGGAATTCCAGCTTCCTTCGCTGCAGCGGCGGCTTTCATGTTGAAGCCGGGATAATCGACCGCGACGAGCAGCCTGACGTCACCGCGCGCAAGACGCGCGCGAACCTTGTCGAGCAGGGCGATGTGCCGCGGGATGTGCCTCAGTATCTCGAGGAATCCCATCACCCCGGATTCGTACCTGTCGAAGAGCTTCACGCCGGCGCGCTCCATCAGCGGCCCGCCGAATCCCGTCAGCTCGAGATCGGGACGGAGCCGGCGCAGCTCGTCTGCAACACCCGCCGCGTGAAGATCTCCCGAAGCCTCTCCAGCAACGAAGAGGACCTCAGGCACGGCCTGCGGCTTTGTCCCCGGTGAGGGCTGGCAGCGTGCGCTCTATCTCCGCCACGATTCTGAGCGCGACGGCGAGCGCGCGCTTGCCATCCTCGCCGGTGACGACGACCGGACTGTCTCCGCGAAGCGCCGACACGAAGCTGTCAAACTCGAGCCTCAGCGGCTCACCTTCGGGCGCAGTGAGCGCAACGTGATCGACGTAGTCGGCGATGTTGACGGGCCCCGCGAGCGGCCGGGTGGGATCCATCTTCTCCTTGAGCCTGAAGAAATGCCCGGTTCCGGCTGCGAGGTCGAGGGACATGTACCCGCTCTCCTGGAAGATGCGGATCTTTCGCACCCTGTCACGCGAGATCCTGCTCGACGTGATGTTCGCCACCGCGCCGGACGAGAATGTCACGCGCGCATTCGCGATATCCAGCATCGGAGTGAGAACCGGAACGCCCACTGCCGATATCTCCTCGGCCGTATCACCCACGAGGGTGAGGACGAGGTCGATGTCGTGGATCATGAGGTCGAGCACGACCGCCACGTCGGAACCGCGCACGCTGAACAGCGCGAGTCGCTCGCTCTCTATGAAGCGTGGTCGCGACACATATGGAAGCGCAGCTCTGACAGCGCGGTTGAAGCGCTCGACATGACCTGTCTGAACGATGCACCCGTTCCGCTCGGCGATGTGCAGGAGCTCGTCTGCTTCAGCGAGTGTGGCGGTGATCGGCTTCTCGATGAAGACGTGTTTGCCCGCCTCGAGAGCAGCACGGGCGACGGCGTAATGCGCAGGCGTCGGAACGACGATCGTCACTGCGTCGACATCGGCGAGCAGCGAGGCCTCATCCGCATATCGCCTTACTCCCAAGTCGGCAGCGACCTCGATTGCGCGGTCATCCCTCGCTTCGACGAAACCGGCGAGCGCGACAGTCTCCATGTCGCGGAGTATCCTGACATGGTGAAAGCCAAGGCTTCCCGCGCCGATAACCCCGATCCTGACCGGCTGCGTCAGATTACTACTCCCCGCCCGCTGCCTTCCACGAACTGCATCAGCTCCCGCACTTCCGGAAAAAGCTCAAGCTCCGTTTCTGCCCGCTGCATCGCCTGCGAAAGGTTGAGGTCTGACCGGAAGAACAGTCGATACGCCCGCTTGAGCTCCCGTATCACCTCTTCCGGAAAGCCACTTCGCTGCAGCCCGACACCGTTCAATCCGTAGAGTCTCACCGGGTTTCCCACCGCCTTGAGGAACGGAGGAATATCCTTCGACACGCGGGAGCACCCGCCAATGAATGCGTTGCGGCCGATGCGCACGAACTGGTGAACGCCCGAAAGGCCAGAGAGTGTAGCGCGATCTTCGATTATCACATGCCCGGCAAGCTGCACGCTGTTGCCGAGTATTACGCCGTCGCCGAGATGACAGTCGTGGGCAAGGTGGACGTACGACATCAGCAGGCACTTGCTCCCGACACTCGTCTTGAACGACTGCGATGTCCCCCGGTTGATCGTCACGAACTCGCGGATCACTGTGCCGTCACCGATCTCGACTGTCGTGTGCTCACCTGCGTATTTGAGATCCTGCGGTGGCCCTCCGAGCACGCTGCTGTTTCCGACTCGCACGCCGGCGCCGAGCTTCACGTCCCGCTCGAGCGTCGCACGGGGCGCAAGAACGCTGTCGTCGCCGACCTCGCAGCCGTCGCCGACAATCGCAAAAGGGCCGATCTCCACCCTCTCCCCCAGTCGCGCCCCGGAGGAGACGATCGCCGTCGGGTGAATCCCCTGGAACCTCATCTATCCCGGACCATTGCGGCCATCTCGGCCTCTGCCACAATTTCGCCGTCGACGCGTGCAACACCCTTCGTCTTTGCGATCTTGCCTCGCACCTGCACCATCACGACCT
>JBPPMU010000358.1:0-3486 GCA_051306215.1 Gemmatimonadaceae bacterium | reverse complement strand
GACTATTACGCTGATCTCACCCAGCTTCGCGGAAAGACGATAACCCCGTACCAGTTCTTCGCGACGACGACGGGGAAGATCGAGTCGATAGCGGGCAACCCGCCCACCGCTCTCGAGGATGCTTCGCTCTCGGCGTGGATTCACCCCGTGAACGGCACGCACTATCTGTATTATGACAAGGGTTCGGTGGCGGGACTGCTGCTCGACATCCTCATCCGCGATGCTAGCGACAACCGCGGGTCACTCGATACGGTGATGCGCGATCTCTACGACAACACGTACAAGAGGGGACGCGGGTTCACGAATCAGGACTGGTGGGCCGCTGTCTCACGTGCTGCGGGCGGCGCCTCCTTTGCCGATTTCGAGAAGCGTTTCATCGACGGACGCGATGTATACCCTTACGACAGCATCCTCCCACTTGCCGGCCTTCGCCTGCTCGTCGACCGGACTGTCCAGCCATCACTTGGAATCTCGGTTTCGCCCGATGAGGAGGGACTGCGCGTGATGCAGGTCGTTGTCTCCGGGCCGGGCGCGACGGCCGGTGTACGGCTCGGCGACTATCTGCTGAGTGTGGGCGGGCTCGATGCGGCAGACCCGCAATTCACCGAGAAGTTCAACGAGCGGTTCGCCGCGACGCCGCCCGGTGGAACCCTGCCGATCGAAATAAGGCGGGGCACCCAGCGACTGACGCTGAATGCCCCGGTGAGATTCAACACGATCGAGACGCGCCGGATAATCGAGATGGCGAGCGCGCCTCCGAAGGCGGTCAGGGTGCGCGAGGGGCTGTTGAGCGGTACCACTCAACCTTGACTGGATCACGCGGTGAAGGGCCGGTCCACGGCTCGCGCATGAGAGCCTCGATTTCAGCGATCTCGCGCGGTGCCTGCGACACCCACTCGATTCCGTTCGCTGTAACGATGTAATCATCCTCGATGCGGACTCCGATGTTCGCATACTTCTGAACCGCTGGGCGGATCTTCGCGATCATAGCCCTGTTCGCAGGAGTATCGGGGATTATCTCGAGCAGGCTTGCACGAACGTAAATCCCTGGCTCGATCGTATATGCGCTCCCGGGCACGAGGCTGCCCGAGCCCGTTGAAGCGCCCTGGTCGTGCACGTCGAGGCCGATCGGGTGTCCGAGGCCATGCATGTAGTAGAGCGAGAGCTGAGTGCACTGCGAGCCGGTTCCGCAGTCATACGTTGCACTCGCCGATTCAATAAGGCCGAGGCTGGTGAGGGACTGGGCGAGTGAAGCCTGCGCCGCCTGGCTCAGGGCCCCGGCGGGACCATTCACTCTTGCCGCATTCTCGGCCGCGACCTGCGCCGCGCGGACAGCCGAATAGATATCGCGCTGGGCCGGTGAGAAAGTTCCGTTCGCGGGATATGTGCGGGTGACGTCAGCCACGTATCCGCGGTAGGCGGCGCCAATGTCTATCACTATCACTTCGCCGGGCTGGATGAACCTGTCGTTCCTCTTGTAATGGAGAGTCGTCGAGTTCGGTCCCGACCCCACTATCGAGCCGAATCCCGGACGTTCTGCGCCGTTGCGGCGGAAGGTGTACTCGATCAGCGCCTGTATCTCGAACTCGTTCAGACCCGGCTCGATCGCCCTCGCGGCTTCGCGGTGGGCATCGACAGTTATCGATATCGCCTTCCTCAAGAGGTCGAGCTCGGCGGAGGTTCTCACCGCCCGCCGGGCGTTGACCCGGCCATTGATCGATTGCGCAGTGACACCCGGGTTGCGCGCTGTTATCGCTTCGACGCGCTGGTCGACAATCGTTCGGAGAGTGCGTCCAGGACGGTAATCGCCTACGACGTGCAGCGTCCTGGGTGCTCCCGCAGTGAAGAGAGAGTCGAGCACGCGGTCGAGCGTGGCAGTCGGCCGCGCGTCGAAGCCATAGGTCCGCTTCGCGGCATCGACTCCAAGCCGGTGACCCTCCCACACCTCCCGTGCCGGATCACTCGGCAGGACAAACAAAATCGGCTGTCCCGAGATCGCACCGTTCCTGACGACCATGAGGAATGCGGCATCGGGTTCGCTGAGGCCGGTGAGATAGTTGAAGTGCGGAGCCTGGTACCACGGGATGTAATCGGCTACACCGGCCGGGGATCCGAACGCGAGCAGCACTCCGTCCGGAAGTTCCGTAACTACAGCGGAGCGGCGCGAGGAGTATTCCTGCTGGGATATCTGTGCGGCAACAGGAACCGTTGCCGCGGAGGACGCGAAGACGGCGACGGTCGCGGAGAAAAACACAAAACCACGGGATCGATTGTTGATCATCCTTTCAGGACCGCCTTTGCAATTGTCTGGAGCTGCATGTTAGAGGTGCCTTCGTAGATCGTGCCGATCTTCGCGTCACGATAGAATTTCTCGACCGGGTAGTCCTTGGTATAACCGTAGCCGCCAAACAGCTCCACGCACAGTGACGTAACGCGCTCGCACACCTGTGACGCGAATAGTTTCGCCATCGCCCCTTCGCGCGCGATGTCGCGTCCCGCATCCTTCAGGCGCGATGCGTTGTAGACCATAAGTCGTGCCGCCTCGAGATCTGTCGCCGCTTGTGCGACCTGGAACTGGATACCCTGGAACTCGCTAAGCGACTTTCCGAACTGCTTCCGTTCATTGAGGTAGTCGATGGCGGCCGTAAGTGCCCCCTGGGCGACTCCGATCATCTGCGCCCCGATGCCGATGCGCCCCTCATTCAGGGTCTCGATCGCGATCTTGTATCCCTGGCCTACGGGGCCGAGCACGTTTTCTTCGGGCACTTCGCAGTTGTCGAGGAGCAGCTCGACCGTGCTCGAGGCACGGATGCCGAGCTTGTCTTCTTTCTTCCCGACAGAGAAGCCGGGGAACCCGCGCTCGACTATGAATGCAGTGATTCCCTTGTAGCCGGCTGACGGGTTCGCGTTGGCGAATATCACGAAGATCCCAGCCTCGTAGCCGTTAGTTATCCAGAGTTTCTGCCCGTTGAGGATCCACTTGTCATCCTTCAGCTCGGCTTTTGCCGCGAGACTGAAAGCGTCGGATCCGGAGCCTGATTCGGAGAGCGCATACGCACCAACAGTGTCGGATGTCAGCATCGGCAGGTACTTCGCTTTCTGCGCGTCCGACCCGTAGCGGTTTATCGGATAGTTGACGAGGGTGTTCTGGACATCGCAGAGGATCGCCGATGATGCGTCGATCTTGCTGATTTCCTCGACGGCGAGTGTCACCATGAAGAGCGACCCGCCCGCGCCGCCGTATTCCTCGGGGACCTCGATTCCCATGAGTCCCAGGTCGAAGTATTTCGGGATGAGGTCGGGCGAGAGCTGGGCGGCGCGCTCCATCTCCATCACGCGGGGCCTTACCTCTTCTTCAGCGAATCCCGCGACTGCATCGCGGAACATCTCTTCTTCTTCGGTGAGGATTGTGAGGGGCGGGCGCGCGTCGGTTTGTGTTGTCATTTGGGATTGCCTTGAGTGGTGAAGCTTGCTCCCTGAAAATGA
>JBPPMU010000357.1:0-12449 GCA_051306215.1 Gemmatimonadaceae bacterium | reverse complement strand
GGCTGGCACGGGACGCGTTTCCTGATGTCAACAATGGCCGGACCTATATTTTTCTTTCGCCCATACAGGAGATCGGACGAACGCGACGAAAGCGACAGACACCAAGCGGCAAGTACGTATGGCGGGCGGGTTATGACCGGTTCGACGTCGTTAGCGGACTGGCTGAGCGCGGTGGAGGGTACGACTGTTCCACGTACGCGGCTATCGCGAAAAGCGAACTGGGGAAAATCCGCGACGAAACCCTGGTCCTGCCATCCCTGCAGTCATCAGAACAAGATGAGCGGGAGGCGGCGATCGCCTGCCTCGCGTTTCTTGGAGGTGACGCGTCACTAGCCGCGCTGCGTGTCACGGCTGGGACGGATCCAAGTCCGGGACTTCGGCGCGCCGCGATCTGGGCTTACGGTTTCGCGGGCGGTGAGGACGCCATCATGTTCGCGCGGCAGCGTCACGAAGCTGATGGTGATGAAGCCGTGAAGGCTTGGATAACCCGCTCGCTAGCGCTCGATAACCCCTGCTGGTGGCGTATGTAAACCCCGGGCTGCCAACTGGCGGCAGTATCCTGTCAAGACGCCCCCACACGACAGGGTTTCCGGTCCCGCGTTGAGACGGGAAGAACGGCAGGAAGGTTCGTCGGCTCTTTCGTAGAATTTGCGGGCACATCCCCCGGGGCCCTTCGTTGTCGCGTGCCGGAAAAATAGAAATCACCGGATCAAACGGATTTTGGAAAACTGGCTTGCAACGGGCGAGATTTTGTGACGCACCGCTAGGGGAGCATCGTCAGCTCCACTGCAGATAAGCGAAGGGCGGGCGGCAGGTCACGCTCGGCGAGTTCGCGTCGCGACGTTCCGGGTCGTGTCGCACCCATCGTCATCGAGCGCCTTCAGTGCAGCCGCGGTCGAACGCACTGTCGCGCCCGCCACGTCTGCATTGCCGGCTGGGGCGGCGACACGGCCATCCTCAGCGCTCGCCTCCATCGCAGCATCGACCAGCTGGTCGCCGGTTCTTCCGCCGTACAGTCGACGCCTGAGCCAGAGGCTGACATGCACGAGCCCAATGAGCACCGGCACTTCCACGAGCGGTCCGACAACGGTTGCGAAAGCGACAGGTGACGAGATGCCGAAAACCGCGATGGCGACCGCGATCGCCAGCTCGAAGTTGTTGCCCGATGCGGTGAACGCGAGCGTCGCACTCCGGCCGTAATCTGCGCCCAGACGGTGCGCCATCAGGAAGCTCACGAGGAACATGATCACGAAGTAGAACGACAGCGGCACTGCGATCCAGAGAACATCCAGTGGCTGCCGGATCATGCGCTCGCCCTGAAGGCTGAACATGACCACGATCGTGAACAGCAGGGCGAACAGCGTGACGGGAGAGATCTTCGGCACGAAGACACGGTCGTACCACTCGTGCCCCTTGATCGGCAGCAGCACCACGCGGCTGAGAATACCGGCGGCGAAGGGAATCCCGAGGTAGATCATGACGCTCGAGAAGATCTGGCCTATGCTGACGTCCACGACGCTGCCCTGGAGTCCGAAAAGCGGCGGCAGCACCGTGACGAACAGCCACGCGTAGAAGCCGAAGGTCAAGATCTGGAACACGCTGTTCATGGCGACCAGGCCCGCGGCGTACTCGCTGTTGCCCCGCGCGAGCTGGTTCCACACGAGCACCATTGCGATGCAGCGGGCGATGCCGACCAGGATGAGGCCCACCATGTAGTAGCCCCAGCGCGGATCCGGCCCGAACAGCGCCGGGGCGATGAAACCGAAGAAGGCCACGGCAAGACCGAACATGAGGAGCGGTCCAATGATCCAGTTCTGCACGAGCGACAGTCCGAGGATGCGCGTGTCCGCGAACACCTTCGGCATCAGCTCGTACTTCACCTTCGCGAGGGGCGGATACATCATCAGGATCAGACCGATCGCAATGAGCACATTGGTGTGCTCACCGATCGTCAGCCGCGCGTTGAACGCTTCCACCGGCGCCTGGAGGAAATAGCCGAGCGCGACGCCGACCCCCATAGCCGTGAAGATCCAGACGGTCAGGTAGCGGTCGAGAAACGACAGGCGGCCAGTCACTGACTCAGACATGAGAATGCTCCTTGCTGTGGTAGTTGCCCGCGACGCCATGACATCGCATCAACCGCGATTGATGAACAATGGCAAAAAAACTCAGTCGCAGCATGCGTCTTCGCGCCATGGCGCCGGTTCAGCCGATTCCATGAGACCCCTGATGACTTCCTCCAGCTCGGCCAGGGCCTCGGCATTGGTGGAGTAGTACGCCCATCGGCCGGCGCGGCGGTCGCGGACCAGGCCCGCGTCCTTCAGCGTCTTCAGATGGAAGGACAGCAGCGACTGACCGGCGTGCAGGGCATCCGTCAGGTCGCACACGCAACGCTCACCGCCCGCGAGTAGCTCCAGGATGCGGAGCCGTTTCTCGTCGCTGAGCGCCTTCATGCGCTGGATGATCAGAGCAGTATCCGCCGTTGTCGTGTTCGACAAGGTCGCAATATGCATCAATGCATCTTGATGGGTCAATCGAGGCATGCCCCACACGGCGTCAGGGAAAGTCTGACAGAGCTACGGCCGTACGAATCTCGCGGACAGTGCGCCGGGGGCTTCGACTCGTCACTGCCCCTGAACGATTCGGCCCGGATATTTGGTGCTGCGCAAGGCAGAGAGACACCCTTTGCGCATGAAACACATCTCCCGAATCATGTCGGCGACCGCAATCGCGGCGGGGCTCATCGCCTTGCTCACCGGTTGCCTGAAGCTCGACATCACCGATCCGAAAATCTCGCAGCTTCCCCCAGGAGGGAAGCGGGTTCTTTTCATCGGCAACAGCCTCACGTACACCAACAGCCTTCCGCAGACAGTGGCCGGACTTGGCGATTCATCGGGTGACACAATCCGCGTTCTCGAGGTGGCACTCCCGAACTTCGCGGTAATCGACCACGTCCTCGGCATGAGCAACGCGGTCGATGTGATAAGGTCACAGCCATGGGACTATGTCGTGCTTCAGCAGGGCCCGACGACCACCCAGCTGAATCGCGACACGCTGATCATCGCGGCCAAACTCATTGATCCTCATGTAAAAGCGGCTGGAGGCCGCACGGCCGTGCTGATGCCATGGCCCCAGATGCACCAGCCCCACCTTTTCGACGCGGTGAGGCAGTCAGCGCTTCTTGCCTCGCAATCCGTCGAAGGTGGAGTGTTTCTACCTGTCGGCGAGGCGTGGCGCGCGGTCCGCGAGGCTGACCCGTCGATCGAGCTTTACGGCTCCGACGGATATCATCCTGGTCCGCTTGGGACTTACCTCGCCGCGCTCGTCATCTACGAGCGGGTGACCGGCAAGGACGCGCGCCAGCTGCCGGGCACCGCGGTCGTCGCGCAAGTTCCTCTAGCAGTCCCGGAGGGGATAGTTCGCTTTCTCCAACTCATCGCTCACGAAACAGTTGGACGTTTTCCTGACCCCGCGCCCTGAGCCGGGATTGCCGTCGGCGGCCCGGCACGAAGCTCAGCATCGATCCTCCTGCCGACCCTGACGACAACTTCGGGCACAGCGCGCACGTCAGCTGTGGTCGTGCGGAAATTCACGATGCAGGCCCTGAGAAGAAACGTTCCGCGAATCGTCGCGTTGGACACGAAGATCTCACCTTCGAGCTGTAGCGCGGTGACGATGTCCTCGTTCAGCCTGTTGAGGTATTCCGCCGATTCTTCAACAGTGTCCCTGAGATCCGGCGGCACATAGCGAAAGGTGACGATGCTCAGCTCACACGTACGCGCCTCCAGCGTTTCCTCTGCGCTGATTGCATCGAACATCTCGCGGGCCAGTGCGATGTCCTGCTCGATCATCTCGACGTAACCCGCGCGCCCGACCTGCCGCATCGCAAGCCAGACCTTCAGCGCGCGAAAGCCCCGGGAGTTCTGCAAGCCCAACTCGTGAAAGTTCGTCCCTGGCTCGCCCTCCGCCTCGGCGAAATGGTAGTAGTGGGGGTGGTGCGAGTAGGCGCGGAGGAGATCATCGCGATTCCGAACAAGCGTGCAACCTGCCTCGAGAGGCGCGTAGAGCCATTTGTGCGGATCGATCGCCAGCGAATCAGCGCGTGAGATTGCCTTGAGATCGGGAGAAGCGTCGGGCAGCGCGGCGACCGGGGCTCCGTAGGCGCCGTCGACGTGGAGCCAGACGCCTGATTCACTGCAGACGTCAGCCACCTCGCCAATCGGGTCAACGGCACCGGTGTTTGTCGTTCCCGCAGTCGCGATGACAAGGAAGGGCGTCATCCCGGCCTGGCGGTCGCGCTCGATCGCATCTCGCAGCTCAACAGGATCGATCCGCTCGTTGTCATCAATAGCGAGACGAACGATTGACTCGGGGCCGAGCCCGGAGATATCGAGCGCCTTGTCTATCCAGGTGTGAGTCTCGGCCGAGGCATAACAGCGGAGCTTCGCGGCAGACTCAACTTTCGCTTTTGCGGCGAGAAAGCAGAGGATGTTCGCCATGTTCCCACCGCTCACGAAAATTCCCGAGGAGTCCGCAGGAAAGCCTGTTAACTCCGCCATCCAGCGAACTGTCTGGAGTTCTATTTCGGTTGCGGCCGGAGAAAGAATCCACCCTCCGACATTGGGGTTCACAGCCGCCGCAAGCATTTCGCCAAGTATGCCTATTGGGGCCGCGGATGCCGTGATGTAGCCAAAAAACCGGGGATGACCGTTGAATGTCGAGTTAGCAAATAGAAACTTCGTCGCGTCGGCGAGGATGTCTGCTGGATCTGCCCCGTGGGCCGGCATAGATGCGCTTCCGAGGCGAGCTCGCAATTCCGAGGGCTCGAGGCCCGGCGCAACCGGCCGCTCGCGTAGACCGTCGAGTAGCGCGGCGACATCGTCGACGAGTTGATGGCCGAGACGGCGGAAATCCTCAGCCGGAATGTCGATGACGGCTGGTTCTGTGCGTCCGCCGGGTTCGCGTTTTGTGTCTGTCATGTGACTCGATGGTTCGGGCGCAGCCGCCCGGTTGTTTGCCAAAGATGCTGCGCCAGCGACCAACCCGCTACGCAAGCAGCTGCTCCACGGTCAGCAGCAGTCCGCGTTCAGAGTCCGCAGCGAGTCCGCAGTCCGCAGTCCGCAGCATGTCCGCAGTCCGCAGCGAGTCTCTGCGTCTCTGCGGTTCATCCCTCCTGGAACTCAGCCCATCCCGCCATTCTTGCCTTCGGCGTCTCCCGCACCCACCATTGCCTGATGATCCGCGTCGTGATTGCTGACGATGAGCCAATGGCTCGCCGGCGCCTCGTGAGGCTGCTCCAGCACGAGGCCGACGTCGAGGTCGTCGCGCAGTGCGTCGGAGGGCAAACAGCAATCGACGCAATCACCGCGAACCAAGTTGATCTTGCCTTCGTGGATGTCCAGATGCCAGACGTCGACGGCTTCGAGGTTCTCGAGAGGATCCCGGCGCAGAGAATGCCATACGTCATCTTCGTTACGGCATACGACGAATTTGCGATTCGGGCATTTGACGTGAACGCCACGGATTACCTGCTCAAGCCATACGATACCGCGAGATTCCAGAAGGCGATGGAGCGGGCAAGGATGCGCATCGGCTCGAACCGCCAGCCGGTCTCCGGTATGCGCGATGCCGGCCAGCACCTCGAGCGGATCGCCGTGCCCGTCGGCGGCGGAATCAGGGTCGTGCGCACCCGCGATGTCGAGTCGTTCGAGACAGACGGAAATTACCTTCGCCTCAACGCCGGCGGCTCGCGCTACATGCTGAGAAAGACCGCTGCCGAGCTCGAGGCCCGGCTCGATCCTCGGCATTTCATCAGGATACACCGGCGATTCATCGTGAACATCGACAAAGTCCACGAGGTTCAGCCCTGGTTCAGCGGTGACGCGATCGTCGTGATGCAGAGCGGAGCCAAGCTTCGCCTGTCACGCACCCATCGCGAAGCGTTTTACTCGATTTTCTCCGGCGGACGTCCCGGCCAGGCCTGAATCGAGCGGCGCAGGCTGTCCTTCATAGCCGGCTTCAAGCGTAGCGCGAAGCTCGCTTCCGAGGCGAGCGATCGCCTGTTCAGCCTTAAGCGGATTGTCCACCGCATACCTCTCGAGCTCATTGAGAGTGAAGTCGAGTGACTCCGGGGCGACCGCCATCGATGCCGCTGCTATCCTTGTCTCGGTAATCCCCGCGCTTATCCGCAACGCGGCGAGGTGACGCGCTGCAAGCCATTCGTCGAGTATCCTGCGGTGCGAGTAGGCAACTACACCCAGATATACGAGCAGGGTGATGCCGAAGCTGCCGCGGAATTGAGAGAGTGCAGTGTAGTCACCGCCCCGGTACGCGGCAGCCGCCGACGCGTGTGCGAGTCCAAGAACGATGGCCGCCACAGCATGAACGAGCGCATGAAGCGCCCACCGCGGCCCCGCCACCGGGACGCGGCGGGAAATCAGGATCACGATCGGAACCATCAACGCCCACAGCGACACAAGCACGAAATCGTCAACGATTATATCCGCGAGACTCCGGTCTCCCAACCGGCCGCTGAGCGTGAGATAGACGTAGCTCTGCTGAGTCCAGAGCGCGCTCGCCAGGAGGCAGCCTCCGGCGAGCGCGAGAAAAGGATGTCTCTGCACGAAGCCATCCTCCCGCGTGACCACAGTCTCCGGGGCCGCGGGATCTGGCTCAGTGCTGTCGGATATTCCGCGCCGCGCCGGGATCGACACTTCCGCGATCGCGCCGCCCAGGTCGTCGTTGAAAAGACGGAGCCGGGCGTCGCTGCCGTAGAGAGTCCTCAGGCGCTCCTCAGTGTTGCTAAGTCCGACGCCGCTCCTGAGCGACTCCCGCGCGGCGCTCAATCCCGCGCCGTTGTCATGGACTGAGAGAACGAGGCGGTCGCCCCTGACCCTGCCAGTAATAGTGACCCGGCCCTTGCTCGATCTCCCGCGGAGGCCGTGTCTTATCGAGTTCTCGACAAGCGGCTGGAGAATGAGAGGCGGCACGCTCACGCCGGCGGCATCGGGTTGTATGTCGAGCTCTATCTCGAGCCAGTCGCTGAACCTCGTCCGCTGAACCTCCAGATAGGGCATGAGACTTTCAACCTCCTCTTCAAGCGGAATCTCTGCGGCATCGCGTGACGCTGCTGCGCGCAGCACCGCCAGCAGCTGCCTGAACGTCCGTACGGCGGACGCCGGATTCTCGAAGATCTGCTCGGAAACGGTGCCGAGGGCATTGAAGAGGAAATGAGGCTGCAACTGGGCGTGGAGATAGCTGAGGCGCGCTCTGGCAAGCTGCGCCCGCAATGCAATCTCGTGGCGCGTTTGCCAGAACAGCCGATCGCGGGCGTCGATGACGCTGGCAAGCCAGATGGCGAGAATGTAGCTGAGAACCGTGAGATCGACGTAATAGATCACCGTCTGCAGAAAGGTCAGCGGCGCAGGTCCGATCATCAATTCGTGCGCCGTCCGCCTCACGAACACGTCGATGATCCCCACCAGGACTATCGCCGCTATGTGGCACCCTATCCGGAAAAAAAGCGTGCGATCCCTGATGCGAAGCGACAGGTTGCGAACGGCCAGCGTGATCAAGGTCCATGTAATCGCGTTCACGGCATTGAGTGACACGATCTTCCACCACGGCGTCGTGCCGCTGCCAAGCCCGATGAGTATCGCCGAGCGTGCAGCGGCGAGCGCCATCCAGACGACAAGAGCGCTGATGAAACCTCTGAGATAAAGCGGTGCCGGCCCCTGGGGCATGGACGGAATCATACAGCCGGCGGTCGCTCTTTGCGCTGCGACCCCACAGTCGGCTTCAAGCTGGATAACGCCGGATTTCTTCTCGTCATCGCGGAGAATCGACTCGTCCCGCTCGAAGTTCGAGTCGGCCCTGGTTCGTTGTCTGTTTAGCCGCCGCCGAATAACGTCGGCCCGATGATGAATCAGACAATCCGGCCGCTGCTACTCCATCTTGCGGCGATCCTTCTTGCATTCCCGCTCACGCCCGACTCCGGTTATTGCCAGGCGGTCGAACCCGGAAGTTCGCACGTGCGAATCCGCGAGGCATACGATCACCACAATAAGGCGGCACTCGCCGCGCGCACCGCTGGCGACTGGGCTTCGGCAAGGCGACACGCATCCGCAATCGACACGCTGTTGAATGGACATCCCTCGGCTCTCATGGCGATCGCGCGCGCATCCGCCAACCTGGGCGACGTCGAGTCCGCGGTCAGCACTCTGAGAGCGGTTCTGGCAATGGGTGTGACGAGAGACCTGGCTGGCGACAAGGAGCTCGCACCGTTGCGGAAGCTTCCTGACTGGGAATCACTTGTCACTACCAACGAGGCGAACCTGCGATCGATCGGGAGGCCGCGCCTGGTGCTCACTCTTCCGGCCGCCGATCTCATCGCCGAGGACATCGTACACGACGCTGCGCGTGGCAGGTATCTCGTGTCGAGCGTGCGAAAGAAGACAATCCTGAGCATTCATCCGGACGGCAGTGTCGGGCCCTTCATCCCCGAGGGAACACCCGGTATAGCCGGCATTTTCGGTCTGGCGATCGACAGCGCGAGAGGTCATCTGTGGGCGACGACGGTCGCGATGACTCACGTCGAGGGGTTCGTCGAAGGAGACTCTGCCGAAGCCGCGGTGCTCCGCTTCGACCTCGCGACCGGAGCGCTTCAGGCCCGATATGACATCTCATCAACGGACCTTGGCTCCGCACCGGGTGACATGACGCTTTCGCCGGAAGGTGATGTCTACGTGTCTGACAGCCGGAGCGGAATCGTTCATGTGATTCGGCACGGGTCCGCTTTGCCGGAGGTGCTCGTTCCCGAAGGCACGTTCATGTCTCCTCAGGGCCCTGCACTAAGCAGTGACGGACGGTCGTTGTTCGTTGCAGACTACATCCGCGGTCTGGCCGAGGTGGATCTCGCGACGGGCGCCGTCCGGTGGATGCACTCTCATCTTCCTGTCGCGCTCAGCGGAATCGATGGACTCTACTTCTCGGCTCCCGCCGAGCTCATTGCGGTGCAGAACGGCGTTTTGCCCAATCGGATCCTGTCGCTGAGGATCGATCGGGGCAGGGGCGTAGTGACGGAGTCGCGGGTGCTGGCACAGGACACCGCCACGATTCGTGACCCGACCCATGGCGTGCTGGTCGGCGGAGACTTTTTTTTCATAGGGAACTCCGGGTGGGACGGTTTCGACGGGGACGGCCTGCCCGCGAAGGACCGGCGGATGATCAGGCCGGCGATACGCGCCATCGGCCTGAGGATTCAGTCTCCCTGATATTGCATCCTGCGGGTGGCGGCCGTTGTTTACAATTCATGCCACGAATCCAACAGCTGCCCCCCGGCCTGCCTGAGGCGCGCCACGAAATCGATCAGGTCGACGCCGAGATAATCAGGCTTCTCGCTATCCGCGTCGGGATCGTGCTGCGCGCGGCAAACATCAAGCGCGCGGTTGGAATGTCATTCCGGGACGACGAGCGCGAGGAAGAAATTCTCCTCAACGCCGCCGAGCGCGCGGAAGACCTCGGTCTCCCGCCGAAACAGGTCACCAAGATCTTCCGCCAGGTCCTCAGGATTTCCGCGAAGTCACAGGCCGGCGGCGACTAGCAGTGACGGCGGAAGAAAAAAAGTTGCGGCCCCGCGGAGAGCAGCTCCAGAGGGGAATGGCCGACGCTATCGGGATCGAGCTGAAGCTGATGACTCCCGACAAGGTTGTGGCGACGATGCCGGTTGACGACAGGACGCTCCAGCCGTTCGGCATTCTTCACGGCGGTGCCTCAGCGGCGCTTGCCGAGACCGTAGCGTCGATCGGCGCGTACCTGAATGTCGATGAAGAGACGCAGGCAGCGGTCGGGCTCGAGCTCAACGCGAATCACCTGAGGGCGAAGCGAGCCGGCACGGTGACCGCGACCGCCACTCCCTTGCACCGCGGCCGCCGTACACAGGTGTGGGAGGTAAGGATCGAGGACGAAGAGGGCCGCCTGGTTTGTGTATCGCGATGCACGCTTGCGATCATCGAACGGTCCGCGGATCAGGTCCCTCGGTAGACGATTCTGTAGATCCTTCCGCCCGCATCGTCGGCGATGTAGAGCTCACCGCCCGGCCCCATTGCAATTCCAACCGGCCGGTGCTTTGCGAGATTCGGCCGGATCTCCGTCGCAGGAAGACCGGCGAATTCATCCGCGAAGATCTCGTATTTGCCTGACGGCTCGCCGTTCGCGAAGGGCTGGAAAACGATCTTCCCGCCCGCCTGCATGCCGGGGGCCCGGTTCCACGACCCGTGGAACGAGATGAAAACGCCGCTTCGATACTTTGCCGGAAACGTCGTGCCGCTGTAAAAGTGCAGGTCGAGCGGCGCCCAGTGCGCGGGGTATGCAGCCGCCGGTCCTTCGCTTCCGCCGCACCGGTCTGTCTTCGTTCCGTCGCCGCCGTACTCCGGCGCGGTAACGAGCCTGTTCAGGTTGACGGAGTAATAGCAGTATGGCCAGCCAAAGTTGTCTCCCTCATCGACCCGCAGCAGCTTCTCGGCAGGGTTGTGCGTGCCGTAAAGACTGTCAGGGTACACTTTTGGCCAGTTCTCCCATAACATGTCCCGCCCGTGAGTCATCGCGTAAAGCTGGCTTCCGAGGAATGCCATGCCCGTTCCGTTGCGCACGCCCGTCGCATACCTGGCTGACTGCGAGAACCCCTGGTTGGCCGCGGTTTCGCTGAACCTCCATATGCCGGCGCGAGTCAGAAGCTCGGTGCACGGGTCTACTCCAGGCGATTCGGGCGTCCTGTCCCTGACCTGGCAGCTGTTCGTTGCAGATCCGACGTTCACGTACAGTGACCCATCAGGCCCGAACGCGAAGTTGCGCGCGCGGTGGCCGGGAGTCAGAGGCATTCCGCTGACAATCACTTCCGGTGTCATTGTCGGGACGAGCTGTCCCGCGGCTCGCGGGTAGCGCACAATCCGCTCGCCTTCATCCACATACAGATAGTTGCCGCGCAGTGCAATTCCGGTATTGCCGCGGGTCCCGGCGTATTCGATCCTGTCCGCCCGCCCGTCATTGTCGGAATCCCTGAGGGCAACAAAGGCTCCCCGTGACGGGGGCGGGGTCTGGCCTTGTGGAACGGGCCGCGTCCCGTCGATCGACGCGTAGACGTCACCGTTCGGCGCGACTGCCAGGTAGCGAATCCTGCCGAGCGAGTCTGCAAACACTGATGCGCAGAAACCCGGTGGCAGCGTAATGCCTGCGTTGTCAGCAGAACACGGAGCAGCAGAGCTTGCGATTGCGCCGGCGCTATCGCTCGATGGCGTACTGCCGACCGAAGCGCATGCGCTGCCGAGCAATGACGCTGCGATCGCAGCGGTTGCGCAGGAAACTTTGTGGAACTCCGCCATGCCGCACCTCTGGAAATCAGGTGGATCGCGCCCCCGCTTCGAGCAAGAAATGGACCCGTGACGAGAAATAAAAGCTCGAAAAACCGTGAACAATTACCCCTCTTGGGGCGTAGTAATCGTGTACGCCTGCACCGCGGCGGAGCGTATTGTCAGAGGCCTGTGGGGTGCTGCATTGTCAAGACTGAAGACACTTTTCATGTTCGCGTTGATGATTCCCTTTGTCATCAGCTACGATCACGTCCACCGCACCACCACAAATCCCGTGGATGCGATCGGCGAGGCGGTCGCTGAAGCGACCGACAACATTGCCACCAACCTCCGAGCCGGAAAGCACCTCGGATTCGATACCTATGCGTATCCCGGCGATCACGCGATGCTCGCGTGGCGTCATGAAGACGTTCCCTATGAGTGGGTCGGCTACTACCTGCCCTCGGCGCCCTGCCACAAGGGTGAATCGTGGGCAGGCAAGCGCGAGACGCTCGAGAACATGGGGTGGGGAATGGCCGTGATCTACGTGGGGCAGCAGGTCTGGAGTGGCACGCCGCGGCAGCGCATAGTTACGACCAAATGGGTCACCAAGAAGGTGCGGCAGACCCGGACGGTGAAAGGCAGAAGAGTCACTCGGACGGTGAAGAAAAAAGTCCCCGTGAGATCGGTAACGTATGCCCGCGCACAGCCCGGACAGAGATGCTCGACCCACCTTGTCAGCGGTGCTCGCGGCACCCAGGACGCGAACGACGCGATAACGCGCGCCGAGCGTGAGGGGTTCCCCGCCGGGACCGTCGTGTTTCTCGATATCGAGCGGATGGAAAACACTCCGAAGGCAATGCGCGACTATTACAAGGCATGGACGAGGCGCATGCTCGAAGCCGGCAAGTACCGGCCCGGGTACTATGTCCACACGCACAATGCGAAACGGATATACGGCGACATAGCAGGTGTATTCGTCGATGCCGGACGGCTCGACGACCCGCCATTCTGGATCGCAAGCGGACGCGACTTCTCCGAGGACAAGGAGCCGCATGAGGTCGGACACGACTTCGCCAAGGTCTGGCAGGGTAAACTCGATGT
>JBPPMU010000356.1:0-4476 GCA_051306215.1 Gemmatimonadaceae bacterium | reverse complement strand
TCTGTTCGAGGCGCGACGCGAAGCTGCAGCGGCGAACGTCGTCGTGGTCAATCATCATCTTCTGATGTCCGACATAGCAGTCCGGCGCGTTGCCAACAACTGGGAAGATGCGGCTGTAATTCCTCCCTATACCCGGCTCGTCATCGACGAAGGCCACCACCTCGAGGATGCGGCGGCCGCCCACCTCGGAGCCAGCACAACGAGGCGCGGACTTCAGAGATTGCTGTCGCGACTGGCAAGGACACAATCGTCGAGAAAGGGCGGACGCGGCCTGCTGGCGGCGCTCGAGGAGCGCTTGCGCATCAATCGGGACGAGATCTTCAATGCGGCGAGCCTCGACATGCTCCACGAGCGGATTCTTCCCGCTGTCGATGCGGCCCGCGAGAAAGGCGGAGTCGTCTTCGACCTGCTCGACATATACCTGAAGGAGAGCGGCCAGCCGGTTGCGCGACTCACCGACGAGTTCGACTCTCACCAGATCTGGCGGGCCGGCCTTGGCACTGCGCTGGAGGACCTCATTCGCGAGACAGCGCTCCTGACTGACAGCATCGGGCTCATCCGGCAGCGGCTCGAGGCCGGGGCGGTGCGGGATGAAGCGCTGTCGGCGCTGGTAAGCGAGCTGCGCGGAGCCGGCCGCCGGCTCGAGGGTGTTGCCGAGGCGCTTTATGGAGCGCTTGCACCCGGCCCCGATGCTCACCGCCGCATCAGGTGGGTCGAGACGCGCGGGAAGGATGGAAACGTCGGTGTAACCTGGGTTCCGCTCGACCTCGCGCCGATCCTGCGCGACGACCTTTTCGACCGGCTTCGCACGACGATCGTGACGAGCGCCACACTCTCCACCAATGAGCGCTTCGATTTTCTCGCCGGGCGGCTGGGAATAGACCAGCTCGGAATTCCTCCGGTGACCGAGTCATTCCCGTCGCCGTTCGACTTCGAGCATCAGGCGATTCTCGCTGTTCCAACCGACACTCCGGCCCCAAACGTCGATCCATCGGGTCACTTCCGCGCAGTCGTGCGAATGATCGTCGAATTCACCGCCGCGTCCGATGGTGGAATTTTTGTGCTGTTCACCAGCCATCGTGACGTGCGACAGGCGGCGCTCGAGCTACGCGCGCTCGGAATTGCGGCCGATCGTCCACTGCTCGTACATGGCGAGGAGTCGCGCGACACGCTTCTCGGGAGGTTCAGGGAATCCGGACGCGCGGTGCTGCTCGGCACATCTTCCTACTGGGAAGGTGTCGATGTCGCCGGCCACGCACTTCGCGGGCTGCTGATAGCAAAACTGCCGTTCCGGGTGCCGACCGAGCCGCTGACTGCGGCACACTGCGAAGCCATTGCACGGCGCGGCGGCGATCCTTTCGGCGAGTACATGATCCCCCACGCCGCCCTGCGCCTGAAGCAGGGATTCGGCAGGCTCATCCGCTCGAAATCCGACAGGGGGGCGATAATCATCGCCGATCCGCGTGTCGCGACGAAGTCCTACGGAAAGTTGCTGCTTGGAGCTTTGCCACCGGCACGGCAGATTCTTGTAAATTGGGACGAGGTGGCGCGGCAACTCATGCGGTTCTACGCGGTGTCTCAATGAGGTGAATAGACTTGTCAGATCTGCGATTCGACGATCCGCTCACGGGCGGGGTAAATATTCCTGAGTTCGGCAGGTCGAGAGCCGAAAGGCCGGGGAAGATCGTCTGCATCGGCCGCAATTATCGCGAGCATGCAAAAGAGCTCGGCAACGAGGTTCCGGCTGAGCCGCTCTTTTTTCTCAAGCCTCCATCCAGCGTCATACGGGACGGGGAACCGATCGTTCTTCCGCCGCAGTCGGAAAGGGTCGAGTTCGAGGGCGAGATCGGAATCGTGATCGGTTCGCGCCTGACGAAAGCCAGCGAGGAAGAAGCACTTGCCGCGATCAGGGGCATCGTAGCGGTGAACGACGTCACGGCGCGGGATCTACAAGGAAGGGACAGCCAGTGGACTCGCGCAAAAGGATTCGACTCCTTCTGCCCGATCGGCAGCGCCGTCCCTGCGCCTGAGGACCTCGCTGCTCTCACGATTGTAACGCGCGTCAATGGCGAGGAAAGGCAGAGGGGGTCGGCCGGGGACATGGTCTTCACGATCCCGATGCTTCTCTCATACGTCTCGCACGTCATGACCCTGGAGCCCGGTGACATTCTGGCGACTGGAACTCCGTCGGGCGTAGCGCCTCTCGCTCCCGGCGACGTAGTCGAGGTCGAGATCGAGGGATACAGCTCGGTCAGCAATCCCGTGCGCGGCGGCGCCTGAATGCCCCGTCCGGCCAGTCGTCTTCTCGCACTTCCCGAGTATGCGCTCGGCAAATATCCAGAGAAGAAGCGCCAGCTGATCGCCCGCGGAGTCGACGTAATAGACCTCGGCGCCGGCGACGCCGATCTCGCGCCGCCTCCCGTTGCGGTCGAGAGGCTTGCGGCGGCCGCGCATTCGCCGGCAATGAGCCGGTACGGCTTCGGCCTCGGGCTTGTCGAGTACCGTGAGGCAGTCTCCCGCTTCATGAATCGAAGGTTCGGCCTCGAGTTCGATCCGCTCTCGGAGGTGGTGCCGCTGGTCGGGTCGAAGGAAGGCATCTCGCACCTCGCGCTCGCTTATGTCGATCCGGGCGATGTCGCAATAATTCCGGAACCCGGGTATCTCGCTTACACCGGCGGAGCCCAGCTCGCACACGGTGAACCGTACCGGTACGCGCTCCGGCCGGAGAAGGATTTCCTCGTCGACCTCGACGACGTTCCGCCTGACGTGCTGAAACGCGCGAAGATCCTCTACCTCAATTATCCGAACAATCCGACTGCCGCGGTGGCCTCTGTCGAGTACCTGAAGGGCGTCGTGGAGCGGTGCAGGGAACTCGACATTCTCCTGGTGTATGACAATGCCTACTCCGAAATGGCATTCGACGGTTATTCGCCGCCGAGCATCTTCGAGATAGAGGGGGCTCGCGACGTCGCAATCGAGTTTCATTCGATGTCGAAGACTTACAACATGACGGGGTGGCGATGCGGCTGGGCGGTGGGAGCGAAGGAGCTCCTCGCCCCGCTGGCGCGGGTGAAACTTTTTGTCGATACGGGCGCGTTCATGGCGGTCCAGGCTGCTTCTGCCGCAGCGCTCGACGATACGACTGGATTCGCCGCTCGCAACATCGCTGTTTTCGAAGAGCGCCGTGACGCTGCAGTGGAAGCGTTTCGCGAAAATGGATTCGACTGCGTTTTGCCGAGGGCCACGATGTATCTGTGGATCCCGCTTCCTGAACACATCACGAGCGCGGAGTTCGCCGAATTTCTGATGGAGGAAGAGGGAGTGATTGTCCTGCCTGGCTCGTCGTTCGGACAAGGAGGCGAAGGTTTCTTTCGCGTATCCTTCGTCACGTCACCCGGACGCCTGCGCGAAGCAGCCGCGCGGGCCGGACGTGTCCTGACGCGTCTGAGCGTCGGGGCCTGAGCTGCCGCGAGCTGAAGTGATGCAGACACTGCGGGGATCCCGCCAGCCGGTGCAGGCAAAGGAGTCACGCCGCCTGTCGAAGCCACTCGTGATCTCCGTCACGATTCACGTCGTTCTCGCGATCGCCGTGGCACCCCTGCTGATCGCGCCGACGACGATGTCACGTCTCTTCGGGTCGCGCGAATCGAGGGAGGTGATTCCCGAGCGAATAGGCTTCCTGCGGCTGCCTCAGCCGGGTGGTCCGCCAGTTGCCGGCCGGAGCGGCGGCGACAACAGGCCTTTGGCAGAAAATCCGCCTGTTCGACTTGTAGCACCGACAGAGATTCCGTCTTCTGTTCCATCGATGCCGGTCGCTCCCTCGACAGTCGAAAGCGAAGGCGGGAGTGGCCCGCTCGTGGGAACCGGTGGCCCGATACGGGGAATCAGGCCTTCTTATACCGGGCCGCGCGTGTGGGCGCCGCCGGGCGACATCGTCTCCGCGCCTAAAAGCGCGAAGGAAAAACTCGACAGTGCAATAGTGTCGATAATTGCGCCGTTCAATGATTCTGTCGCGATAGCATCAGGACAGCGGAAACCGGGCGACTGGACTGTCGAGCGAGGCGGAAGGAAGTACGGAATCGATCCGCAGTACATACGACTCGGCAAGATTTCCATCCCGACCGCCGTGCTTGCCCTGCTGCCGATAAATCAGCAGGCGAATCCGACGACCTACGACAGGAACAAGCTCCAGAACCAGCTTCACTCTGACATTTTCTGGCAGGCTCAGCGGGGAATGAATGAAGCCGACTTCAAGAAGGCGGTGAAGAGCATCCGCGAGCGAAAGGAGCGGGAGCGGGCGGCGAATGCCGATGGAAAGGCGCGGGACGAGGAGTCGCCCGCGCCGTCAGGGTCTCAGCGCTAGCGGCGCGACAGGTCGGCGGTCATCGCTTCCATCGTAACGAACGGCCGGAAGACTCCGCACACGACTCCGAGAATTCCGAAATCGTCGCCTTTGTCTATTTCGATGTCCCGCTC
>JBPPMU010000355.1:0-16415 GCA_051306215.1 Gemmatimonadaceae bacterium | reverse complement strand
CACATAACGATGCTTGCTACTGACGGCCACGCTATTGAAGCGGCCGCTCCGCGGCCGCATCTTATGGAGTGTCCGCAGTAGAAGCCCACGTTAGACCACTCATTTCATAAACGGTATAACGGTGAAAGCGGTTCTTGGATTGTTCGCGCTCTTACTCTGCGGTGAAGCAGCGTCGGGACAGGGATATCTTGTGAAAGGGACGGTGCGAGATTCAGCTGGGAGTGCAATCTCCGGCGCGTACGTATGGCCGATGTTCGAGAGCCGTGGAGTTACCACAAACCGCGATGGCACATTTACCATTAACATGCCGCCTGCGGGGATTAATACTTTGCTCGTGCGGCGCTGCGAAAATCAACCACCGCAGCAAATACGACTTGTATGGAACTCCTCCCTACATGTGCTCGAGCGCGATGTCGTTTTGCCCGTCGTAGTTGCTTGCTCACACGGACGTGCGCCATGGAGTGTTAACGCGCATGATACTGTCAGTTTTCTGGGGCATTACATCTACTCATGGGAGGGCGGCGGATGGCTTGAAAGCTGTGACGGTCGGAGCTTTGAGGTGGACTGGGACTCGCCTCTTGCTGACACAATTCGCTCTCGCCAGAAACGAGAAGGTCAGAAAACATTCCTAGAGCTACGTGGACGAGTTGCCGGTTATGGCCGCGGTACTTTTACCGAGTCAATATTCCTGGTCCACAAAGTCAGCTCAGTCCGCTCACCTCGCCGTAATGATTGCCCGTAGCGTGGTCTAACACTCGCTGAACCTGACAAGCGATCTGCGGATTGCGCTCGCTTCGCTCGCGCCGTATGTAATTCGCTTGCAGCTAGCTTATGGCGTTATGCGCCACCTCGAACATTCGGTACGACCGCGTGAAATAATGAAGAGCTGGTTTAATCCAAAAACCGAAAAAAGGGCGAGTTCCGTAGCTGGGGTGGGCCTTTTCGCGCGAGAGCGGATCCTCTCCGGGGAGCTCGTTGCGGTAAAGGCTGGTGCCGTTCTGCATCGCCAGGAGTTCAACTTGATAAAGTCGTCAATAACTCCAGCAGAGATCCAGATCGACGATGATCTGTTCATCACTCCGCTCCGTCCGGAGGAAGTCGAGGAGAATATGCTTCGGCTGAATCACTCTTGCGATCCAAATGTGGGGGTGCGAGGGCAGATTACATTCGTCGCAATGCAGGACATCCCGGCTGGATCCGAGTTAACGATTGATTATGCCATGATTGACGGAGATCAAGATGAGAGCATGGACTGCGCGTGCTCAGCAGAACGCTGCAGAAAGACAATAACCGGAAACGACTGGCGCAAGCCGGAACTTCAAGAGCGATATGCCGGGTATTTCTCGCAGTACCTGGATGAACGAATCAGCCAGGTAAAAAAAGCCCTTTAGAGTTGCGTCGGCGGCGCATAACAATCGGATGAAGCTGACCCGGCGCGTAAGTGACTCGTGTAACGATATCCTAGGTTGGCGCCGGGCAGCTTATCCTTGGTACGCTAGGCGGTGCGCGAACTTCTTACCTGCCCAATTCAAGATGTTCTTCAGCCTGCGTCTCATCAACGGGATATCGCTGCCAGCGCCCATCGTTATTGCCGGCCGGTCTTGCACGTGCACCTCTGCCGGCCTGCTGCTGGAACCACCGAATCAGTCCCCTGGGTCAAGCACCTATGGCTACGCGGTTCTCACGTTCATGGGCACACCTTCGCCGGACGACTCCGGGATGATCGCCGCCTCGTCCGAATCGTATAGATGGCTACGTCCCGCAGCCCTAGAAATTGCACCGGCAGTGGGAACTGGGGGCCAGATTTTTCAAGGCCAACTGGATGGCTTGGAGTTGACTCTCGAGTCGGGCCCAGACGTCGGGTTTCTACCCCCCGACACGGCTTTGCGATTTGCCGCGGCTCCTGAGATGCCCATCCCACTGGGCTGGCAGGACATCCTCTACTTTGGTCCGCCGCACATTCGACGGATAGACGACTCAGATCCGCTGGCTCCAGAGGCTGAGGCGATGTTAGAGGGCACAAAGCTGGGTCTGGCTGCCGAGGCACGGACTCAGGCGCGGGAGCGACTCGTTGCAGCCTGGCGCGCGCCCGCCTAACAAGCATTTGCAACTGACGAGGGCGCGCTCACTGCGTCAGCGGCCGCGCCTTATCTTTGGCTTGCATGGCCGTGCGGCGGCCGTCGCGCAGCGCCCTCGCAGCTGAAATGCGCTCCGTTCGACGGACCTAGCAGATCGCGTAAGCGCTATTACCGGTAAGGTGGAGAAAGCACGCATGGACGAAATCAACCAATTCATCGGCACGGCAGTGCGTCGCTGCGGCGTTTTGAGGGCCATCCTCGTCACCCTTGCAGTAAGCGCGTGCGCACACAGTCCTGCGGAGCAGGACGATCCGGTGCGCCAAGTGGAGATGGTCCACCGGTACGTCGATGCGTTCAATACCGGGGAGCCCGCAGCGCTCGCTGCGGTTCTCGAACGGATGTACTCGGCCGTTTTTTTGGCAGCGATCGGCGGCGCCGACGCAGCGGCGTGGGAGCGGCTGGAGTTGCGCAGGACGTATGGCCCGCTGGCTCACGAGTACGTCGACACGCTGGCGAGACCTCCTATCGTCTGGACGCGGGGCACCGTGTCGCGCGGTTGGGTCGGTCACCAGCTTTACCTGTCGGACGGTCCGGATTCGAAGGTCACGCGCCACTCGATCTGGCGACCGCGGCCGGTGGCCTATCCCGATCTGTCGCTCGGCGAGTCGCAGGTTGCCGAGTCGATGCGGATTTATCTACAGGAGCTGTCGGATGCCGACCATTTCAGCGGCTCCGTCACCATCAGCCACCAGGGGAGACCGGTGCTCGACGGCAGCTGGGGGCTCGATGGCCAGTCTGCACCCAGGCCGATCACCCCCGACACACGCTTTCACATAGCGTCCGTGACGAAACTCCTCACGATCACCGCACTGCTCCAGCTGGCGGAAGCAGGCGTGGTGACGCTCGATGACCCCATCGGCCGCTGGATTCCCGAATACCCTCAGCCTTACCGCGACAGCGTGCGGATCCGCCACCTGCTGACCCACACATCGGGTATCGAGCTCGATGACGATGCTGAGTATCTCGCCAAAATCCGCGTGGCGCGCACCGCCGCCGACCTGCTGCAGGCACAGGTGCAGCACATCGCCAATCGTAAGCCACCCTTCCCGCCCGGCAGCGAGTACGATTACACGAGTGAAGGGATCGATCTGCTGGGCGTGATCATCGAACGTGCTACCGATCGGCCCTGGACGGATAACGTCCGTGAGCGCGTGCTGCAACCGGCCGGCATGCACCGCACCCGATTCACCGTTCCTGCAGACGAAGGAGGATGGGCGCTCGGCAAGACGAGCCTAAACGCCGACCTGCAGACGACCACGCCGGGTGCGCTGCGTCCAGCACTCGAGATTCTCCCGGTGGTCGCCAAGCCGTCTTCCGGAATTTGGAGCACTGCGGATGATCTGCACCGTTATATGCGCGCCTTGCTCGACTATCGCTTGCTTGGCCCCGCGTGGACGGATTCACTGCTCACCCCTCATCGCCAAACCGGTGAGTTGCCGAAGTATGGTATCCGGTCGTGGGTTGGCCTTGGAGTCCAGGGCGAGGACCTGTGGGGAATTCGTACGCTCGGTCACGGCGGAGTCGTCCCGGGATACAGCGCGGCGATTGAATACGTGCCAGACAACGGGTGGCTGCTTGCGGTAGTCAGCAACACGGGCGAAGCGACAGGATTTCTCGTGTTCCAGCGGTTCCTCGAGCTCGTCGCCACGGGTGGATCCTAGGCGATGTCCGTCACGAGGAAATCTCGCCTAGCTTCGGCGAGTGCGTATCATGAACTGCTTGATCGCCGACCCACAACGGCTTGGAGATGGAAAGCGTAAAACATCGCGCAACGCTGGCCGTCGAACGGCGAGGCGTTAGATAGCCTACCAACCATACCTGCGCCGAGCAGGAATTTGACGCGTTAGTTGGCTAGTGCGCCGGCGGCGCCCGGTGGGCGCACAGTGCCCTGCTCTCAGGGCTGCTCACCTGGGTCGTCCTCGATCTGGCAGTCTCACTGCAATTCGGGGCGTATGTCGAGGCGGCGTTCGTGCTGTCTGCGGCGTTGCTCGCCCTGGTGCCCCTCGTCGCCACTCGGCGGCACTTTACGCGGGCAGCACGCGCGGGATCCGCACCGGACACCGCCTGACCAAGCACTGCAGAAAACGGCCGCGGCTCTACAAAGCTCGCGACTTCTGTCGGCGAGAATACTGGAGCATGAAGTAGCCCTGGCTGAAAAGGCCGGGTTTCATGAGTCTGGATACGAGCGCAGGATTGCCCTCTCTCTCATCAGTGCTGTTGGCGTAGTAGTGCCCGGTTGTTTGTGCTACGATAGTATGAATCATTCCTGCGGCGGGCTTCACCGCGTTGAACTCCATCGTTACGCGGGTTCCCTTCATCGAAACGTGGTAGATACCGTCCCGGGCGAGCAGCTGCTCGGTGACATCGGCTCCATCCGAACTGATTGCTTTGGAAAGTTCGAGATTGTGTACGACTGGTGCAGCAAGCTCAGCTACCAACTGCGCGCTTTCGATCTTCCACAACATCGGTGACGACTCGAGCTCGACATGCACGACTCCAGAATCGGTCACCTCGATCGGAACCACGAAAGTCTTTGCGATCATGGGTCCGACAACGGGTAGGATCGCGTGCTGCTTCCGGGTGCTGTTTGCGTGAACGGACACATGAAGACCGGCCATCTCCGTGAACCAACTGGACGTGCGCGATGCCGCGGCTTCGTTCGTATTCACTTCCCGATACCACGAGTAGACATCACGGCCGAGCAGGTTCATCAGGTGCTGGTGTACGAAGGGAACTGCTTCGGTGTTGCGGACGCGGAGGACCAGCGCCACCCGCTTCGCTGGCGCTCGGCGGAAACTTGCTGTCCATGTTGTTCTCGCTGGAACGGCGACTGCCATCTGCTGGCGAAGCTGCAGAGTTGTCGACGCTCCGCTCACTACGTGGAGCACACCGGAGGCATCGGGAAAAACCCTTGTGCCAATCGGGTGCTCTGCAGCCGTCAGGGCGACTTGATCAGTGTAGTCCGTTTCATCGACATCGCTTGCAAGTGCAATGCGATATCGTCCGTTCGATGGCGCGACGTGGTCGAGGTTATCGATGTCCGTTCTTTCCAGGCCCTTTGCAATTGCACCCGCATATGTCTCAGAGTCCAGTTGCCATCTTTCGCCATCGAACGAATAGATGAACGGACACGAAGTTACCGGCGGCGGTTTTGGAACGGCGGTTGGACGCTCCCCGCTCTGGCTCATCGCCAGCACGATGTAACCCGCGGTTACTGCGCCAGCCAACGCCATCGCTACCCTCTGCTTATCGAGGCTGCGAACCTGAACGACTGCGACATCATTGTACGCGATCGTCAGCGGCACGGTGAGCTGCGAACGCGGCTGACCTTTTGTCTCGCGCACGCCACGTATGCCGAGTATGCCGCCTTTATTGAACGAGAAAGAGTCCAGCCTGAACCTCGAGCCGTCGTTCATCCGGACAAGAACTTCGCCTCGCGTACCGTTGATAGCGCCCCAGCTTCGAGTTTCGACATCCTTTGTGGAGTGGCACGCGGTTAGAATGATCGGGAGCGCAATGAGCGCGCGGCGGAGATGCGCGAGAGAGAAAGCCTGCATCATCGCTCCGCTGAAAGCGTGCGTGAACGAACACTGTCCGCTGACGATTGTCGCGGTAGCAAAGCGCGCCGCTCGGCCCGAATCTTCTCTACTGCTGCGACCCGGTTTACGCCGGGAAAGATCGCGTTGACGAGTACCACGCCCAGCACGCCTCCAACACTGAAAGAGGACCGCCGAAGAAACTTCTCGCGGTCAGTGCAGGGCTCGTAGACGGAGCAATCGTTATCGCCGCCGGAGTAAGTCGCCACTAAGAGAGAAAGTCCGCCCGCGACAAACGCAGGTGGGTTCAGCCACCACGGAGCCCCAAAGCGTCGCATTTTCGACTTGATCGCTGACTCGGAGATCGAGTTACCGGCGTCGTCGAGGACGGGGAGGAGCGAGTCAAGTGTGTCGGCTCCGGGACGCCAGCGTTCGGGTAGAAGCGCCACCTGCTGAGGGACAGCGGAGTATTCGGGAATTCCTGCAGCGCTTTGCGCCGAGACCGATGCGGCCAAAGTTGCGTGCAGGACGAAGGTCAACGACGCAAGCCTTAACCGCATGTGTCACCCGCCTGAGAGTTCAGGAGGAGAGTGGATCCTGGCTCGAAGGTACTACCATTAACGGAAGAAGCAAGGAACTCGGATAGCTACTTAAGGCTCGCTTGCCGTCACAGCGGTGAACCGCAGGAAAGCTGGAGCCTCCTGCCGTGTCAGAATGCCAGCCAGTAACTCGCCTTTATGAGAAAGATGTTATCGGGACGCGCATCGAACAACGCGCTCCGGTCGCGACTGAACCTGAAGTCGCCTGTCGGGTCGACGTCGGAGCGGTTCTGCTGCCAGACGAAGAACACCGTCGATCCTGGACGGTACTCCCACCGCATCACAGCGCTTCCACGGAGCGAGCGGAAGTTGAAGTTCGGATCGCCGAATGAGATCCGCTGGGCCCGGGTTCCCGGGCCGTCGGCGTCAACCGTGTAGGTCCTGCGGCCGTCGACTATCGACTCGTGAAGCTCGACGCCGGGGCGGAAGTCGTTGAATGTAGCCTCGCGCGGATTTGTGAACTCCCTGAAAGTCGTGTAGTTGCCGCTGGCGATGAGCGGCTGCGCGAACGCTTCGAGGGTGAGGGTCGGGCTGAAGACGATGTTCGCCCGCGTCGTCATCGACAGCTGCCGCTGGTCGATCTGCGCGAAGATGTAGCGGCGGCCGTAGAAATTTGTCGCGGTGCTGTCGGGGCCTGACGTCACGAACTGCGCAAGGCTGGGCGATTTGCTGAAGCCGGGACCGGCCGACAGCTGCACGCTCGACGTTGGTTTCCACGTTAGACTCGCGTTCAGGTTGTACTGATCGGGCCCTTCGTTTCTGATGAGATAGCTGGGGTTCGTTGATACGGAGATCTGCTTGCGCCGGTCGGTGCCGACGAACATCTGGTTGTAGCTGTAGCCCCGGCGTTTGACGACAGGTCCTCCGCGGGTGAGCCCGTCGTCGAGCATATCGGGCGCGTAGATCGTGAAGATGTTGAACTCCCAGAAATTCCGGAGCTGCGTAAAGAGGCCGGTCGCGAATTGCCGGTCACTCCTGTCTCCGTCATAGTTGTACTGCTGCTGAGCGCTGAGCACGGCGAAGTAATTCCGGAATACGGGTCCCGGCTTTGTGACCGAGCGGGCGAGATTCGCATTCATCCAGAAGTAGTCGGAGCGCGTGATGAACGAGATGTCGTTTGTCTCGAAGCCGGGGCTTCGGTAGTTCACCATGCTCTCCCAGAGCCAGGTTCCGGATTCCTTGGCGACACGCGCGTATCCCGCATAACCCGACAGGCGGGTCGCTTCAGGGTCCAGAAGGTCGGAGAACACTGAGTTGCCCCCCGAATCCCTGTCGGGCCGCTGAAAGTACCGCGCGCTCGATCGCTGCAGCCGCTCTATCGATGCTGTCGAGCCCCTGACGTCGGAAAATGCCTGCTGCCCGAAGAAGGTGTATTGCCGGTCCTTCGTTGCCGCATACCAGTCGAGGCCAAGCCCGCGGGCTGACCCGGGCAGCCGCGCTTCCGCGAGCTCGTCATCGGTGAACCTGTCGACCGAAGTGCCGATTCCCCCGATGCGGAACTGCCCTCCCTTGAAGTCCTTGCTCGTGCGGGCAACGAAATAGTTGGTAAGCGGCTCGACCTCAGCGACGCTTGATGTCCTCGCACCCGTTTCCGGATCAACATGAATCACGTCGGCGTTCATCCGGCGCGTCACGGCGTTCATGATGCCGATTCTATAGTTGTTCGCGGTGCGCCCGGTGATCTTTCCCGCGGCGAGGATTGTCGCGTTCTCCGGCTGGTCGACGTACGTCCCCGACGGAGAGAGCTGCGGCGAGCGACCGATGCGGCGGGAGTAGAACATCTGGAGGCTCGAAACGTTGCTGCAGAAGAAGCAGCTGAAGTTGCCGAATCCAAAAGCACTCTGGTTCTCGATAAAGAAGGGCCGGCGCTCCGGGAAGAACGTTTCGAACGCCGAGAGATTCACGACCGCGGGATCAACCTCGACCTGCCCGAAATCCGGGTTGAAGGCGGCATTCAGCGTGAGGTTCGACGTCAGGCGGTACTTGAGATCGCCTCCGATCCGATAGTCGCGGTCGTTGCTTTTCGTGAATGGGTTGTTGGGGTCCGCAGGCCTTACGAAGCGCGCTCGCGCGACGCTGAACGGGAGAAGCTCGAGACCGCGGGGCCTCTCGGTGATGCGGATTCCCTCGAGATGCCCATACCGCTGGGGACCACCCGACTCGTTGTTCGGCCACCACGCGAAGTGCGACCGTTCGTTGATGCGATGGGCAAAGCGGATTATCTGCACTCCCCACATCTGGTCAGCAGCTCTCGAGAAGTTGAGCTGGTTGAGCGGGATTCGAAGCTCCGCCGTCCAGCCAAGGGAGTCGATGCGGGTGTGCGCTTCCCAGACGGGATCCCAGGTAGCATCCCCCGCTCCGTCGCGCTTCGAGCCCGACGGGTTGATCATGAAGAACACCGTTGACTGGTGATCGTGGTACGAGTCGAATATGAGGTGAAGAAAGTCACTATCGCTTTCCGCAAGCGCGTCGCGCCTCATCAGCCGCGTGCGCACACCCTTCCCTCCCTCGGTGTCGAACATGCGCGCGCCGATGTAGATCGCAGCGTCGTCATAGGCGAACCGCACTTCGGTTCGCTGAGTTGCCTCTTTCCCCTCATCGGGTTGGGACTGTCTGAAGCCTGTGGCCGGCTGCGCGATCCGCCACACTTCCTCGTCGAGACGCCCGTCGAGCGAAATTGGCGCCGTCAGCCTTACCGCTCCCGCGGTCGGGGGCACTTCTCGATGCGGGCCCATGGCGCCGGCCGAATCAGCCTCTGTCTGGGCGGAAATGCCCCTGCCCGGGGCGAGCGTTGCGACGACAACAAGCGAAATCGCGCACGCGAGCGAATTGACGGAAAATCGCATTCTGACGATGGAGTTGCGATGTGATTGTGCTGCCAGTGAATGAACGGACCTATTCTTAGACGGAACCCAGCCCGAAAAAGTTTGGAATTCCCGCACTTCCACGTGGCCCTCCGATCAACGTTAAGGAAAATGCTGTCAGCGTTGGCGCTGGTTGCTGTCAGGCTTTTGTAAGCGTGTCGACGAGGCCGAGAGCGCGATCGATGTCCCGGGTGTCCGTGGCAAGTTCGAACGATCCCCGGGTTCGCCACCCACTGTGGCACAACGTCGCGGAGCTGCGAGATGTGTAATATGTTGGGGTTTCCTACCCCACTACCCGCCGGATACTGCCTTTGACACTCACCGGAGTCATCAACGACCGCTATGATATCGAGCGCGAGCTCGGGCGCGGCGGAATGGCCACGGTTTACCTGGCACGCGACATCAGGCACGGCAACCGGGTAGCGCTCAAGGTTCTCAGCGCCGACCTCGCAAGTATGGTCAGCGGCGAGCGCTTTATTCGCGAGATCAGGATAACGGCCGGACTTCAGCATCCACATATCCTTCCGGTCTTCGACTCCGGCCAGGTCAACGGGCTTCCGTATTACGTCATGCCGTTCGTCGACGGCCCGACCGTCGAGCAGCGTATAAAGGCTGAGGGCGCGCTTCCGATCGCCGAGGCGCTCGAGATCGCCTGCGAAGTGGCCGATGCCCTCGCTCATGCGCATAGCCAGGGCTTCGTCCACCGTGACATAAAGCCGTCGAACATACTGCTTGCCCATGGGCATGCGGTAGTGGCGGACTTCGGCATCGCCCGCGCGCTCGAGCCAGTCGTCAGTGACCAGGAATTGACCAGGACGGGCATCGCCGTCGGCACGGCTGCCTACATGAGCCCCGAGCAGTCCGCCGGCGAGGACGTCGACGGCCGGGCTGACGTTTACAGTCTGGGCTGCGTGCTGTACGAGATGTTAGCCGGAAAGCCGCCTTTCGCGGCGACAAGCCCGCGCGCGCTGATGGCGAAGCACTGGATGAACGAGGTTCCGAGTCTGAGCGCCCTCAGAAGATCGGTGCGCAGGTCGATAGAGGCACTCGTGCTCAGGGCGCTGGCAAAACGTGCAGACCAGCGATTTGCGACAGCGGCGGAGTTCGAGGAGGCAATCCAGCGGGTGAGCACGGAGGAGAAGCTCGTCGCTGCGGGATTCACGCCATCCGAGGACCAGCCGGCCTTCGATCCCGCGCAGCCGGTTACTTCATCTAACCCGGAGATGTCTCGCGTCACCGACGCTATGTCTCTCGAGGAAACCGCGCCTTCGGCAGGCAGCCCGACAGTGTCGGGTGAAACCTCGAGTAGTGCTCCGCTCGCGATGCCGGTTGAGCGCGACGCCAGGCGTGTCGGGATACGGAACGTCGCGATCGCGGCGTTGGCCGTCACGGTCGCCGCGTTCACTGTGTGGAAGGTGACGCAACCCGCTGAAGTGGTGCTGGACCGGAACCGGGTGATCGTCTATCCCCTTCTCGTCCCGTCCGACTTCACCGGATCCCGCAACCTTGGCGAAGATATCGGGACGATGATCGGAACCGCGCTCGACGGCGCCGGTGACCTGCGGTGGATCGACGGCTGGCCGCTGCTCTCGCCCGAGATTCGCCAGGACGCCCGGAATCTCACGTCCGAAAACGCGCGCGCTCTGGCGAGAGAGAGGCGTGCGGCGTGGTACCTCACGGGAAGAGTCGTCGTGAGGGGTGATTCGGCGGAAGTCTTCCTCGAGCTCAACGACGTCGACGGCGATTCGACGGTGGCGAGAGGACACGCCGTCGGGCGCACGACTGACGCGTGGCGAACGGGGCTTCACGCCGTGAACACCCTGCTGCCCGCGCTGATTCAGCCCGGTACTGCCGGCGTCGACATCCTGGCTGAATGGAAAGACAGGAATCCAACAGCTGTCGCGAGTTTCCTTCTGGCCGAGAGCGAATTCAGGCGAGCCCATCTCGTGGAGGCGCTCGAGCAATACAGGGCAGCTCTGCGGACAGATTCGAGCTTCGCGCTCGCCGCGATCCGGGGAGCGCAGGCAGCGACATGGAATCATCGCTCGGACGAAGCGTCATCGTTCATCGACCTTGCCCTCAGGCAGCGACTCCCCGCGCGCTACATGCACTTTGCGCGGGCCTACAAGTCATACATCGCCGGCGGCGCGGATTCAGCCGCCGCGGAGTTTCGGCGCGTGCTGGTTCTCGATCCCGAGATGGCGGCTGCGTGGATGCAGCTTGGCGAGGTGTACATGCACCTGCTGCCGCTGGAGGGAAATCTCGACTCGCTGGCCCGCATCGCGCTCGATGAGGCGTACCGCCTCGATCCCAGCGGGAAGCAGGTGCTGTATCACCTGATAGAGCTGCGGCTGCGCGCCGGTGACCCGGAAGGCGCCGCCCCGATGATGCGCGAGTTTCTAGCGGCCCGGCCGGATTCTCAGCTCTCCCAGCAGGTAAGCCTGATGTACGATTGTGTGGCAAGGGGCCGGGGCGCCGTGCAGTGGGCGGAGGTGGTGCGCACCTCGCCGCTCGCTGCGCTGAGCGCGGCGAACTCGTTGAAGGGCGGCGGCGTGCGACTCGACTGCGCGAGCGACGGGTATGCCGAAATCGTGAGAGCCGACACATCGCAGGCCGGATCGGGAAGGCGCTGGGCCGCCACGTTCGGGCTCTCCAGCGCGCTCCTCGTCCGGAAACGGTTTGACGAAGCGCGAGCGCAAATCGACAGCTCGATCGCCCGCGGCACGGGGGGAAGCTCCTTTTACCTCATGGCCGGATTGCTTTATGAGCCGCTCAGGTCACTCGGGGCGGAAGTTGCGAGCGCGGATGTCGCGCGATATTCGGGCGACTACGCCGCAGCGCCCTCTGTCATCCGCCTCTGGCAGCTGGGCGTTTGGCATGCGCTTTCGGGACAGCCCGAAGTTGCGGCGGCCATTGCCCGCGCGCTTGGCACGAGGTCGGGCGAGACGTCAGCTTCGGCTGAGCTTCGCCTTTCGCGATCGATAAATGCTTTTGTCGTTCTCGCGCGCGGTGACAGCACCAGAGCGCTGGGGATGCTGCGCTCTCTCGTGACGGAACCAGTACCCGGTGGTGACATCGCCTGGGACGTCGCCGCCCCGCGGGGGTTCGAGAGACTGACCCTTGCCCGTCTGCTCTTCGCAAGAAAGGACTTTCAAAACGCGATAAGCGTCGCCAATGTTTTCGACGCTGCATGGCCGTCGGTTTACCTCCTGTACCTGCCGGCCAGCCTCGAGTTGCGCGCCGAGGCGGCAGCAGCGCTTTCCGAAGACAAACTTGCCGCGCAGCTCAGGAGCCGGCTTTCCGCACTTCGCGGCGAGCGGGGAACAGCAGGGAAATGAGTCCTTATCAGAGGAGAGTTTGAAATGGCTGCAAAAAAGAGCGGTCGAAGGAAGGCGGCGAAAACGGCAGCGAAAAAAGGCTCGAGAAAAAAATCGTCGCGCAAGTCAGGCGTGAGAAAGCCGAGCGGCCGGAAGAGCACCGCGAGAAAATCGAGCTCGAGAAAAGCGGCGTCGAAGAAAAAGACAGCGCGAAAGTCACCTGCGCGAAAGTCGGCCAAGAAGCGGAGCAGCAGGAAGACAGCGCCGCGGAAGTCCCGCCAGTCGTTAGCGATGGCCGCATTCGAGGCGCCGCCGCCACCTCCGCCTCAGGGGCCCGGCACAATACAGTGACTGAGGGAAGTCCACGCGAGTAGCGGGTTTGCAGATCTGAGTGGACAGTTCTCAGTTCTCGAGGTCGGAGATCGACTGGAAAACTGAAAGCTCACGACCGGCAATTCGCCACTCGCATGGACTTGAAAGTGTGATGCTACCTGCCGGGTGCGCGGCGGGTACTAGTCTCCCCGCTTCTCGATGGCTGCGAGCTCGCGCCGCACTGAATCAACCTGGGCCATAACGACCGGCTCCCCGAGTGATCTCATACCGAGGTAATGTCGGTACGACCTGACCGCCCGCTTGCGTTCTCCGGCTGCGGCAGCCAGGCGCCCCACTTCCCTCACCTGCGTTGCAAGGTATGGCATGACCTCGGTATTCCACGTCATGTACCTCAGCGCCGATGCCAGCGCTCGGCGGTTTTCGCCAAGCTCTTCCCAGGCGTGAGCAACGGCGAGCGTGTGCTGCGCTGTACGCCCGGTGTGGGATCCGCTGAAGTCCTGCGCAATGAGCATAGAGTCGAGCCGCTCGACGGTGGTGCGAAGCGAAGGAGATTTCGTGACCCTGGCGTGCAGCATCTCGATATAGGCGATCTCGATCGCAGCAGCGCCCTCCTGCCCGGGCGGCACCGAGCGAGCGAGGCCCCGCAGCCGCGCGAGGGAGGGACGAGTGCGACTCGTATCACCCTGAATCAGCCGCCACGCCTCGAGCACCCGCACAACCGCCCGCTCGATTTCGCGCGTCTCCTGATTCGATCCCGGCCTCGCCTCTATCCGGGCGAGCGCCCGCGCCGCTTCGGCTGCAGCTGTCCTGTCCCCTCCCCCGACGATCGCGTCCCGAACCTTGATTATGTCGACGTTCACGTCACCGGCGCTGTCGCGCGACGTCTCCACGTAACGTAGTGCTTCACGCGGCCTGCCCATGTTGAGCATCACATCGTGGGCGTACCGGGCGCGCCCGCGCCTTACCGCGTCAGTCGGCGCAAGACGCACCAGTTCATCGATCGCCTTCACCGCATGGGCCGTCCCTGTCCCGTCGAACTGCATGTGCCTCACGGTTCCCTGAAGCAGGGCCTCGCGCAGCGGGCCGCTCGAGTTCAGCGCCCGCTCTGCCGTTTCGGTGTCACCAGCGCGAGCCGCCATGTACCACGTGTGCTGCCGCCGCCAGAAGCTCGTTGTATCGGCACGCGACCTGAGCGCCAGCGCGCGGTCGTTGAACGCCATGTCGCCCAGGGATGCGGCAAGCGGCATGGCGTGGTTGTATCCCGGCAGGTAGAGGGAATCGAGCTCCATCGCTTTCCTGAATCCGGCGAGCGCCCGCTCCTCCCAGTCGGGCATTCCCATCGCGGAACCGAAGTGGAAGATGTGATCGGCGCGCAGGTACCACGCTTCAGCGTTTTCCGGCGCGAAAGCGAGGTACTGTTCGCGGGCGTCGTAGATCTCCCTGTTCGTCGAAACCTCCGGATATTTCGGGCCGGCAAGCGCGGTCAGCAGGGTCTGGTCGCGGCGGCTCAGTCTCTCTCTCTCACGAAGCGCGATCTGAAGGCCCCGGTTTCCGAGATCAGCGTCACCATACCACGAGGTGGCAAGCCGCAGCCCGAGTCCGGCCAGGGCGAATGTCGAATCCTCTCTCACCGCGCGATCGAAGTCCTTTGCCGCGTTTACAGCGTCGCCTCTGCGGAGTTTCGCCTGCCCATCCAGGTATGCGCGGAGAGCTGGAAGCGACGCACTGGTAAGCGTTCCGAGTCGCGCCGCTTCCCCTGACGTCTGCGTCATGAGCTGAGTTGCGATCTGGTTCACGAGCGACCCGAGACTGTCCGGCGGACCTTCCACGCTTACGCGCGAAAGCTGATTTCCCCTTGGCACGCCAAGCAGCGAAACCGTGAGAACGAGCCGGTCGGGAGTCCCCACTACATCGCCAAGCAGGGCCTTTCCCGCACGCAGTCGCCCGGCAAGCTTGAGGGTCTCGTCACGCGACAGGTCGCGATCGTCGGTTCCGCCCGCGCTGCGCCATGCATCGAGCACAGTTCGCGGCTCGATCGCACGAAGCTCCTCGCCCGATAGTTTTGCGGCGATCAGGTCGAGCATCCCCTCGCGAAGGTAATGATGCGAGGGATCCGCCGATGCCACGCGGAACGGAACTACCGCCATCGCGTGCTCGTCTACGATGCCACTGCCACCGTCCATCAGTCGGGTTCCGATGAATACTGCAACCGCAATTAGCGCAACCGATCCAGCGGCCAGGAGCGGGAACTTCCTCGAGCGTCTGCGTCGCAGCTCCGGCGGAACCTCCATCAGAATGGTTCCATCCGCGTAGGAATAGGCGGCGGTATCCCGGTGGGCTTCCATGCCCTGATCTGAGCGAGCACCAGTCGTCCCATATGGGCCCGACCTGATACGCTGCCCTGAAAGATCGACGTCGTCGAGGTCCTCCAGGATCTCCCTCGCCGACTGCGGCCTGTCAGCGGGATTCTTCGAGAGACAGCGCATGACGAGATGCGCCAGCGGAGGCGGAACCGATGGAACCAGCCGCTCGATCGGCTCCGGCGGCTCGGCGATGTGCGCCATGATCAACGCATGCGTCGCCCGATCGTGAAATGGCGGTTTTCCCGCGATCATCTCATACGCCATCACGCCAAACGAATAGAAATCAGAGCGTGCATCGGCATTCGGGTCGCCGGCGGCTTGCTCCGGCGACATGTAAGCCGGAGTGCCGAGCGATGTGCCGACCTGCGTGAGAGTCCCGCCGGGGGCAGGCGTCGCAGCGGATGTGATCGCCTTTGCGATGCCGAAATCGGTGACCACTGCCGACCCGCCGGCGAGAAGCACGTTGTCGGGTTTTATGTCGCGATGTATCACGCCCTGGTCGTGGGCGAAGCTCAATGCCTTGGCGACATCGCGGAGAACATTCACCGTGTCGGAAGTTCCGAGACCCGCTTCCCCGATGAGGAGATTGCGGAGTGACTCGCCAACCACGAAAGGCATCACAAAATAGGGGAGATCCTCAGCGACCCCCGCGCTCAGCACCGGAACGATGTGAGGATGCTGCAGCTGCGCGGCAAGCATTATCTCCCGCTTGAACCGCTCGGCATTGAGGCCGGCCGCGAGGTCCGGCGCGAGGACTTTTATCACAACCGCCCTGCCAAGCACGGAATCCTCGGCCATGAACACGCGCGACATGCCCCCGCCTGAAAGCTCCCGCCCGAGCGTGTATGATCCGCTCAGCCGGGCCTGCAGCTGCTCCCGCAGGTCAGCCATTCGCGCGCGGCGAAACGTGTGACGGTGCCCTCACCTGCTGATAGTGCATTCCGGGTTCGACAACTACAAGCGATTTTAGGTTTATGAAGTGTAAGGGTCGGCGAGCGCTTCGCGCGCAGGACGTCATGCCGGGACTGGTGCGGACAATGCGAGTATTGGCAGGACCCATCCGAGAAGAGGCACAATAATTTGAGATCGCTGCAGCTGCGCGTCCTGATAGTCGATGATGACCCGGTTTCCCGAGGGCGGATTGAGGGTCTACTTGGGAGCGAGACGGGCGTGGAGGTCGTCGGCACGGCTGCCGACGGCGACAATGCCGTCGATGCGATCAGGAACCTCAAGCCGGATCTCGTCTTCCTCGACGTCAACATGCC
>JBPPMU010000354.1:0-5696 GCA_051306215.1 Gemmatimonadaceae bacterium | reverse complement strand
TGCGCGCGACCTTCGAGATGACTTCCTGCTGGGCTGTCATTACATCGACGTCGAGATGGAACTGGGCCCTCACGATCGAGCTTCCGTTCAGCGAGGTGGAAGTGAGCTCCTTGAGTCCCTGTACTGTGTTAAGGGCCTCCTCGACCGGCCTCGACACGTCGCGCTCCATCACCTCGGGCGAAGCGCCCGGATAGGAGCTCTGGACGACGACAATCGGGTACGTGATGTCCGGATACTCGTCGATCGCAAGGCGATTGAAGGAGACGATGCCGAGCACCACGAGCGCCACCATCATCATGGTGGCGAAGACCGGCCGCTTGATCGAGACGTCGGAGAGAAACATTGTCGCTAGGGCTGGCGTGAGATTATCTGAACTTTCATCCCTCTTCCAAGACTGCCGACATTTCCTGACACAACTGTATCGCCGGCGGCGATCCCTGAAACAATCTCTGCACGTCCGGCGCGCTCATCCCTCACTCCAACGCTTACGTTGGCGGTATCGAGCGTTCCATCTTCGATACGATACACGATCTGCCCGGAGCCAGCCGTCTGCCTGATCGCCGAAAGCGGAACCGTAATGGCGTTCGCGATATTTCGGGCAAGCAGAGTGCCTGTCGCGAAGGTCCCGCCCTTGAGCGCTCCGTCACCGTTTGGTATCTGCACATAAACAGTCACCGAGCGCGACACTGCGTCAACAGTCGGGCTCACCCTTGCCACGCGACCCTCGAAGGTTCGGCCGTTGGCCAGAAACCTCACGGCCTGGCCGGCCGACACCCCGCTCGCCAGGCGCTCGGGTACGGCGGCCGCGAGCTCAAGCACGTTGTTGCGCACGACGCTGAACATCTGCGCGCCGTTCGCGACATGTTCGCCGTTCTCCACGAACCTGCGTTCGACGATTCCCGACGTTGGCGAGAGCACCCGCGTATCGCGCGCGCTCGTCGAGCTGGTGCGGACGCGGGCGTTCGCCGCGGCAAGCCGCGCACGCGTCGTCGCAACAGCATTTCGCGCGACCCGAAGCTCGCCCTCAGCGATTGCACCCGCCTTGAACAGCTCCTCCGACTGGCGGAGGTTCCATTCAGCCGTCGCCAGGTCGCCCTCTGCGGCTGTTCTATCAGCATTTGCGCTCTGCAGAGTGCTCTGCTGTTCGACCGCCTCGAATCGTGCGAGTAGTTGCCCCGAACGCACCTGGTCGCCCTCTCTCACGTAAACACCCTGAAGATCACCCTCGAGCCGCGCGCGAACCATTACAGTCTCGATCGGCCGAAGATTCCCGGTGATTGGAATTCCATCAACGATCCCGCTCGCGGTGGCCACTGCGATGTCGGTAGGCGAGAGAGAGAGCGTTTGTTCCCTCGGTCCCGCCCCGCCCGCCGCCTCGCTGCGCGCGTCAGAGCACGCAGCGGCAGAGGCAACCGATAGAATTAATGTCGCTGCGCGAATTGCTCTGCTGTTAGTTGACACTGTTAACGGATGCAGGTAATGCGGTACGCGGACCGCCGGAAATCGGGAATAAATGTGGCTGCCTGCCGAGTGCGCGGGCATAACCTGCCGCGGCAAGATAGAGGTCGTAAACTGATCTAGCCTGATTTGTCCTTGCGACTGTAAGGGCGAGCTGTGCGTCGGCGACCTCGAGCTGGGTGGCGAGGCCGCGGGTGTACCTGAGGTTGGCGAGGTTGAACGCCTCCTCCGCCTGCGCCGAGTTCTCCCCCTGCGCTGCGAAGAGCGCCTCGGCCCGGTCGAGCTCGGCGCGCGACGCGGCGACTTCTGTTGCCACGCGCTCGCGGGTCTGCGAAAGCTGGAGATCGGCAAGACGCGCCTGGGCCTGGGCCAGGTCAATCGCGCCTTTTGCCCTCAGCCCGTCGAACAGCGGGAGACCAACGGAGACGCCGAATGAGCGATCCCTGAACCATCCCCCATTCTGGCCCGTACAGACTCTTCCTGGTTCCGACCCTGCGGGACAGTCGATTGTCTGAATGCGGCCGGCCTGCGTTGGCAAGCCGCTCTGCGGAAATGCCTGGCCGCCGAGGCTACCGGTAAGCGTCACTGTCGGCAGGAGATCTGCGCGCGCGACACGAACGCCCGCCCGTCGCGCGCCAGAGATCAGCTCGGCTGAGCGAACGGCTGCCCGGTTTGCCACATCCGTGTCTCCCCGAAGCTGAGCAACCCACCGCATGACTTCGGCGGTATCCAGACGGGTTGTAAGGCGGAGCGGTTGCGTGGAGGGAACATTGATGAGTCGGCGAAGCTCGACGAGCGCAAGCTCTACCTCGCTTCGCGCCTGGATAACTGCGGGCTGGAGATTTGCCCGCTCGACACCGGCCCTTAGAACATCGTAGCGCGACGCCCGACCTGCCCTCTCGAACTGCTGGACCTGCGCCAGTCGCTCCCCGGCCAGAGACAGTGCGCTGTCCTGAATCTCGGCTAGTCGCCCCGCGAAGAGCGCCTGGAGGTATGCACGCTGAACGTCGAGTGAAACCTGCGCGAGAGTTTCGGTTTCATCGAGTCGCGATGCATTGCGTACCTGCGATGCTGCACGGGAGGCCGCGATTACGCGCCCGCCTTGAAAGAGGCTCTGCGAAAGGATTGCGTTCGCCGTGTAGGTGTTTGGCTGGTTGAAAATCTGGCCGACAGCGGCTGCGCGTGCGCTCTCGAATACGTGTGATTGGTTCGCCTGAACGCGGAGCTGGGGAAGACCTGCGGCGCGGGCAATCGTAACCTGGGCGTCAGTGACTTCTACCTGAGCGGCAGCGGCGCGCGCTTCATCCCCGGTTCGGAGAGCCCGGTTTATTGCGTCAGGCAGTGAGAGAGAAACACTGTCAGCGGCGGGAGCATATACGGCTCCGCCGCCCGGCTGCGGTGAACCCTGCAAAGCCAGAAGGAACAGGAAAATCGGCATCATTAAAAGTTATACGGGCAGGCCGCCCTGGATGTTGAGATCCTGTATGGGCTGCGGAACTCAATCCGGCAGGTCGCCGGGACGGTATGCGACCTCCGGCCGGGCGAACGGGTGAATAACCGCCTTCACATCGAGCGCGATGTTGCGGAAACGTGAGGCCGAGTCTTCCGGGATTGGCCCCCGGGCGAAGATGATGACCGCGAAAAGCTCGCCGTCGGGTAGGAGACCACCGAAGCCGATGACGGAGCGGATCCCGTATCGCTCGACGAATTCGGCCTGCGCGGGGATGTAGGGGCTCCCGAGTGCTTCCGGAACATGGAAGACGTTGTAGGTCCGTCCTGCCTTCTCCGGGATAAGCGAAGGGTCTGGCGAAACGATATCCGATATGGCGAGCCCGAGCTCGCGAATCAGCTGGGCAATCATCGGCGCGTTTTCGACGATGCTCTCGCTCGGGAGCGGTATCGCCTGGTGATCAACCGACTGTCGCGGGTCGCACCATTCCGGCTCCTGCCCAGCGGTCGCCAGGAGCGTGAGGCACCTCACGTCGGACTGTACGGTGCTCCGCCCCAGCTTCGATAGGGCAAAAGACTTAAGACGCGGCTCGAGTGAGCCGAACGTCTGGGTCTTATAGAAGCGTACGAGTGCCGGGCGCTGGGCGGCTGCGCTTTCGTTCCGCAGCTCGCTGTAGAGATAGCCGACTATTCCCGACGCTGCCTCGTCGATCGACTCCGCGTGAGCGGCGGCGGCGCGGATTCCCCTGCCGCACTGCAGCGTGTCGAGAAGCGAGAAGGTGGAAAGGTCGAATGGCATTACCGTTGAAGATATCCCCGGCTGTTCACCAGCGGAGCACGATCTTCCCGAAGTTCGTATTCGCCTCCATCTGCTCGTGCGCCTCGGCAACGCTGTCGAACGGCAGGACCCGGTCGACGACTGCTCTGAGCCTGCCCGACTCGAAGAACCCCAGCATCGTGTCCGAGAATTCGCGGGCAAGCGCGATTTTTTCCTCGAGGGACCGAGCCCTGAGGACGGTTCCCTCAATCGTCAGGCGCTTGCGGAGGACCATCCTCATGTCGAGCTCTGCTTTTGAACCGGCTGTCAGGCCCACAAGGACAATCCTTCCTCGCGGCCCGAGCAACTCCAGATTTGACGCGAGATAACTCCCTCCCACGAGGTCGAGGATCGCGTGAACACCCGAGCCGCCGGTAAACTCCAGAACGCGATCTTCCCATTCGCTCCGCGAAGTGTCGATTCCGTGGCCGAGTCCAAGTGGCTGCGCGCGCTCGAGCTTCTCCGGTGTGCGGGAGGTGCCGATCGTCGTGATGCCCGCCACGGCTGCGAGCTGGAGAGCCGCGGTTCCGACGCCGCTTCCGACAGCGTGGATCAGGAGATTTTCGCCTGCCCGCATGTGAAGGCGCAAAAACATCGCGTCGTAGGCGGTGAGGAAAACCTCCGGGATCGCCGCCGCTTCCTCCCACGTGAGGTTGTCAGGAACGCGCATCGCCTCTCGCTCGTGAACGCAGAGCAGTTCCGCATGCCCTCCGCCGCCGACTATCCCCATCACCCTCTCACCCTCCTGCCAGAGTGTCACGCCCTGGCCTACGGCGTCGACTTCACCGGCGTACTCGAGACCGGGGATGTCAGGAGGAAAGCCAGCTGGAGGGGGGTATCGTCCGAGGCGCTGTGAGACGTCTGCGCGGTTGAGCGCTGATGCCACTACACGCACGCGGATCTCGCCTGGTCCCGGTTCGGGGTCGGGCCGCTCCTGGATCTCGAGGCTCTCAGGCCCACCCGGACTGGTGATCACTGTTGCGCGCATATTTCGTCGGGGTTCAGGGTTGTGGCGGGCAGCCGTTTGCTGTTTCCGGCCCGGTTAGCCCGGGGGGATGAGCCAGTCCCTCGCAACTTGTCGTTAATAAGGGTAGCGCCCGATCCAGTGCCGCGAGAAGCGCGTCTCGGGTCGGAGGAGCGGCTTATCCGGGATTGGGTGAACGGTACGACCTTGACGTTCGAGCGCCAAGAACCTCGACTGCCGTACCACTTGATTTCAGGAGCGCCCCCGCAACAGCGAGCATGGCAGCCAGAGATACTACGACGGGCCATAAGGATATGAAGGGAATCACCATCGCGAGGGAAATCAGCGCGGTGACATCAGTCGCTCGTCGTCTCCATTTCGTACCCCACAGAATCAGTGGTACGCAAAGAATGGCTGCAAACAGTCCGACTGGGACGACGATCTCCGACCCCTCGCGATCAGAAGCGACGACGGCAAGCACGATCGCAAAAGCCAGGACACCAGCTGCCGCCGAGAGGCTCACGAAGAGCTTCGCCTTTGCGATATCTGAATTTTCGAGGGCGCCCGCGCGCCGTCTTCCGCCGGATCGGAGGACAATAGTCAGCAGGGCGATACAGGTCACGAGGGGGCTGATCCATATCAGAAGCCTCAATACTGCCGTCAAATCCATCGAGATCCCCGCCAGCGTTGACGCTTTGTCGGGTGGAGTTGGAACTAAATACCCGGGACGAGACTCGAACTCGTAAGACCCTAAGGTCGGGGGATTTTGAGTCCCCTGCGTCTACCGATTCCGCCACCCGGGCAAGGGTACCGCTATCTAATCCCGCCGAGCGCCGGTTACAAGCTTTTGCGGGGCTGCTAACGCCGGCGCATGTCCTGAGTCCGGCGGCTGAGCTCCGTCTGGATTCCAAGCAGCTTTGCGCGCTGGACCGGCGTCAGGAACTTCGCGAGTTCCCGCTGCTCTGATTGGAGCAGGTCGAGCCGCTGCCGCTCCAGCAGGAGGGTCTC
>JBPPMU010000353.1:0-2753 GCA_051306215.1 Gemmatimonadaceae bacterium | reverse complement strand
ACAGGCCGCCTCGATCCCCGACCGGCATCACAGGGCCGGAAGATCACAGATGCGAAGTTCGTCCCGATGGGCGGCGGCATCCACGTTACAGCTGGTCCGGCGGCGATATACTGGAACGCTGCGAACACGGTGGACGGGGGCAACTACACAGTCGCCGCGTCGTTCAGCCAGACGAAAGCGTCGACCCATCCCGAGGCCTACGGCCTGTTCCTCGGCGGACAGAACCTCGAGGCGCCGAACCAGAGCTACCTGTATTTCGTGGTGAGGCAGGACGGGAAGTACCTGATCAACCACCGCGCCGACGATTCGACCGTGCACAAGATCGTCGACTGGACCGCTCACGACGCAGTAAAGGCGATAGACGAGGCGGGTAAGGCCACTAACGCGCTTTCAATAGTCGTCGAAAATGACAAGCTCAGCTTCCGCGCGAACGGAACGGAGGTCGCATCACTTCCCCGCGCGACAGTCGACGCGGGCGGCAAGCATTCCGGAACGAAGGGAATCGCCGGCATCAGGGTGAACCACAACCTCGATGTTCACATCGACGGCTTCGCCGTAACGAAGCAGTAGCTACTCGACGGAGGCGTATACCTTCTGAAGTGCCTGTGGTATCTGCCGGTTGACCTGTGCTCCATAAAGACACGCCGGCAGATATCCTGCCTCAGCCGCCTCGCACATCGCGCTGCGCCTGTCGGGATCGGGAGTAAGCACGAGGATCTGCTCGCCAACCGCGGCGTGACATATCTGCTTGTTGCCGTCCCCCGGTACTGACCTGCAGAAGGCGAGGCCGTCTTCGGCGCGCGCATTCAGGTCTATCAGGTTTTTCACGACGCCTAGAAAACACCACGGCTGATACCGCTGGCTGCCGAGCGAGCACATCCTGATCGCATCGGCGTGAATCTGGCGGGAGTATGAGCTGATGTCCCGTCCGAGGCTGGCGTAGCAGGTCGTTCGCATTGCCTTCGGCGCCTTGTCACATGATCGCGCCGCATCCGCCATGTCTCCGCCGTTGTTGTGAAGCATCACTGAGGTCTGCATTCCGTAACAGGCGGACTGGTACTTCTCGCCGAATATCGAACACGGATATAGCTGGTCCGCGGGATCGACCGCCTTGAAAGGAGTCGTTGAAGCGGAGGCCGGCCCCATGTCATGACCGGCGTGCTCGTCAGCCGAATCTCCGCCCGCCGAATGTCCATGCGCCAGAGCGCTCGCGGGGTGATGAGGGTTCGATACGTTGACGATGTTCTCCATGAACGCGCCGCCGTAGCACGCATGCCTGTCCCAGTCGTCGGTGAGCAGATCGCATCCCTCGAGACCTTCGCGGAGGTCGTGCTTGTACAACATCGTCAGGCCGTGTCCCATGCCGTGTACGCACTGAAACCTGATCCATCTCTGATTCTCGTCGCCGCGGAAGGGCTCGCAAAGCTCGTTCGCTTCCTTTTCGCCGACAGCCGCCTGCTTCCCGAACCATGCCTGAATTACGCCGTGATAACACCCCGACTGAAACGATTCAGAGCACTGCGTGAACGCAGCGCCAACGTCGTCGACCGACTTGCCGGCAGCGATCCCGATGGCATGAGCATATACGTGCCCGTCGCTGCGCACGTTGGGGTCGAGAGCGGCAACCTGGCCGAGTGCGCCCATCGCGAGCTTGACTTTGCCCTGGGTCGCCAGCGGTACGAGCTGCGCCTCGAGGCACTGCTGGCGTGTGCCGTGGTCCTCGCACGAGTCGTGGAGTTTTCTGGCAATTGCAACGGAGTCGCCCAACTGGGCCAGCCGCGCGATCTCCAATGCAAGCGCAGCCGAATCACTGACTGCTCCCGATGCTTCCCCTGCCGGGCGTTTCGCGCATCCTGATAACAACGATGCGACGATGACCGCAAACGCAATTCCTGGTCTGCTCATGTCAGCGTGATTCCCTCATTCAAAGACGCGGCACAGTTCTTCGACCCGCGGGGTCGCATTGCGGCCAGACAACCTCACGCTCGGTAGTGTCCGCAGCAGCGACCCTCTCGCGGCTGACGAACGACTCTTCCTCCGATGCAAGATACGCAAGCGATGCAGCGAGAGCGGCATTCGACTTCAGGTCTTCGAACACGAGCTTGTCGTAAGTGTCCCTGTTCGTGTGCCACGTGTAGTTCCCATAACTCCAGCCCAGCGAGCCAAGGGTGAACGCGGGGACGCCGTGGCATGAAAACGACGCGTCGTCGCTCCCCCTCCCTGCCGGTCGCCCCGGACCTTCATAGGAGACCTGACCCTTGAGGTGTTCCGGCAGGCGTGAAAGCCACCGCGTCAGATGGGCGGCCGCATCGGGCAGGCCAGCCCCGCTTATGCGGGTTATCCGGCCGGTCCCGTTGTCCTGGTTGAAGAGAACCTGCATCCCTTTCAGAACCTCGGGGTGATCCTCCGCGAAAGCGCGGGAACCGTGAGTGCCTTGCTCCTCGGTAGTCCAGTGGCCCGAGATGATCGTGCGTCTCGGATTCGGATAAATGGATTTCAGGATGCGCATCGCCTCCATCATCATCAGCGTACCGGTCCCATTGTCCGTCGCGCCCGACGCACCATCCCACGTGTCGAAGTGTGACGAGAGGACCACGTACTCATCGGGCTTCTCGACTCCCCGGATCATCGCGACTGTATTGAACACCGGGCGCTCGCCCAGCAGCGCGGCGTCGAGATTCATGCGGATCTCTGGGTTGGAACCCGATTGGGTCAGACGATAAACGAGCCCATAGTCCTCGCAGCTCAGCGAA
>JBPPMU010000352.1:0-47023 GCA_051306215.1 Gemmatimonadaceae bacterium | reverse complement strand
GCCGTCCACCCGCAGACTGTCGTGAACCGTGAATACGTGACAGCAGCCGGGATCAGGAGGGTCGTCGGCGCGATCGACGCGACAGGCCGGGCGACGAGCGGCATCGAGCTGGCGCTCGACAGCATCCTCGCTGGCGACTCGACACGCGCGACGCTCGCGCGTGACGCGAGGGGGCGGCGCCTCGATTCTCCCGAGAGCTGGGTGACCGGTCCCCGGGCGGGCAGCAACGTCACACTCACCATCAACCGCGCCCTGCAGGAGATCTGCGAGCGCGCACTCGCGCGGGCCACCGACAGTCTCGGCGCGGCCGGGGGTGACATCGTGGTGATGAACCCGGTTACGGGCGAGATTCTCGCCCTGGCGAGTCGCAGGGCCGGGCGGATCTCGATGTCGAATACGGCCGTGACCGAGCCGTTCGAGCCTGGCTCTACCCTCAAGCCTTTCATCGCGGCAGCTCTGTTTGCGAGGAATCGCGCGAGGGCCGAGGAAGTCGTACCGACTTATGGCGGAGTGATGAAGATCGGTTCGCGCACTATCACCGATCTCCGCAAGGCGAAGGAACTCTCGCTTGCCGATGTCATCAGGTTCTCGAGCAATATCGGAATCGTGCAGTTCGGCGCCCGGCTCTCGCCGCGCGAGACTTACGAGACACTCAGGGATCTCGGGTTCGGAACGCCAACCGGAGTGCCGATTCCCGGTGAAGCGGACGGCACATTGAGAGAGCCGGCGCGATGGCAGGCACCTTCGGCCGCATCTCTGGCGATGGGCTACGAGATCGCAGTGACTCCGCTGCAGCTCGTGACGGCATATGCGGCGCTTGCCAACGGCGGAAACGTCGTGCAGCCGCACATCGTGCGGGAAATCCGGTCAGCAGACGGAGAGCTGACCTACCAGGCAAAGCCGCGCACAGTGCGGCGGGTCTTCAGTGAGGCCGTCGCGGCTGATGTGCGACGGCTTCTCGTCAGCGTTGTCGACAGCGGAACCGGCGTGCGTGCGGACCTGGCGACGTTCACGCTGGCCGGCAAGAGCGGAACCGCCCGCCGGACCGAGGGGGGCAGGTATATCCCCGGCAACTATACTGCATCCTTCGTCGGCATTTTCCCGGCGGAGCAGCCGCAGTACGTCGTGCTCGTCAAAATCGATTCACCCCGCAGCGCTTTTTATGGCGGCGAGGTTGCGGCGCCAGTGAGCGCTGTCGTGCTTCGCGCCGCACTAGCCGCCCAGGATGCAGCGCTTGACCGCCGGGCGCTCGCGAGCGAGGAGAAGGAAGTTCCGCTGGCACCCGAGCTGCCGCTCGACCCCAATACCGAAGCCGGACCGGATGCGCTCGCCGCATTGCCTCTCGATGAAGGCGGGAAGGTATATGGTGTCGACCCTGCGCCTTACGCCGAGCGCACACCTCGTCCGCCGACGGTGTTGACGCTGCCGTTCGTGACTGACGCGGCACCGACCGACAAGGAACTGCGGGCAGTCCCTGAAATCTCCGGTCTTCCCATTCGCGCTGCGGTTCGGGCTTTGCATAACGCGGGATTCAGGGTCGCGCTCACCGCGGCGCAGGCTCTCCCCACGGTCCCTTCGGCCGGGACGCTGCTGCAAAGAGGCAGCATCGTAAAACTTCGGCATATTCCCTGATGCAATTTGAGCTGGCCCGCCTGCTGCAAGCACTCGAGTCAGCGACTCTCCTCGTCGGGAGTCGCGGCCAGCTGGCGCAATCGGTAGAGGGCTTGTCCGATGACAGCCGGTACGTGGCGCCCGGCTCACTCTTCATCGCCGTGCGCGGCTCGATTCGTGATGGGCACGACTACCTCGACGCGGCGGCCGCGAAAGGTGCAATCGTGGCGATGGTCGAGGATCCAGCCCGCACGGCCCTGCCGGCGATAATAGTCCGGGAAGGTCGCAAGGCCGCTGCTGTCGCTGCCGGCGCGGCGTTCGGGGATCCTTCCCGCGAGCTCCGGATGATCGGCGTGACAGGGACTAACGGAAAGAGCACGACCGCGGGAATCCTGCGCCACCTCCTCGACAAGCCCGGCTCGAGAAGCGCATCGATCGGAACGCTGGGTGTACTGTTTGGAAGCGAGGCGGAGGTCGTTCCGGGCGGAACCGAACTCACCACCCCCGGACCTGTCGAGCTGCAACGCATCCTGCGCGAGCTCGTGAACCGCGGCGTCACGACAGTCGCGATGGAGGTTTCGTCGCACAGCCTCGACCAGCGCAGGATCGACGGGCTGAGTTTCGATGCTGCAGTGTTCACGAATCTCACGCGCGACCATCTCGACTACCATCTCACAATGGAGGCGTACTTCGAAGCGAAGGCACGCCTGATGGACTACCTGAAACACGACGGCGCGGCGGCGATAAACGTCGACGATGCAAACTGGGCTTCGCTTCCCGACACCCGCCGGAAGATCCTGTTCGGCGAAGGACCGCGGGCCAACGTACGGGCGACAGAGGTGCAGTTCAATCAAGCCGGCAGCGAATGGATGTTGAGCCATGGCGGGACGTCGCTGCCTGTGAAGCTTCCTCTTATCGGGGACGTCAACGTCCACAACGCCCTCGGCGCTGTTGCTGTAGGTCTCACGATCGGAGTTCCGCTCGAGGAGCTCGCGTCGGGCCTCGCAAACCTTCCACAGGTCCCGGGTCGGCTCGAGGTGATATCGCACGATCCGACAGTGCTTCGCGACTACGCCCATACGCCTCACGCGATCGAACGGGCACTTGTCGCGATCAGGCCGTTCACGCGGGGCCGCATCATACTCGTTTTCGGATGCGGCGGGGACCGCGATGCCGGCAAGCGCGCCGAGATGGGGAAGGCCGCCGAGACTGGCGCTGACCTCGTGATCATCACCAACGACAATCCCCGGACCGAGGACCCCGAGAGGATTCTCGACGACATCGAGCAGGGAATGAGCCGCGGGAACCACCAGCGCATCACCAAGAGAAAGCTGGCAATCGCGCGCGCTCTCGAGGAAGCGGACGACGGAGATGTGGTGCTCCTCGCCGGGAAGGGACACGAGACATACCAGATAATCGGTACCACGCGGCTTCCGTTCGACGAGAAGCTGATAGTGAGTGAGCTGCTGACGGGAACCGCTTCTTGATCTTCTGGAACATCGACCGGGTCGCCGCGGCCATCGGCGACAGCGCTTCACACCGCCACCCTCGCGGAAGCTCGGACCTGGCGGCAGTCAGCACCGACTCGCGCAAGGTGGGGAAGGGTGAGCTCTTCGTGGCGCTCGAAGGGGGACAGTACGACGGGCATGACTACGTCGATGCCGCTATCGCGAGCGGAGCAGCGGCGGTCCTCGTGTCGCGGCGCTCCGACAACCTGCCGGTGCCGGTGTTCATGGTTCCTGATACTCTCGTTGCGCTCGGGCAGCTCGCCAACTATTACCGGCGCGCGTGGGGTGGACCGGTGGTGATGGTTGCCGGCAGCAACGGCAAGACCACCACAAAGGATCTCATCAGCGCGGCATTGTCGAGAGCGATGAAAGTTCATGCGACAACCGGCAACCTCAACAACAGGATAGGGGTTCCGCTCACTCTCCTCTCCATCCCGCCGGCGGCCGAGATCGCCGTCGTCGAGGCTGGGACGAATCTCCCCGGCGAGGTCGCGATACTCCGCGACATAATGGACCCGGACATAGCCGTCGTCACCTCGGTCGGTGAGGAGCACCTCGAGGGACTCGGTGATCTTGCCGGCGTGTTGCAGGAGGAGGCGGCTGCTTTCGACGGAGTGAGGATAGCGATAACACCGGCTGCCCAGCCGGAGATAGCGGAGGCTGCGCACGGGAGGGCTCGCGAGGTTATAACGGCCGGGCTCGATGACGGTGACCTGAGGCCTGACTCGTGGACGATCTCGCCGCAGGGAATTGGAACGCTCAGGTTCGGCGACGTCTCTGTTACGCCTCCCTTACGCGGCGCTCACAATCTTCGCAACACGATGCTCGCGCTCGGCGTTGCGCATTCGTGCGGGGTGAGCGACGAAGTGGCTGCCGCCGGCATAGAAGCGATGCCCCTTCCGCGGATGCGCGTTGCCTGGGAGCAGGTCGGAAAGGCGACTCTCGTGAACGACGCCTACAACGCCAACCCGGGATCGGCCCGAGCCGCGATAGATATAGTCAGGAGTCTCGATGGCGACAGGCAACGCGTGATAGTACTCGGCACCATGCGGGAGCTTGGCGCGGAGTCCCGCCGTTGCCATGACGAGATTGCCGCGTACGCGCTGGATTCCGGAGCCGACATCGTGGCCGGCGTCGGCGAGTTCGCCGAGGCGCTCGGTCGAATCTCGCCGGGGGATTCGCGGGCCGTGATATCCGCCGACGTAGGAGGGCTCTGGGCGGTTCTCGAGCCGCGCCTGAAGCCCGACGCGGTTATTCTATTGAAGGCATCGCGGGGCGTCAGGCTCGAGCAGCTCGTTCCGCAAATAACAACATGGGCAAAACCCTAGTGCTCAACTACCTGCTTGTCCCGCTGGTTGGCGAGTTCGGATTCCTGCGGATCTTCAACTACATATCGTTCCGCGCTGCCGGCGCGGCGGTGACGGCGCTTCTCGTCTCGTTCGTTGTCGGTCCGATGATCATCCGCCGGCTGAGAAGAATGCGACTGCATCAGGTGATCCGCGAAGGGACGCCTGACAGCCACCAGGAGAAGCGGCGCACGCCTACGATGGGTGGCCTTATCGTGCTCGCCGCCACGCTGATCCCGACGATTCTCTGGGCGAAGCTCAACAACCGCTACGTGCTGATCGCGATGTTCGTGATGCTGTGGATGGGCTTCATCGGCTTCACCGACGATTTCCTGAAGCTCAAGCAGCGGCAGGCAGGGAAAAAGAACACGGGCCTGATCGAGGGATACAAGCTGCTCGGCCAGATATCGATCGGCTTCGCGCTCGGGTGGTATCTGTGGCAGTTTCCGCTTTCCACGCTGCCCGGCGCCTCAACGACTCTGCCTTTCTACAAGTACATACTGATCGTGCCGACGGTGGGTTGGCTTTATGTCCTGTTCGTCACGTTCGTGCTGACGGGGACGAGCAACGCGGTGAACATCACTGACGGGCTCGATGGCCTCGCGGCCGGTCTCACGGCGATTGCAGTGCTAACGCTTGCCCTTTTCGCCTACGTGATCGGGCGGATCGATGCTTCCGCGTACCTTCAGGTGTTTTACCTGCGCGGGGCCGGGGAGCTGACTGTTTTCTGCGCGGCGATAATGGGGGCCTGTATAGGATTCCTCTGGTACAATACACATCCGGCTCAGGTGTTCATGGGAGATACCGGCTCTCTCGCGCTCGGCGGCGCCCTCGGCGCGATCGCGATCCTGCTCAAGTCGGAGTTCGTTCTGCTGCTCGTCGGCGGTGTGTTCGTCGCTGAAATGCTCTCGGTCATCGTGCAGCGCGTCGCGTTCAAGGTGCTCAAGAGGATGAAAGGCCTCGAATATGCTCAATCGCATAGGGTGTTCCGCCTGGCTCCACTCCACCACCACTTCGAGAAAGGTGGCTGGGACGAAAGCCAGGTTGTCGTACGTTTCTGGATCCTTGGGATACTTTGCGCGTTCCTCGCACTAAGCACGCTGAAACTGAGATGACGAAGCCTGAGAGACCGGATGGCGAGGTTGCCATTCTGGGCCTCGGCAGGAGCGGAACCGCGGCGGCAAAACTTCTGCTCGCCGACGGGATCCGCGTTTACGTTTCCGATTCCTCTTCAACGATCAGCGTCAACGACATGGCGCGCCAGCTCGGTGATCTCGGGGCGTCTGTCGAGGTCGGCGGGCATGACCTGAAGCGAATCCGGGGTGCCTCGAGAGTCGTGGTGAGTCCCGGAATTCCTCCCTCGTCTCCCGCGCTCGCGGCGGCGCGCGAGGCCGGCCTCCGCGTTGTAAGCGAGATAGATCTCGCCCTCGGTTATCTCTCAGGCTCCCGGGTCATCGCGGTAACCGGAACAAACGGCAAGACAACAACTACTGCGCTGATCGGGCACATCCTGCGCGGCCTTGGTGAGGAAGCTGTCGATGCCGGGAATATCGGTTCACCGCTGTCGGATTTCGCCCGGCGCGACAACAGGCCGGATTGGATCGCGCTCGAGATGTCATCGTTTCAGCTTCATGACACGCCAGGTCTCGAGCCGGATGTGGGTGTCCTCACCAATCTCAGCCCTGACCATCTCGACAGGTATCTCACCGCCGAGGAGTACTACGCCGACAAGATGCTGCTTTTTGCGAACGCATCAGCAACGTCCCGCTGGGTGCTCAACGGCGACGATTCACGCGTCGCTTCGATGACCGCTGACGTTGCCGGCAGGATCAGCAGGTTCTCGCTTCGCGGTGAAGCAGATGCCTGGCTCGACGCTTCCTCCGGTTCGCTTTTGCTGCTTGGGTCGGTTCTAATGCAGCGGAGCGAGCTCAGGCTGCTCGGCGACCATAACGTGGCGAATGCACTTGCGGCTGCGCTGGCTGTTGCGGTCGCCGACAAGCGGTTTGCAGCCACCGATTCACTCGCGCGGATGCGCGAAAGCCTGATGACCTTCGAAGCGATCCCCCACCGGCTCGAGATAGTCGGGGAGGTGGACGACGTCCAGTGGATAAACGACTCGAAGGCGACAAACGTGAGCTCGGCGATGGTGGCGATAGAGGGAATGCAGAGGCCGACCGTGCTTCTCCTTGGCGGACGGCACAAGGGAGAAGCGTACACCGCGCTCGCCGACGCCATCCGTCAATCGGTGAAGAAAATCATCGCCTTCGGTGAGGCCGCCGACGACATCGAAAAGGATCTCGACGGCGTAGTGCCCATCGTGAAGCTTGGCGATGACTTCGAGGAGGTGATCGAACAGGCTCGCGCCGCGGCAGAGGAAGGCGACGCAGTGCTTCTCGCACCCGCATGCTCGAGCTTCGACATGTTCCGGAATTACGAGGAGCGGGGCGAGCGCTTCAGGCAGCTTGCGCTGGGAAGCTAGGTGGCAACGACAGTCGCGGATATCCGCTATCGGTGGTACATGGGCGCCGAGGCGCGGCTGCTTCTCGTAATCACGGCGACTCTTCTCGCCTTCGGCCTCGTCACAGTATTCAGCGCAAGCTCGATGGCGGCACAGTCCCGGAATCTCGGCAGCAGTTTTTTCTTCACCCGGCAGCTGATAGGGGTCGTGGCCGGGTTGATCGCTCTCGCCGTATTCGCGAAGGTCGATGCCGAGTTGTGGAGGAAGTACGCGTGGCCGCTGATGATTCTTTCGATGCTGCTGCTGCTGATCGTGATCTTGCCCTTCACGGAGTCGATCGCGCCGCGCATCCGCGGCTCGCGAAGGTTTCTCATCGGCTCCTCGCTGCAGCCGTCGGAGCTGGGGAAGATCGCAGTAATAGTCTGGACGTCGATGCTCGTGGTGAAAAAAGGAGAAACCCTGAGGCGGCTGACGAAGGGCCTGCTCCCGTTTCTGGTCGTGATCGGAGTGCTCGACCTGCTGGTTGCCCTCGAGCCCGACCTGTCTGTCGCAATGATGTACACGCTGATAATGGCGATAATACTCTTTGCCGGGGGAGTGAGAATCGGTCATTTCGTGGTTCTCGGTATCGTCGCTGTGCCGTTGTTATGGGGCCAGATGCAGCGGCTTAACTACGCGCTGTTGCGGATGACCGCGTTCTTCGATCCCGGCAGCGCGCCGACACATCTCAACGACCAGCTGCGACAGTCGCTCATCGCCGTCGGCTCGGGGCAGGTATTCGGCGTGGGTCTCGGGCAGGGCCGACAACAGCTTGGGTTTCTCCCGCTTGCATACGACGACTTCATCGCCGGGTCGATCGGCGAGGAGTGGGGCTTCGTCGGGCTGAGCCTCGTGATACTCGCCTTCGCGCTTTATGCGTTCCTGGGATTCAGGATCGCGCGCAAGGCACGGTCACAGTTTCTTCAGCTCACAGCCGTCGGGATCACGGCGACGGTAGTCATAACCGCGTTCCTTCACATCGGAGTCGCGATCGGGCTGCTTCCCACCACAGGACTTACGCTTCCATTCATCTCATACGGCCGGTCGAACATGGTCCTGTCACTGCTGATGACGGGAATTCTCGTCAACATCGGCAGCACACGGGAAAAGGTCGTGGGGTCGCGGGCGACGGACCCATCATTCTCGCTCGCCAGAGCGTGAGGGTAATCTTCGCCGGCGGAGGAACGGGCGGCCACCTCTACCCCGGTCTTGCGATCGCGCGCGCCATGAAGCGAATCGACGCTTCGGTAGATCCCTTCTTCGTCGGCGCGGCACGTGGCATCGAGAAAAACGTTCTGCCTTCCGCCGGATTTCCGTACGAGCTGCTGGATCTTCACCCGCTCTACCGGTCGCGACCGTGGGAGAACTGGAAGACTCTCCGTGGAGCGCTGTCGGGTTGGGCCCGGCTCGGCCGGATAGTGCGGGCCGAACCGCCCGCCTGCGTTGTGGGCACCGGCGGGTATGCATCAGGTATAGCGCTCGCTTACGCCCGGATGTTCGGGATCCCATACGTTCTTCAGGAGCAGAACAGTTATCCGGGCCTCACGACGCGGCTTTTCAGCGGCCGCGCCGCGCAGATACACAACGGATTCCCTGAGGCAGCGAACCACCTGCGGGCGGGAAAAGCAACGAAGGTCTTCGATTCGGGGAATCCCATCGAGCCGCCCCCCGCTGTGCGTCCCGACAAGGCCACGGCACGTGAGGCATGGGGATTCCCGCCGGCGGGGGGCCGGGTGATGCTGGTCTACGGGGGAAGCCAGGGTTCGAAGGCAATGAACGACACAGTGGCGGCGTGGGTGCGCCAGGGGATTCCCGATGGCCTTTTCCTTATCTGGTCAACCGGCCGGGGAACGCACGGAGATTATGTTTCCCTCGAAACAGATCGGGTGAAAGTCAGGGCGTACCTCTCGCCAGTGGCCGATGCCTATGCGGCCGCCGATTTCGCGCTGTCTCGAGGCGGCGCGATTGCGACTGCCGAACTTTGCGCGTGGGGAATTCCGCCGATTGTCGTGCCGCTCCCCACTGCGGCGGCAGATCACCAGACAGCCAACGCCCGGGCGCTCGCCGCCGCGGGCGCAGCCGAGCTGATCGTGCAGCGCGATCTCAACGTCGATTCCCTGAGCCGGGCGGTCGAAGCGTTGCTGGTGGATCCGGGGCTTCTTGCAACCCGGGCTGCAGCGGTTCGCGAGCGCGCGAGGCCCCGTGCAGCCGATGAGATCGCTACCCGTATACTCGAGCTCATCGCCAGCCGTAGATTGAGCAACCAGCCATGACGACCAGCGCCGACCGCCCAATCCATTTCGTTGGAATCGCAGGTGCCGGCATGACCGGCCTGGCCGAGCTGCTCGTGCGGCGCGGCTTCAGGGTGACCGGGTGTGATTCGTCCGTGACCGGCAGTGCAGATCTCCAGCGGCTCGGAATTCACGTGACTCATGGGCATGACCCGGCTCACGTCGAAGGCGCGGCTGAGGTCATTGTGACTTCGGCGATGAAGAAGGATCACGTCGAGCTTGCCCGCGCGCGTGAGCTGGGGATTCCCGTGACCCGGCGCGCTGAAGCACTGGGTCGAGCCGTTTCGGTCGGCAAGGTCGTCGCAATCGCCGGCACGCATGGAAAGACGACGACGACGGTGATGACGACACAGGCGCTCAGTGCGGCGGGGCTCGCGCCAACCGGCGTGGCGGGCGGCCGCGTCGGCGCATGGAATGGAAACCTCAGCGAGGGAGGGGAGTCGCTGTTCGTCGTTGAAGCCGACGAGTACGACAGATCGTTTCATGCCCTCTCGCCGGATATCGCTGTCGTGACGAACATGGAGGCCGACCACCTCGATATCTATCCGGGCGGCCTCGAAGAGATTCGTGACGCGTTCGCACAATTCACGACCGGTGCCCGGGTGATAATAATCTGCGGCGACGACAAGGGGGCTTCGAGTCTACCTACACCGAGTACCGCCGAGATAATCAGGTATGGAACGGTGTCCGACGAAGCCCGGCTGGTTGCGAGGAACATCGAGCCGGTCGGCGGCGGGATGAAGTTCGACGTGCGGTACGACGGCGCCGACCTCGGCGCCATTTCTCTGGCCGTGCCCGGAACTCACAACGTGCGCAACGCGCTTGCCGCTATCGCGTCCGGCATTGCGTGTGGCGTCACGCTCTCTGCGATGCGCCACGGACTCGAGACGTTCACCGGAGTGGAAAGAAGGTTCCAGCTGCTCGGCACTGCGTGCGGCGTAACCGTAATCGACGATTACGCGCACCATCCGACCGAGATAGAGGCCACGCTTCAGGCGGCGCGGTCGGCGTATCCGGGAAGACGGGTGATCGCGGCGTTTCAGCCTCACCTTTACACGCGGACCCGGGATTTTCACGAGGAATTCGCAGCGGCACTTTCTCAGGCGGATCTCGTTTTCCTCTGCGATCTTTATCCTGCGCGGGAGACGCAGATCGAGGGAGTTTCGTCCGAGCTGATCGCGGCGCCGATGCGCAACAATGGTCGCGCGCCAGTCTGGGAAGGTCCCCGCGCAGAGCTCGCGGGGGCGCTCGCTCGCGAGGTGGTGGATGGTGACGTCGTGATCACGATCGGCGCTGGTGACATAACGGTTTGCGGGCCCGAGCTCCTGAAGCTGCTCGCGATCAGGACGTGAACGACGGCCCGGATATCGTCGAGAACGAGCCGCCACGCGTAAGCGCGAAATGGAAACTCATCTCGGTGCTGCTGGTTCTCGCTCTTCTTGCGCCGGCGTCCTGGCTCGCCAGACGGGGCGCGTCTAAAATGGATTTTTTCCAGCTGCGCGCCGTCTCCGTCGAAGGAACGCGGTATCTCTCTCCTGAAACCGTCATGGAGCGGCTGGCGCTCGACACGACGCGGTCGGTGTGGGACGACACGGCGCCGCTAACGGAGCGACTCAGGAAGATGTCCCAGGTTTCTGATGTCGAGATCTCGCGCAGGCTGCCGGGAACTCTCGTCGTGAGGATACGCGAGAACATTCCCGTTGCGCTCGTCCCGAGCCCGCGCGGTCTCGAGGCAGTTGACACCGCGGGAACAGTTCTTCCCATCGATCCGACATCGGAGGACATCGACCTTCCGGTTGCGGCCCAGCGCGACGTCAGCATTCTCGCCCTGCTCGGTGAGATCCGGTCCGGGGATCCGCGGCTTTACCGCCGAATCAGCGAAGTCTCCCGCGACGGTCGCCGCGGACTCGTGCTCGAGCTTGCGCCTGAACGAACTTCTGGAATGCCCGCGGCGACGGCGCCAGGGAGGGCCTCGCTGCGTGTAAGGGTTCCGCCGGGGGTGCCCGTTGAGCGATTGGCCGATATCTTTCCCGTCGAATCGGACCTGGTGCGGCGCCGGGCAAATGTCGCCGAGCTCGACCTACGCTACCGCGATCAGGTGATCGCAAGGCTTCAATGAATCAGGAACACGTCATCGCCGCCCTGGACATAGGATCGGCGAAAACAACGGTATTGATTGCCGAGGCGATCGGCGATCTCCACCGGCAGACATCGATAAAGGTTCTTGGCGTAGGACAGGCCCGGACAACGGGCCTCCGCAGGGGAATTGTCTCAAACATCGAGGAAACGACCCGCTCCATCAAGAAGGCGATGGAGGACGCGGAGCGGATGGCCGGCGTGCGCATAGAGTCGATTTACGCGGGTATATCCGGCGAGCATGTCAGGTCCATGACGAGCACCGGGATCGTGGCGGTCAACGGTGACGAGATCACGCGGTCTGACGTGAACCGCGCAAACGAGGTTGCGCGCGCCCAGCCGATCCCCGGGGACAGGGAGCTCCTTCATGCGATCCCGCAGGAATACACAGTCGACAAGAACCAGGGAATCAGGGACCCCATCGGGATGATCGGCACTCGACTGGAAACCGAGATGTACCTCGTGACGATCGGCAGCTCGCCTGCGATGAACCTGCGGAAGTCAGTCGAAAGGGCCGGGTACAGGGTGAAGGAGCTCGTTCTCGAGCCGATTGCCAGCGCCCTCGCGGTCCTCACCGAGGATGAAAAGGAGCTCGGCGTCGCCCTCGTCGAGATGGGGGCCGGCACCACCGACATCGCGATCTTCCACGAGGGAAAGATCCGCCACGTGGCGATGATCGGGTTTGGGGGCTCGAACGTAACGAGCGACATCGTGCACGGCATGGGCGTGACCCAGGCCGACGCCGAGCGGCTCAAGGAGCGGTACGGCTGTGCCTACGAGCCAATGGTCGACCCAGATGACATCGTCGAGCTTCCGAGCACGGCGTCACAGGGCGAGAGGCACATTCCGAGAGAAGTCCTGGCGCATATCATCCACCAGCGGATCGACGAGATATTCTCGCTGGTGCACGGCGAGATCCAGCGGGCCGGCTTCGGCAACCGGCTGAGCGGCGGAATAGTGGCGACCGGCGGTGCGGCTGCGATGCAGGGGGTGGCCGAGCTGGCGACCGACGTTTTCGGCACTGCCGTGAGGATCGGCATTCCGACTGAGAACATCGGCGGGCTTGCCGACTCGGTCGAGGCGCCCCGCTTCGCGACGGTAGCTGGCCTGGCGCTTTACGGCGCGAACAGAGTTGTGATCGGAGGTGCTTCGGCAGCAGGCCGGAAGCGTGCGATTTCTTCTCCGAACATGGACCGCTTCGCCCAGCGAATCAAAACCTGGCTTCAGGATTTTTTCTAGCCGTCGCGAGCCGTCGGGTGAGTAGCTGCAAACGCTGCAGCGACAGTCGATTGAGTCTGTCAACATCATAAACTTTCCAGCTCTTCAGGGATTGTGGGAAAGCGGCGGCTTCCGGCTCCCGTAAAGATTTTTTTGCGTTGGGCTGATTCACTATTGGATGCGGTGCCGATGCGCATGTATATTGGCCCTCCGGTCATCCACCCCAGCAGCTTCGGAGTCCCCACCTGATGAATTTCGAGTTCGAGGAAAGCGCGTCTCAGAACGCTCGGATGAAGGTCGTGGGTGTCGGTGGCGGCGGAGGCAACGCCGTCAACCGAATGATCGAAGAGCGGCTTTCAGGGGTCGAGTTCATCTCGATAAACACTGACGCACAGGCCCTTCTCAACTCGAAGTCCGACGTAAAGATCCAGATCGGCAAGAAGCTCACTCGCGGACTCGGCGCCGGGGCTCGCCCGGAAATCGGCAAGCAGGCAGTAGAGGAGAACCGCGAGGAGGTGTCGCGAGTTCTCACCAACGCCGATCTGGTGTTCGTGACTTGCGGAATGGGTGGAGGCACTGGCACGGGCGCGGCACCTACGGTTTGCGAGCTGGCCAGGGAGGCCGGTGCGCTTACAGTCGGCATCGTCACCCGGCCGTTCCTCTTCGAGGGCCGGAAGCGCCTCCGCCAGGCCGAGCTCGGTATCGCCGAGATGCGCAAGCACGTGGACACGATGATCGTCGTTCCAAACGAGCGGCTGCTGGCGGTCGTCGGAAAGGGGATTCCGTTCCACGAGGCGCTCAAGAAGGCCGATGAGGTGCTGCTCCACGCGACCCAGGGGATCTCGACGCTCATCACGGTCACAGGCCTCGTAAACGTCGACTTCGCCGACGTTCGCACAGTGATGCAGGAAGGCGGCTCCGCCCTCATGGGAACCGGAATCGGCAGAGGCGAGAATCGCGCTACCGACGCGGCGCAGCAGGCGATCGCCAGCCCGCTCCTCGACAACGTCTCAGTATCAGGTGCGACGGGCGTGCTCGTCAACATCACTGGCGGCGACGACCTGACCCTGGGAGACGTTCACCAGATCGTCGAGATCGTCAAGGACGCCGTGGGCGAGGACGCCGAGATAATTTTCGGTACTGTGAACGAGAAGGCGATGCAGGGTGAGTGTCGCGTAACGGTGATCGCTACCGGCTTCGACAAGAGCCCGTCTAACATCGCCGCCCAGGCCGCCGCCGAGCCACACCTCGCGAGAACCGCGACGCAGGCGAAATCTGGGACGCCCGTGATACAGCTTCCCGTGCGTAACCGCGCGCCAGTGACGAACGGTAGAACGGTCCAGGCCAACGATATCCCCCGCCGGGTTACCCCTCTCTCTCCTCCATCGTCATCTCCTGAGAAGGCTGACGAGAGCGGACAGGATCTCAGCGACATGGAGATTCCGACGTTCATTCGGAGACAGATGGATTGACTGTTGGAACAGCGCGGGCGATAACCTATTCAGTAGTCGGGCTGTTCGCGGTGGCGGCGTTGCAGATGACGCCGCCCATCGCTCGAACCCCCGGCACCCGGGTACTCGGCGGATTCAGTGCCCAGAGCGTCGCCGTAAAGGCGGCTGCAACCTCGCGCGACATCGCGTTCGCGCCGGTCGTAGTGTTTCCCCGCGAGGTGATGGTCGCTCCTGTCCTGGTAGTCGCCTCGAGCAAGGACCTTGTCGACACCCTCACGGTCACCGGCACGATCCAGTCGAGCCTCTTCTCGGCGCTCGACAAGAGCAGCAGCGCAGACCTCCCGAGGTCGGCCCGCGCCGAGCTTGCGTTCTCTCTTGCCGACATCTTCGAGTATCGCGTCGACATGACGAGGGATTTTCAGGTCGGCGACAAGTTCCAGGTCCTCGTCGAGCGACTCCAGAAGCCGAACGGCGCGATAATCATCAACAAAGTGCTCGGCGCGCGCCTCGCACTTTCCGGCACGGAGATCGAGGCGATCCGCTTCGACAGCCGCAAAGCCAGCGGCGATTACTTCGATGAGTCAGGCAAGTCACTTCGCGCTTCGTTCCTCCGCACGCCGGTGAACTTCCGCAGGATATCGAGCATGTTCGGCGGCAGGCGCCATCCGGTGCTCGGCGTCTGGCGGAAGCACAAGGGAACCGACTACGCAGCCGCCCAGGGTACGCCGGTGCGGTCGATCGGTGACGGCGTAGTGATATTCGCCGGCAGAAAGGGCGGATACGGCAACGTCATAGACATCAAGCATCGCAACGGATTCGTGAGCCGTTACGGCCACCTGCGGAATTTTTCCACGGGTATCCGGGTCGGGAAGCGGGTTACGATCGGGAGCACAATAGGCGCGGTGGGACAGACGGGAATGGCGACAGGTCCTCACCTTCATTTCGAGATTCTCGTCAACGGAGTGCAGCGTGACCCGCGTATTGCCCTCCAGATGAAGGGCGGAGAGCCGATCCCGTCGTCCGAAAGAGGCACCTTCGAGCAGCTGCGCTCACGAACTCTGGCGACCCTGGCGTCAGCCGGAGAGTAAAAGGCGAGGCGCGCCGGGCGCCCCGGAGGAATGATGGCCGTTGCGAAGCGTTCGCTGCGGCCATTTTTGTTTGACTGTTATCTTCCTCCAATGGCAAGAATTCTCAAACGCCCGACTGACACCCGCGCACGGTCCCTGTGGCAGCGCGTCAGGGACATTGCGATGCTCGACGTCACGGCCCTGGCCCGCGGCGGAAGCATTGCCGGCTCGCTCGAGAAACTCGAAGAAGTCCTGATCGAGGCCGACTTCGGAGTCTCGACGAGCATGCAGCTCGTCGAGCAGGTCGAGCGCAAGGCGCTGAGGGGAGAGGTGAAGTCCCAGGAAGATTTCCTGCGGGCACTCGAGGAGGGAGTGGCCAGCGCACTCGGAGCGGACGGTGACGACACGTCGATTCACTTCGCGCCGGAAGGCCCGACCGTTGTCCTGGTGATCGGCGTGAACGGGGCTGGCAAGACAACATTCATCGGCAAGCTCGCAGCGCTTATGCAGGCGCGCGGGAAATCGGTTCTCGTAGGCGCGGCAGATACATTCCGTGCCGGAGCCGTCGACCAGCTTCAGCGTTGGGCCGAACGGAGCGGAGCCGCGTTCATCGGCGCGCCTGCAGGCAGCGATCCTGCCTCCGTCGCCTTCAACGCAATCGACGCCGGTGTGACACGCGGCTCCAACGTAGTGATCATCGACACCGCCGGGCGCCTCCATACCAGCTCTGGCCTGATGGACGAGCTGAAGAAAATTCACCGTGTGATCGCCCGGCGGATTCCCGGCGCGCCGCACGAAACCCTTCTCGTGCTCGACGCGACGATCGGGCAGAACGCGCTGGCGCAGGCGCGCACTTTCGCGGCGGCCATCCCTGTCACGGGACTCGTGATGACGAAGCTCGACGGCACAGCGCGCGGAGGTATTGTCCTGGGTGTGCGCGAGGCCCTCAACGTACCCGTGAAGTTCATCGGGACCGGAGAGTCGATGGCGGACATCGAGCCTTTCAATCCCGTGGCGTTCGCCGCCGAGCTAGTCGAGGGATAGAAGATGCGTGCCGGCGAGCGGGGCACCTCGGCATCCGGCAAGGTTTACCTCGACATGCCCGCGATGTACCTCAAGGGCGTTGGCCCGATGCGCGCCGAGTCGCTCCGGCGCCTCGGCATAATGACCGCCCGAGACCTCCTCTACCACATTCCGCACAGGTACGAGGACGCCAGCACCGTCAGCCCCATCTCGTCCCTCGAGCCTGGAATGCAGGCGACGATCGTGGGGAGGGTGATCTCGAAGGGAATCCTTCCCACACGGAAGGGGCTCAGGATATTCCAGGCCGTAGTGAAGGACGACTCCGGCATAATCGAGGCGTCGTGGCCCGGGCAGCCGTTCCTCGACCGCGTTATCGCGAAGGACGACACGCTGCTGCTAAGCGGTCCTGTGAAATTCTATCACGGACGGCAGCTCCAGCCCCGCGAGTACGTAAACCTCGGAAGCGACGCAGCAGGAATCGGCGAAGGACGCGTGCTCTCCGTCTATCCCGCAACTGAAGGGTTCTCACCGAAAGTCATCCGCGGGATCATCGACCAGAATCTCGATTCACTCCTGCCGCTCGTTCGCGAGTACCTGCCAAGGGAGCTTCTCGCACCGTCCTCGCTGCCGGAGCTGCCCGATGCTCTCCGGATGCTCCACCGGCCAGCCTCTCTGGCCGAGGCCGTGCGCGGCCGCGACCGCGTTGCGTTCGAGGAGTTGCTGTTCGTGAGCCTGCTCCAGAGGCGCGCCAATGCACTTGCCCGCGAGCGACGCACCGGGATCGCGTTCACCAACCGGCGCGAGCTGACGTCCGCTCTTCGCGCTGCGCTGCCATTCGAGCTTACCGGGGGGCAGAAAACAGCGATCGCGGAAATCGTGAAGGACATGTGCAGCGACAGGCGGATGCACCGGCTGCTGCAGGGGGACGTCGGGAGCGGCAAGACGATCGTCTCCCTGTTCGCCTGTCTCCTTGCGATGGAGAATGGTTATCAGGCAGCGATAATGGCGCCCACCGAGCTGCTAGCCGAGCAGCATCACCGCACGGTCTCGAAGCTTCTCGAACCCCTCGGCATAGACCCTCTGCTCCTGACGGGGAGCCTGAAGACGGGAGTGCGCGCCGAGGCTGCCTCGCGGATGGCGTCGGACGGACCACTGCTGGTAATTGGCACTCATGCGCTGGTCCAGCAGGCGACATCGTTCGCGCGACTCGGCTTCGCGGTAATCGACGAGCAACACCGGTTCGGCGTCGAGCATCGTGCGGCACTATCGGCAAAAGGTGAGCGGCCAGATGTGCTGCTTATGACGGCTACACCGATACCGCGATCCCTGGCGCTCACCGTCTACGGTGATCTCGACGTAAGTACTCTGCACGAGCGGCCGGCGGGACGCCAGCGTGTCACGACAGTGATCAGGGGTGAAAAACACCGCGCAAAAGTGCTCGATTTCGTCAGGGCGGAAACAGACGCCGGGCGGCAGGCATACATCGTCTACCCTGTGATCGAGGAGTCGGAGAAAACCGACCTCAAGGCGGCGACTACGATGTTCGAGTCCCTGTCGGCGGGGCCGTTCGCCGGCAAGCGGACGGCGTTGCTGCACGGCAGGATGGGTTCGCAGGAGCGTGACGCTACGATGCGGTCGTTTCGGGACGGCGGCGTGGACGTCCTCGTTGCGACGACCGTAATCGAAGTAGGGATCGACGTCGCAAACGCGACGGTGATGCTCATCGAGCATCCGGAACGGTTCGGACTCTCGCAGCTTCACCAGATGCGGGGCCGTGTCGGGCGCGGCGCGGAGGCTTCGTTCTGCATCCTTCTGGGGAATTTCGGTCCGGATGCCGCGGAGAGGCTTCGCATCTTCGAATCAACTGATGATGGATTCGAGATTGCGAGAGCTGATTTCCGCCTGCGGGGGATGGGCAATCTTTTCGGTGAGCAGCAGAGCGGGGCGGCAACATTTCGGGTAGCAGACCTCATCAGGGACGAGGCGCTCAACCTGGAGGCGCGTGAAGCTGCCAGAAAGATTCTCGAAACCGATCCCGAGCTCGAGAATGAGGCTCACGCCGGATTGCGGAAAGTGCTGGGCGCCCGCTACTCGCGCGCGCTCGAATTGTTCAGGGTTGGGTGACGGGCCGGCTCGGGTTTGCCAGCCGCCTTCTGATACGCTCGAGCTCCGCGTTGGCGCGCGCGAGCTGATCGCGGAGCGAGGCTATCTCCTCCTCTCGCGAGACGAACACGGTATCCCTGCCCACTATCCTTGGCTGAGACTGGGCCGCGCTCCTGAGCGCCTGCACTGACTGGGCGGTCCGCCGGAGCACCTCCGCCTGGGACCGGTACCAGCGGGTGCCGGGCGTCTCGAGATAGATGTCGAGCGCCCTGATCCCTTCGAGGATCGACGTCCGCTTGTTTGCGGGGTCTACCATATAAAGCGCCCGCCAGAACGCGATCTCGGTTGACTCTTCGGTGCCCTGGGTTTTCAGCGCGAACTCCGACAGCACCCGGTCTGCCGCGGCGTGATTTCCTTCCCTGACGAGCGAGTCGGCATCCTGGAGGACGGCGGCGAATGCCGGAGCCGCGGGCGCGGGGGCGTCGGCCACGCGCCGCTGCGAGCAGCCAGCCACTGCGAGGGCCGCAAGCAGGATACAACTCGTATTGGCTAAACGTGCGATCAAGCGACTTCCTCGACGACTGGAGTTCGGCGGAATGGTGTGCGACGGGTTATCGCAGCACGGACGGGCAGGACTATAGAAAAAGTCGTGCCCATTCCCTGCGTGCTGTCTACCCGGATGGTCCCGCCGTGTGCCTCGACGATTTCCCGCGCAATCGCCAGGCCAAGTCCTGTGCCCTTCGCGGCGGCGTACGCCTGATTGCTTGCCTGGAAGAACTTCTCGAAAATGTGCGGGAGCTGTTCAGGGCTGATTCCCACTCCGCTGTCCCGCACGGTGATGCAGACCTCGTGCTCCGAGCCTTCCAGAGCGAGCTCGACTGTCCCTCCGCGGTCGGTGAACTTGAACGCGTTCGAGAGCAGGTTGCCCAGAACCTCGTTGATGCGGTCCTCGTCCCAGAGCACGTGCGTCGGGAGGTCGCCACCGCGAATGACGCGAAAGCTTATCTCGCGCTGAAGCGCAAGCACCTGGAATGAGGTCTCGAAAGAATGAAGAAACCTGTCGAGGTCGACCTGGCGCCTCTCCAGCTTGCCGCCGCCCGCCTCGAACCTGCTGATGTCGAGCAGCCGCTTCACGAGGCGCGTCAGCGTCTGGGCCTGCTTGCCGAGAGTCGCGCAGATCTCGCGCTGCTTCGGATTCAGCTCTCCGTAGATGTTCTCCTGGAGCAGCTCGAGATACCCGACTATCACGTTGATCGGTGTCTTGAGCTCGTGCGACGCGACTGACACGAACTCCGCTTTCAATTTGTCGAGCTCGGCGAGCTGCGCAGTCATCCCGTGGTAGCTGTTGGCGAGGCGGCCGAACTCGTCCGTCCGCTTCTCCATTTCCGGAAGCCGCTGGGTGAAGTCGCCGTCGGCAACGGCTTTCATTCCCTTGTCGAGCTCGTGGACAGGTCGGCTTATCGAGCGGGTCAGCCAGATCGCGATCAGCGTGGCAAGCAGCAGAGCTACTGCGAGCGATCCGGCGGCTGTCCGCTGCGCGTCCACGGTGGCCGAAGCAGCAGCTTCGACGCGATCGTGGGTTTCGTCGCGGAGCTTGAGCTCGGTGCGGGCGACCGCACGCGCGATCGTGTTGAGCGCGGGTCGCGACCGCTGAGCCGAGATCTCGTCGGCGGTGTTCGCTGCCTTCGCGTTGATCGCCGCCCACTGCGCTTCGGTCGAAGCGCGGAGTGCCATGATTGCGTTGGCGACATCCGAACCATCCTGCGGCGAAGAGTACGGCGCGAGAGAATCCGCCATTATCGCGAGGCGATCGAGCTGCTGTCGCATTCTGACGTAAGCAGTCGAATCGCCGATGATGCTCATCGCATCTTCCTGCCTGATAACGTCGTCGGTCAGCTCGCGGAAGTTGCCGAGTATGAGCGAGCCGGCGAACTCACGGTCGCGAAGCGTGCGCGTGGTCTGGTGCACCTCCTCGAGCGACCGCAGCGCGAGGATGAGCGGCACGAGCAGGATGATGGTCAGCGAAACGATGCCGAGGCCGAGGCGTGTGCGCAGCTTCATGCGCGGTTGACACCCCTATAGGCAGAACCTAGCTTGCCGCGCACCCGCCCTGTCGAACGAAGAACCAATGACTCCCCCATACTTGCGAATAGCCGAACTCAACCGTAATCCCGGACAGGTTGCCCGTGTTCGCGGCTGGGTCGTTCACCTGCGCTCGTCCGGCAAGGTCGCCTTCATCGTCATGCGTGATGGAAGCGGCACCCTCCAGTGCGTTCTCGTGAAAAGTAGTCTCCCCGCGGAAGCGTGGGAACGGTTCTCACAACTCACACAGGAAACGACGATCGAGGTCACCGGAGAGGTACGCCCGGACGCCCGTGCTCCGGGAGGGGTCGAGCTTGGCGTCACGGACCTGTCGATAACGGGCGAAAGCCCTGTCGATTACCCGATTCAGCCAAAGGAACATGGTATCGACTACCTGCTCGATAACCGCCATTTCTGGCTGCGGAGCGACAGGCAGGGGGCGATCGCCCGCGTGCGCCACGAGGTGGAGCAGTCGATCCGCGATTTTTTCTACGAGCGGGACTTCACGCTCGTAGACACTCCGATCCTGACTGCGGCGATCGGTGAGCGTAGCGGTCTCTTCTCGACCGAGTACTTCGACGAGGGCACAGCGTATCTCGCCCAGACGGGGCAGCTCTACGGTGAGGCCGCAGCTGCCGCCCTTGGGCGCATCTACTGCTTCGGCCCGACGTTCCGCGCCGAGAAGTCGAAGACGAGACGCCACCTTTCGGAATTCTGGATGGTCGAGCCGGAAGTCGCCTTCAACGACTCCGACGACAACATGCGCCTTCAGGAAGAGTTCGTCTCCTACATCGTCCAGCGCTCGCTCGAGCGCCGCGGCGACGAGCTGGCGATTCTCGAGCGTGACGTTTCGAAGCTCGAGAATGTCGGGGCTCCCTTTCCGCGGATCGACTACTCCGACGCGATAAAAATTCTCGGGGAGAAGGGAAGCTCAGCGAAATGGGGCGACGACCTGGGAGCTGAGGATGAGTCGCTGCTCGTGGAAGGCCATGACCGCCCGGTTTTCATCTTCAATTACCCGAAGGAAGCGAAGGCCTTCTACATGAAGGAGAATCCCGCCGATCCGCGCACTGTGCTCTGCAACGACTTGCTTGCGCCGGAAGGATATGGCGAGATCATCGGCGGCTCGCAGCGGGAAGACGATTACGACCGGCTGCTCCACCGCATCCGCGAGGAGGGACTGCCGGTGGAGGCGTACGGCTGGTACCTGGATCTAAGAAAGTATGGGACTTTCGTTCACGCAGGCTTCGGCCTTGGCCTCGAGCGCACGGTGGCGTGGATTTGCGGACTGCCGCATCTACGCGAGGCGATAGCGTTCCCGAGGATGATGCATCGGCTCAGACCCTGATCCGAAAAAGCATCAACAGCAGTGAGAACAAACCCTCATGCTTTCGAGTTGCCTTTCACCTCTTCCCACAGCGAATCAAGAACGTCGAGGCCTGCCGAGCCGACATCTATTCCCCGCGACCGCGCAAGGGCTTCAACCTCTCTGAACCGCTCCTCGAACTTGAGGTTCGCCTTGTCCAGAGCCAGCGCGGCGTGAACACCGGCCTTGCGACAAAGGTTGACGCACGCGAAAAGGAGATCGCCGAGCTCGTCCTCGAGTCTTTCGTGTGAGGCGTCGAATACCGGGGGAGCGTGTGGCTCCGGGATCGTCGTTCCCGCCAGATGCTCCCGCACCTCGGCCAGCTCCTCCTCCACTTTCGCCGCCGGCCCCTCCGTTCCCGGCCAGTCGAATCCCACGCCTGCCGCCCGGTCCTGGAGCCGGTGCGCCCGATGGAGCGGGGGAAGCGCGGCGGGCAATCCGTCGGCGATGGATTCCCGCTTCTTCGACTTCATCTTCTCCCACGGCTCCTTCATTCCCTCCCCATAAAGATGGGGATGCCGGGCTTTCATTTTCGCGATGAGGCCCCGCGCGACATCGTTGACGTCGAACTCCTCGCGCTCTTCAGCGATGACCGAGTGAAAAAGAACCTGGAGGAGCAGGTCACCCAGCTCCTCCCGCATGAGAGCGGGGTTACCTTCGCGGATCGCTTCCTCGAGCTCGTGCGATTCCTCGATCAGATATGGTCTCAGCGACTCATGCGTCTGCGCAGCATCCCAGTCGCACCGCTTGCGCAAGTCGCGCATCAACGCGACCGTATCGTTCAATGTCGCTCCGTCTTCCATTACATCTCCCCCTGTTGACTGCAATTCTATCCGGCGGCGTGGCCCGCGGCCAATGCTGACGAGAGGCTGGCTGGAGGTTGACCTCGCCGCGCTGTTGCGTAATGCGGAGGCCCTCCGCAAGCGAGCCGGTGTCCCGCTCATCCCAATGATCAAGGCGGATGCATATGGACTTGGCGCGGTTCAGGTGGCCCGCGCGCTCGAATCGCTCGAGCCCATCGCATATGGCGTTGCGACGGTAAACGAAGGAGAGGAGCTCAGGTCAGCGGGGATCTCACGCCCGGTGATAGTCTTCACTCCGCTTCTCGATGAGGACTTCGCGCCCGCCGAAGCCGCGAGACTTACCCCGACACTTGGGACAGCCGCGGGAATCCTCGGCTGGGCAAAAACCGGGCGGCCCTATGAGCTTTCAATCGATACGGGAATGGCCCGCGCGGGAGTTCCATGGCGCGAGGTCGCCGCACTCGTCGAAACTCTCGAGAGACATCCGCCGGACGGAGCCTACACCCACTTTCATTCGGCGAACCTTTCCGGTACCTCGATGGATGGGCAGGAGAAAAGATTCGAAGATGCAGTACGTCTGCTTCGCACGCGGCCCCGCGTGTTGCACACCGACGCGAGTGCGGCGATCGCGCGCCACGGAAAGTCACGCTGGGATGCAGTCCGGCCGGGGATATTCATGTACGGCGTCGGGAGCGGGGACGGCGCCAAGATCGAGCCGGAATGTGTGGTGAGCATGAAGGCGCCGGTCGTTGAGACGCGATGGGTCGAGGCGGGCGACACTGTCAGCTACGAGGCCACGTGGACCGCGACAGAGCGTCGCCGCATCGCCACCATCGCCGCCGGCTACGCTGACGGTTATCCCCGTAGCGCTGGCCAGCGGGGCCACGGAGTCGTGCGGGGCAGCCGGGTCCCGATTGCCGGCCGCGTTACGATGGACATGATAATGCTCGATGTGACCGACACCGGTGCCGAAACGGGCGACGTGGTAACGATGATCGGGAATCCACGCGAACCGGGCGCGCCGCTCGATGTCGCAGCAGTGGCAGACATTGCCGGAATTTCGGGGTACGAGCTCCTGACGGGACTCAGAGGCAGGCTGCGCCGCACGTACCGGGGGTGAGCATTCGATGAAGCGCGCGATAATACTGATTCTCGACGGTGTCGGATCCGGTGAGGCCCCCGATGCCAGGGACTACGGCGATGCGGGCAGCAACACCCTCGGGCATCTGGCGCGCGCCGTGGGCGGGTTGAACCTCCCGGCCCTGGCGCATTACGGACTCGGCAACATCCTCGATCTCGAGGGGATGCCCCCGGAGCCCGAACCTGCCGGTGCGTGGGGAAGGATGAATCCGGCATCTGCCGGGAAAGACAGCACCACCGGGCATTGGGAGATCGCGGGCCTCCATCTCGAGAAGCCATTTCCAACGTACGCACGCGGCTTCCAGCCGGAGATTGTTGAGGAATTCAGCCGCCGGACCGGACGTGGCGTCATTGGGAACGTGGTTGGCAGCGGTACGGCGGTGATCGACAGGTTCGGCGAGGAGCATGCGCGCACAGGAAGCTGGATTCTCTACACGTCAGCCGATTCGGTTTTCCAGGTTGCGGCGAACGAAAGCATTGTTCCCCTCGAGGAGCTGTATCGGGCGTGCGAGACGGCACGCTCGATTCTGGTGCCTCCTCACGATGTCTCGCGAGTGATCGCGCGGCCGTTCGAAGGCGGCGCCGGCTCTTTCAGTCGCACCGTTAACCGTCGCGATTATTCGCTCCAGCCACCTGGAGAGACACTTCTCGACGCGCTTGTCGCTGCCGGAATCCCCACCCATGGCATCGGCAAAGTCGATGACCTTTTCGCGGGACGCTCGATCACCGCCCGTCATACTGGGTCGAATGGCGAGGGTATCGCCCTCATCCGGGAGTGGCTGGGGAGCCGCGAGAGTGGGCTGCTCTTTGCCAACCTAGTAGATTTCGACCAGTTGTACGGGCACCGTAACGACGTTGCGGGGTTTTACGAGTCACTGCGGGAGTTCGACTTCGCACTCCCTTCAATCACCGACGGGCTTCGCGAGGAAGACCTCCTGTTCATCACCGCCGATCATGGCAACGATCCGACCACCGATTCAACCGATCATGCGCGCGAGAGCGTTCCCGTCCTCGCGATGGGACCACGCGCACGCCCGGCCGACATCGGGGTTCGCCGGACTTTTTCGGATCTTGGCGCAACCGTCGGGGAGTGGCTCGGTGTCTCATTTCGCGGGCGGGGTCAGTCATTCCTTTCCCGGATGACCGCGGAGTAGGAGTGACAACGGAAAATCAAGGCGCCACCAACGAGCTGCGGGACGCAGCGTTCGCCGCAATGGAGAACGCCTACGCGCCGTATTCGCGGTTTCGTGTTGGAGCTGCAGTACGCACGTCAACGGGGGTCATCGTAAGCGGCTGCAACGTCGAGAACGCGGTATACGGCGAAGCACTTTGTGCTGAGCGGGTGGCGGTGGCGGCTGCTGTTGCGCAGGGAATGAAGGAGCTCGAGGAGATCGCCATCGCCAGCGAAGCTGACGAACCGGCGCCCCCGTGCGGGTCGTGCCGGCAGACGATGAGCGAGTTCGCTCCCGACCTGCTCGTGACCAGCTACGCGAAGAACGGAAGGCAGGCAATATGGCGCCTGAGCGATCTCCTGCCGGAGGCGTTCGCGCTGAACCATCTACGTGGAAGGACGTAAGTGCAATTGATATCGGGCCGGCTGAGGCTGGCCGGTTTTGTGATTCTGACAGCTGTTCTCACGGCCTGCACGGAAAAACTCGACAGCAGTGCCGGTTGCCCGATTCTCTGTCCCGGACAGGGCGGGGAAATCGAGACTGTCACGATCGACGCAGTCACGCTCGATTCGACGGTTTCGGCGCTCACCGGCCAGGGAACCGAGGCAAGCCTGCTCGTCGCCACGCGAGGCGACTCGCTCGACGCGCGCGCCGTTTTGCGCTTCGACAGCATTCCCGGCAGATATCGCCTGCCGGGTGCCGACACCACGAGCATTCCGGTCACGACAGCCGACAGCGTTATCCTTCGGATGCGCGTCGACACTGTCGACGGAAAAATTCCGGCGTCGATGACGCTTGACCTTTACGATGTCGATTCAGACGCCCCCGACAGCGCCGTGAACGAGATTGCCGCGCTGTTCACGCCCGGGCGGCTGATCGCGTCGGCAACGTTCGAGAAGGCCGCGCTCAAGGACACGATCCTCGTCACGCTGCCGTCGGCAGCGATTCTCTCGCGGCTCGACCGGCGGCTGAGGATCGGGATACGCGCGCGCGGTCCTGAATCGGTCCAGCTCAGGATCCTGTCGCAGGAAGGCGCGGGAATCCCGACGCTGCTTTCATACAGGGTTTCTCCCGACACCACCGTTGCCAGGGTGTCACTCACGCCGGAATCGAGAACGCCCGCAGACCAGCCTGCCCTCGCATTCTCGCTTGCCGACTACACGCTGCTCGTTCGCGGCACTGCGACGGGTCCTGCAACCGGCCTGAACGTCGGCGGGCTTCCGGCGCGCCGCGTATACATGCGATTCGATATTCCATCGTTCCTCATCGACTCAGTCGATGTCGTGCGCGCGACTCTGCTCCTGACACAGATATCGAATCCGGGGATCGATCAAACCGATACAGTGAGGATCGTACCGTTCGTTGGTCTGGCGACTACCGCCGTGGGTGATGTCGCAAAAGCAGCCCAGATTACGGCCCTGGCGAGCAGTGACACGCTGCGTGTGACGCCTGGGTCATCAGGCGTGAGCGGTGTGGAGATCGCTGCGATTCTGAGCCTGTGGCGCGCGACGAATGCGGCGGAGACTCCGCGCGCCATAGTTCTGATCAGTGCGCAGGAGGGCAATTCGCCTCTCGAGGCAAGGTTTTTTTCAGCTGAAGCGGCGCCGGAGTTCCGGCCGCGACTTCGCATCAGCTACTCAACACGCAAATCCACGGGACTGCCCTGATGCGACGCCTTCACGTCCTTGCCGCTGTGGCTCTCGCGGGATTGTCGATGCCGTTCGACCTTGCCGGCCAGGGCACGTTGAGCACGCAGGGCTTCGGTTACCCCACCGGCGAGCTTAGCGCTCGCGCCAGGGCAACCGGCGGATCCCTCGGCCAGTTCGACCCCGATTCACCTATCAACCCGGCGGCAATCGGCACATCGGTCGATCCACGCATGTATCTGCAGTACGAGCCCGAGCTCAGGCGCCTGTCGACAGACGGCGAAACGGTGAACGCCATCATCGCGCGGTTCTCGCTCGCATCGATTTCTGTACCGTTCGGGAGCAGGGGCTCGGTCGGAATTTCGGCGGCAACGTTCCTCGACCGGTCCGCTGAGACTTCGTTCAGCAGGCAGCAGTCGATCGACGGCCAGAACGTCACGGTGAGAGAGACGACGCGAACGCTCGGCGCGATAAACGACGTGCGTCTTGCGGTAGGGTTTTCGGCCGGCCAGAAAGTTCAGATTGGTTTCGGGGGTCACGTGTTCGTGGGCCAGAACCGGATGTTCTTTATCCAGTCGTTTCCTGACGCGCCGGCATTCACGCCGATTTCGCAGGTGTCGACTCTCGGGTTCACGGGATTCGCTGCGTCCGCCGGCGTTCTGGTGAAGCCGTCGAGCATTCTTGGATTCTCGCTCGCCGCGCGAAAGGGCTTCGGGATCGACGCCAAGGCAGGCGACAGCACTGTGTCTCAGGCCGACATACCCGACAGGTACAGCGCGGCAATTACCTACGAGGGAATTCCCGGCTCGAGCATTTCCGCGCAGGTGTCGCGGGATACCTGGTCGAGCCTCAACGGGCTCGGCTCGGCTGATGCAACTGCCGTCGACGGCTGGGAAGGAGGCCTCGGTATCGAGGCGCTGGGCCCGCGGATTGCCGCGAGACAGACCGTGCTTCGTCTCGGCGGGCGGTACAGAACGCTTCCATTTCTCGCAGGCGGCAGCGAAGTTGACGAGATGTCTTTCGGAGGGGGTCTCGGTGCCCAGTTCTTCCGCAATCGCGCGACGTTCGACTTCTCGGTCGAGCGTGCGTCACGCTCACCGAAGCTGTCGTCTGTCGAAGCGAGTGAGCGCGCGTACATTTTCAGCTTCGGACTCCGCGTCAGGCCTTAGCTGATGTCCGATCCTGGAAGGGAATCGGGCCCGCTGATTCTCGTCGCTGACGACGTTGCGGCGAACGTCGAGCTCCTGTTCGACCAGCTCCACACTCTCGGGTACAGGACTGTAGGCGCACAGGACGGCCCGTCGGCGCTCGAGGCATGCTTCGAGCACAACCCCGATCTCTGCATTCTCGACGTCTCGATGCCTTCAGGCGACCTCGGTGTCGATACGCGCTCGACCGGCTTCGAGGTGTGCCGCCGGATCAAGCGCGACCCGCGGACGTCGCGGATTCCGGTGATCTTCGTCACCGCGATGAACGACACGAGCGATCGCGTGCGGGGAATCGAAGCTGGCGGCGACGATTTTCTTACGAAGCCCCACAACCGGCTCGTGCTTGGCGCGCGTGTGCGCAGTCTCCTCAAGCTCAAGGCGGCGACAGACGCCCTCGAGAACAGCTACCGGAAGCTGAGGGAGCTGGAGAAGGTGCGAGACGATCTGATGAAGATGATCGTGCACGATCTGAAGAGCCCCCTCACTTCGGTTCTGGCGACACTCGAGCTCCTCGGGGACGGCGTCTTCGGCGAAATGACTGACGATCAGCGCCGCGCTGTCGGGGAAGCGGAGGGAAAGTCGGAGGACCTTCTCGCGCTGATCGAGGACATCCTGGAGGTGGCCAGGATCGAGGAGGCAGCTGTCACGCTGACTCCCGAGCCGATCGCCCCGGCGGCGCTTGTGAGCGAGCTGATCCATGAATGGCGCCACAGGTTCCAGCAGGAAGGCACCCTCGTGACCGTGAGGGTCGACGACGACACTCCGGTGTTCCACGCCGACAAGGGACTGCTCAAGCGCGTCTTCTCGAACCTGATTCAGAACGCGGTGACTCATTCGTCGGAGCCGATCGAGCTGGTGATAACCGTACGGCAGGCCGGCGAAGCAGTTCTCTTCACGTTTGCCGACAACGGACCGGGGATTCCGCCGGAGTATCATGAGGTAATCTTCCGGAAGTTCGGCCAGGTGGCCGGGCCTGTCGCGCCGCGTGTAAGGAGCTCGGGGCTTGGCCTCACGTTCTGCAAGCTCGTTGTCGACCTGCACGGCGGAATGATCTGGGTGCGGAGCCGCGAGGGGGAGGGAAGCTCGTTCCACGTCCAGCTTCCCATCCGCGCCGTAGCGCCACCGCAGGGATCCGACTCCGGTAAAGTCCGCATCAGGGGCACTCTCGCGAGCTGATGAAAGTTTTCCTGCGTACTTTCGGCTGCCGCGCGAATCAGTACGACACCGAGGCGGTGAGGGCGCTGCTTCAAGGGGCTGGTATCGAGGAAGCCGAAACGCCCGGCGATGCGGATGTCGCGGTGTTCAACAGCTGCACAGTTACGGCGGAGGCTGAATCGGATCTCCGGTCGGGGGTTCGCAGTGCGGCAAGAATGAACCCGTCGATCCGCACGATCATTACGGGGTGCGCCGCCGGAGTTGCCGGCCGCGACGAGCGCATCGCCCCACTGGCGACTCTCCCGCGCGTCGACGCCGTCATTGCCGGTGCTGACCTCGCGGTGTTGACCGCCGCTCTGGGGATAACCAGCCAGCCCGCAGCTGCAGGAATGCAGTCGGGAGCGCGGGCGTTGCTGCGGATTCAGGACGGTTGCGACGAACATTGCACATTCTGCGCGACAACCCGCGCGCGCGGCGCGAACCGTTCGCGTCAGCCGGATGAACTTGTCAGGGAGGCGCTCGAGCTCGCGAAATCGCACCCTGAGATCGTCCTTACCGGCATTCACATTGGAACATACGGACGCGACTCGGGCTCGTCGCTCGGCGAGCTCGTCGATCTGCTTGTCAGCGAAGTGACAGCGGTGAGGTTCCGCCTTTCCTCTGTCGAAGCCACCGAAGTCGATGACAGGCTTGCGCGGCTGCTCCTCGACGATCCGGAGCGCCTCGCGCCTCACCTTCATGCACCCCTCCAGTCGGGGTCTGATGCAGTGCTGCGGAGAATGGGGCGCAACTGGTACGACGCCGCCTCGTACGAGCGCGCTGTCCTGCGGCTCACACGCGACAGGCCTGTGTTCGCCTTGTCGGCCGATGTCATCGCCGGATTCCCCGGCGAGTCCGACGCTGATCATCTCACGACGATGAGAATGGTGGAAAGGCTGCCGTTCACGTCGCTTCACGTTTTTCCGTTCTCGGCGCGGCCGGGCACGCCCGCGACGCGGCTCGACGGCCCGGTATCCGGGACGGTCGCGCGTCGACGCGCGGCGGAGCTGCGCGGGCTTGCGCGGGTGAAAGCTGCCGCGTACGCCGCCTCGCGGCGCGGCGCAACTTGTGACGTTGTCGTCACCGAAAGGGGCAGGGGACTCACCGAGGATTATCTTTCCGTCACACTCCCCGATCGCACGATTCCGCGGCGCTCCCGTTTCCGGGGCGTGCTCGGCGGCGACGACGAGCTTTCCGCGACCGCAGCATGACCGAACAGAATCGTTTGACTGTCTACATCGAAACCTACGGCTGCCAGATGAACGTGAGCGACTCCGAGCTGATACTCGGGAAGCTCGCGGCATCCGGGTATGACCAGGTCGAGGCTCCCGATTCTGCTGACCTGATTCTGATCAACACCTGCGCGATAAGGGAGCATGCAGAGCAGCGCGTGATGGGGCGGCTCGGGGAGATGAAGAGCCGGATGAAGAAGGATGCGGTGCTCGGCGTGACCGGCTGCATGGCGCAGCGGCTCGGGCCGAGAATCCTCGAGAGTGCCCGTCATGTGAGCCTTGTGGTCGGACCCGACGGTTATCGCTCGCTTCCGCTGCTGGTCGACAATGCGCGCAACGGCGTGAGAGCAACGGCAACAGACTTCGACCTCGAGGAGCATTACGAGGACTTCAAGCCGCGCCGGTTCGACAGGGTGAAGGCATGGATCCCGGTTCAGCGTGGATGCGACTATCGGTGCACGTACTGTATCGTTCCAACGACCCGCGGGCCCGAGCGCAGTCGCCGGCTGGAGGAGGTAGTTCGCGAAACGGCGCAGGTTGTCGCCGACGGAATGTCGGAGGTCGTCCTGCTCGGCCAGACTGTCAACTCCTACAACGATGGATCTCACGACTTCGCGGACCTGGTTCGTGCCGTGGGGTCTGTGCCGGGACTGAAACGGCTGCGCTTCACGAGTCCTCACCCCAACGACTTCAGCGACAGGGTGATAGCAGCCCTGGCGGAGACGGAGGCCGCCTGCGAGCACGTGCATCTGCCGATGCAGTCCGGGTCAACGCGCGTTCTGAAAAGGATGCTGCGCCGCTACACGCGCGAAGCTTATTTCGAGTGTGTCGAGCGACTCCGGGCGGCGATTCCGGGCCTCGCTCTGACGACGGACATAATTGTCGGGTTCCCGGGCGAGTCGGAGGAGGAGTTCGGTGAGACGTTGAGCGCCGTCGCGGATGTCGGCTTCGACGACGCATACACCTTCAAGTTCTCGCCGCGGGAAGGAACGCCGGCGACCAGGATGCCTCAAAGCGAGACGGTGTCCGATGAGGTCGCGAGCGAACGCCTCGGCCGCCTTATATCGACCGTCCGCGCCGGGTCGCGCGATAGAAACCTTGCGATGCTCGGGCAGAGGCGCGAGGTGCTCGTTGAAAAGGAAGCCCGCCGCGGCGGCCTGCTTCAGACCCGGACGCGCGATTTCAAGACGGTGATAGTCCCCGGTGATGCTGACCTGATCGGGACCTACCTCAATGTCGAGCTGACGGGGACGACCGGCTCGACTTTCACCGGAACGATCCTCCGGGAGCGCACTGCGCTGCCGATGGCGGCCGCGCAACCCATTCATTGCTGATGCGCTGAAGCGGTTCAGGTGGCGGCAGAAGTGAAGTTGATGATCCGGCGTGCCACTCATTGCTGCAGCATATCTGTTCTTCGCCGCCGGGCTTCTGACGGCGTTTACCGGCATCACGTGGTTGCCTGTCGTGGTGGGCTGTCCCGCTATCATCTGGGCGGCCGTGAGCAGGAACGCGAGGCTTGGCGGCCTCGCCATGGTGATGATGGCCGGGGCTCTGATCGCGGAGACGACTCCCCGGGTCGACAAGTGGAAACGGCGCGCCAGCGGCACAACCGCGTCCGACTCGGGGTTGCTCCCGGCGCCGAAGCATCTGCGTCACTGCGTGAGCGAAGCTTCTCTGCGTCTCTGTCTCCGGGAGCGCGCGGCAACTGCGATAGACCGGGTCTTCGCCGACGATGCGCCGATGGCCCGTGCTCTCCTGATCGCCGACCAGCATCGAATCCCGCCGGAGATGCGCGACCGCTACGCGAGCGCGGGCATAATCCACATGCTGTCGATCTCCGGCCTTCACGTGGCGATTATCGCCGGCTCGGTGATCCTCCTTCTTCAGGCGCTTCGCGTGCCGCGCGTCGCTGCGTCGATACTCGCCGTGCTGGTTACAGGCGTCTACGTGGCGATAATCGGGGCCCAGCCGCCGGCGGTACGCTCGGCCGTGATGCTCGCGGGAGTTGCGGCGTCCAAGCTCACGCAGCGGCCGACGTCGCCGTGGGCAGGCCTGGCACTCGGTGCGTTCGTGCCCCTCGTCGCTCCGCGAACCGTTCTGGACCTCGGATACCAGTTGAGCGTGGTCGGAATCGCCGGGATGATCGCCAGCGGGTCGCTTTCAAGGCGGCTGCTTAGGAAACGACTCGAAGGATGGAGGCTCAACGTCGGACGTGAGCTTCTCACTTCGGTTGTAGCGACGATAATCACCGCGCCGATCATCGGATGGTATTTCGGCCGCATCAGCATCATCGCGCCGCTCGCGAATCTCGCCGCCGGGCCAGTGGTCTCAGTGCTTCAGCCGCTCCTCTTTCTCACCCTGCTCCTTGCGCCGCTCGATCCGGTCGCCTGGTTTCTTGCCGACGCTTCGCGACCGCTGCTGCGCACGTTCGACAATATTGCGACTGTCTCGGCGTCGATTCCCGGCTCGTCCGTCGCAGTCGTTCCATCGTTGGTGGCGGTCGTATCAGGAGGTGTTGCAGTTGTCGCGTTGACTGTCGCGACGGCAACCCGGTATCCTGCGCGCCCCGTAATCGTGGCAGCAGGGTTCCTCTGCATAACATCGTGGGCCCCTGCGCTTCCCGTCCCCTATCGCGGCGGAGTCGAGATGCATGTGCTCGACGTTGGCCAGGGCGACGCCATTCTCGTCAGAACCGATCGTGGAAACTGGATAATCTTCGACTCTGGACGCGCATGGAAGACCGGCGACGCCGGGCGGAGCACGATCATCCCGTACGTGAAAAGCAGGGGCGGACAGGTGCGCGCCTTCGTACTCTCCCACGCTCATCTCGATCACGTGGGCGGAGCCGCCTCGGTGTTGCGCGGGCTGCGTCCACTGGAGTTCTGGGATTCGGCATTTCCACAAGGGAGCGCGGTTTACGAGCAGACACTGCGCGCCGCAGATGCAGCAGGAATCGAATGGAATCGGGTACAGGCTGGGGACGTGATGGTGGTCGACGGAGTCGTCGTAAGGTTTCTGGCTCCGGACTCGGTCTGGACCATGTCGCTCGCCGACCCGAACGAAGCGAGCACGATCGCTCTCGTCGAGTACGGCTCGGCACGGTTCCTGTTGACCGGTGATGCTGAGCAGGCGGAAGAAGGATGGCTTCTGGATCACGCGCGGGGCGACCTCGCCGCCGACGTTCTGAAGGTGGCGCATCACGGAAGCTCAACCTCGAGCGGCGACAGGTTTCTCGAGGCGGTCAATCCTGCGCTGGCGGTAATATCAGTCGGCGCCGATAATTTTTATGGTCATCCAAGCGCTGATGTGATAGCCGGGCTCAATCGCGTGGGGGCCAGGATAATGCGCACTGATGAGTCGGGAACCATTGTCGTGCGAACTGACGGGACCCGTATCACCGTCACTGCCTCGGGAGAACAGTGGGACTTATCGCGAAGATAAACGGAGGCCTCGCCGGTGAGCGGATAGAGCTCCCCGCGGTGATCGCATCGCAGTGGCCGGAGCTGCAGGAGCTCCGCCTGCGGCGGGGCGGGTTTCCCCTGCGCATCGGCGGATTGATGCTCGGACAGGCGACGGTGGCCGCGATAACACTTGGCCGAACCATCTTTCTCGCCCCCGCTACGCGCCTCGATCCCGCTCTTCTGCTGCATGAGCTGAGGCACGCCCAGCAGTTCTCGGAGCGCAAAACCTTTCCCCTCCGTTACATTTGGGAGAGTCTGCGGCGCGGATATTACGCCAACCGCTACGAGGCGGACGCCCGCAGTTATGCGGCGCGCTGCCTCGCCCGCGCCGCCGCCCCCGATTCCGATGAGGATGTCTAACGTGGTGAAGCATACGGCTACCTCCGTCGTCACGATCGAGCGATACATCATCGAGCAGGAGAAGATGCACCCGGCCGCCACCGGCGAGCTCTCGGGCCTGCTCTACGACCTCGCTCTCGCCGCGAAGATGATTGCAAACAAGGTCCGCAGCGCCGGCCTCGCCGACATTCTCGGATCAGCCGAGAATATCAATGTGCAGGGTGAGACGCAGCAGAAGCTCGACGTCATCGCAAACGAGATCGTGATAAAGGCGGTCGATCACGGCGGCCGCCTTTGTGCGCTCGCGTCCGAGGAGGAGCCGGGAATCATCCAGATTCCCGACAACTTCAAGTGCGGAAAGTACTGCCTCCTTTTCGACCCGCTCGATGGCTCTTCCAACATCGACGTCAACGTTCCGGTGGGAACGATCTTCTCCGTTGTAAAGAAGATCTCGAAGGGATCCCGAGGCGAGATGCTGGACATGCTCCAGCCGGGCCGCAACCAGGTTGCCGCCGGCTATGTGATCTACGGCTCGAGCACGATGCTTGTTTACACCACGGGGCAGGGCGCGCACGGGTTCACGCTCGACCCGCAGATCGGTGAGTTCCTCCTCTCACACCCCAACATTTCCACTCCGCGGAGCGGCAGGTACCTGTCGGTAAATGATTCTTACGAGGCGCTCTGGACGGAAGACGTGCGCGGGCTGATGCGTCGCTATCGCGGCCTCGACGGTGAGCGCGCGGCGATGAGTGTCCGCTATGTCGGCTCACTGGTTGCCGATTTCCACCGCAACCTTCTCGGCGGAGGGATCTTCGCGTATCCGGCGAACCAGAAGAGCCCCAATGGCAAGTTGCGGCTCCTCTACGAAGCAAATCCTCTCGCGTTCATTGTCGAGCAGGCAGGTGGAGCGGCGATCGACGGTGACAGGAGGATTCTCGACATCGAGCCAACCGACCTGCACCAGCGAACGCAGCTGTACATTGGCAGCAAGGCAGACGTCGAGATCGCCCAGTCGATGCTTCCTCAGTCGGCCGTTGAAGAGATTCCGCTAGCCGCCCGATGAGCTCGCGCGGCGAAGACGCCGCCCCGGCAGCGCTCTCCCCGTCAGGTTTGCCCCTGCGCGTCGTCTATCGCCCCGACGACGCGAACATCGACTACGAGAGGGACCTCAACGACCCCGGGACCTGGCCGTACACCCGCGGAGTCCAGGCCACGATGTACCGTGGGCGATTGTGGACGATGCGCCAGTACGCGGGGTTCGGCACAGCGCGCGAGACCAACGAGCGGTTCCGGCACCTCCTCGGCGCAGGGCAGACCGGCCTTTCAGTGGCATTCGACCTCCCCACCCAGATGGGCCTCGATTCCGATTCTCCGCGATCGTTCGGCGAAGTGGGTCGGGCGGGCGTAGCGATCGACAGCGTCGAGGACATGCATCTCCTGCTTGCCGACCTGCCGCTCGACGCAGTGTCAACGTCGATGACAATAAACGCGACTGCGGCAACGCTGCTCGCGATGTACATAGTCGTTGCTGAGGAGCGGGGGATTCCGCGCAGCGCGCTAAGCGGAACGATCCAGAACGACATCCTGAAGGAATACATCGCTCGCGGCACTTACATATATCCACCCGAGCCGAGTCTGAGGCTCATCGCGGAGGTGTTCCGCTTCTGCGCGACAGAGGTGCCGAGCTGGAATCCGATTTCGATCTCGGGATATCACATCAGGGAAGCGGGTGCGACCGCGGTGCAGGAGCTCGCGTTCACGCTGGCGAACACGCTCGAGTACGTGAAGCGCGCAGTCGCCGCAGGGCTGCCCGTAGACTCATTCGCCCCCCGGCTGTCGTTCTTTTTTGCCTCACACAACGACCTGTTCGAGGAGATTGCGAAATTCAGGGCGGCGAGGCGCATGTATTCGCGGCTCATGCGCGAGAGATTCGGAGCGTCGGATGCAAGCTGCCGCTTCCGGTTCCATACCCAGACCGGCGGTGTTACGCTCACCGCGCAGCAGCCGCTCAACAATGTCGTCAGGGTCGCGGTGCAGGCGCTCGCGGCGACGCTCGGCGGAACGCAGTCACTTCACACGAACGGCTACGACGAAGCGCTTGCCCTCCCAACCGAGGACGCCGCTACCCTCGCGCTTCGCACACAGCAGATCATCGGATACGAATCAGGAGTGGCGGCGACGGTGGATCCACTTGCGGGAAGTTATTACGTCGAAAGTTTGACCAACGAGATCGAGGCGCGCGCGATGGCGCTCATCCAGCGATCCGACGCGCTCGGTGGCTCTGAAGCGGCAATAGCGGCGGGATTCTTTCAGGAGGAGATCGCGCGCAGCGCATACGAACATCAGCTGCGAGTCGAGAGCGGTTCAACGACGGTCGTCGGCGTAAACCGGTTTACCGATGGCACCGAGCACCCGCCGATTCCCGCGCCGGATTATTCCGGACTCGAGCGCGGACAGGTTGACGCGGTCAAGACCCTCCGGTCACGACGCGACCCGCCAGCCGCGATGCAGGCCCTCGAGCGCATCGAGCAGGCGGCAGTGCACCTGATGTCTGAGGGCCAGCGCGATTCACAAGTCATGGCCGCGATCATCGATGCAGTGAGGGCCCGGTGCACAGTAGGGGAGATCTCGACGGCCTTCGAGAAACATTGGGGCCTGTACCGCGCAGACGCATGAGCGAGGGGGTTTGACAAGACCCGGGGACGTAGTCGGCACGGCGGAATGGGACAGTTACGGGTCGCACTGGGTGGATACGCGACCACAGCAGAGCTGGCGAAGACACAGCGATGCCGTGAATGTCCGCCTCATCGAGGAATGGCTGCCACGACGCCAGCTCACCCGTATCCTCAAAACCGACCTGTTCGACGAGGCTGTGTCGGAGGGGATCTGCCCGATGCTCCTCGGTCGCGCGTCGGCCGTCGTCGGGATAGACGTGTCGGTCGCCGTGCTTCGTGAAGCCGGCCGGTCCTGCGAGTCGCTCTCCTGTTCGGGATCCGATGTCCGCGCTCTGCCGTTCAGGTCGGAGGTTTTCGACGCGGTCGTCTCGCTTTCGACCCTCGATCATTTCCCCGGCACTGACGAGGTGCAGGATGCGGTGAAAGAGCTGTACCGGGTTCTCGTACCCGGGGGAGTTCTGGTCCTGACCCTGGACAATCTCGCGAACCCCGTGATAGCGCTGCGCAACTCGCTCCCATACCGCCTCACGCATGCCGCTGGACTCGTTCCCTATCCCGTTGGCCGGACTTTCAGGCCCGAAGCCGCGCGGGCGCTTGTCGAGGGCGTCGGATTCCGCGTCAGCGACCTGACCGCAGTCATGCACGCGCCGCGCGTGATAGCGATTCCCCTTATGAGCGCGTTCAGCGGCAAAGCCGGTGGTCGCGCCGAACGGCTGATGTTGCGGGCGGCGATGCGGCTCGAGGCGCTGCGCGACCTGTGGAGCCGCTTCCGCACGGGGCATTTCATTGCCATCCGCGCGGAAAAACCGCTCGTCTAACCATGCGAGGCGACTCGTTTGGCCATCGACCGAGAGCGCTGCGAGGTTGAGACTGGGCCCGCGATTTCGTAACTTTGAAGGTTGGGTTCCTGCCGTCACTCCCCCGCAATACAGAAGATGCCGCTTCACGAGTTCAGATGCCCCCAGGGGCATGATTTCGAAAAATTCTATCGCTCGATGTCCGCCGCAAAGTCGGAGGAGAAGTGTCCGGAATGCGGCGGAGTCGCGGGACGGCTGATGTCCAGGTCGGGTCTCGTATTCAAGGGCTCAGGTTTTTACATCACCGACTACGGCAAGGACGGAAAAAAGGCGGAACGCGACGCGGCAACGGCCCGCGAAACGAAGCCCGAAGCTGCGCCGGCTGAGTCAAAAACCGCTGACGCCCCGGCGGCTCCGGCAGACAAGGCCGCTGCCGCACCGGCCAAGGCTGCGCCCGACGCAAAGCCGGCGACTCCCGCCCCGAAGCCGGCGCCCGCACCAAAAAAAGCTGAATGACCGCCGCCGACAAGATCCGCGCGGAGCTCATCGCTGCCGCGCGAGACATCGGTGCGACCGACGGAATCGACCCCATCATCGAGAGGCCGCGCGACCCGTCACTTGGTGACTGGACGACCAACCTTGCCATGACGCTCGCGAAGCCGCTCAGGAAGCGGCCCACCGAGATCGCCGGACTGCTGCGCGACAGGATGAGCCTGGCGGACGCGGGAGTCGAAAGAGTCGACATCGCCGGGCCCGGGTTCATGAACTTCTTTCTCCAGCCCGCCGTAATCGCCGAGGCGGTACGGCAGATAGTTGCGGATGATGCGCGGTTCGGGAGAAGCGAAGGAGGGCAGGGAAAGGCAGTCAACGTCGAATTCGTTTCGGCGAACCCGACGGGACCGCTCCACGTCGGACACGGCCGCCAGGCAGCCCTTGGTGATGCGATCTCAACACTTCTCGAGTGGACCGGCTGGAACGTGTCCCGGGAGTTCTACTACAACGACGCCGGAGTGCAGATAGAGAATCTCGCTGCGAGCGTGAAAGCGTGGCTGGTCGCCGGCGACAGCGAACCGGTGATCCCCGAAGGTGGCTATCACGGCGAATACATAAGGGAGATCGCGGAGCGATTCAGGCGTGAGCAGCCGGATGCGGGAGCGGCCGAGGATCTCGATGCAATCCGCCACTTTGCGGTCGCCGCGCTTCGCGCTGAACAGGACCTCGATCTTCAGGCGTTCGGCGTCAGGTTCGACACATACTTCCTCGAGTCATCTCTTTACTCCGATCGAAAGGTCGAGAGCACCGTCAAGGCTCTCACCGAAGCCGGCATGACCTATGAATCTGACGGCGCTCTCTGGCTGCGTACGAGCGCCCTCGGCGATGACAAGGACCGCGTGATGCGCAAGCGCGATGGCAGCTACACCTACTTCGTCCCTGACATCGCATACCACGTGACGAAATGGGATCGGGGGTTTCGCCGCGCGATCGACGTCCAGGGCGCAGATCACCACAGCACGACAACCCGCGTCCGCGCCGGCCTCCAGGCGCTGGGAATCAGCATTGGACCCGGTTACCCGGAGTACGTACTGCATCAGATGGTGACCGTGATGAAGGGCGGCGAAGAGATGAAGATCTCCAAGCGCGCAGGAAGCTACGTCACTGTTCGCGACCTGATCAACGAAGTCGGGCGCGATGCAGTTCGCTTCTTCTTCCTGATGCGCAAGAGCGACTCGCAACTGGTCTTCGACATAGATGTTGCCCTCAAGCAATCGGAAGAGAACCCGGTCTACTACGTGCAGATGGCGCACGCGCGAATGTGCGGGATCTTCCGGGTCGGCGAAGTCGACCGTGAATCCTTCAGTGCTGCTGAAGTCGACCTTTCTGTGCTCCGGGAACCCGAGGAGCTCGAGCTGATAAAGGCGCTGGCCGACTTTCCGCAAACCGTAGTCGGAGCTGCCGAGAGTCTCGAGCCGCACCGGATCACTACTTACCTGACCGAGACGGCCAGGCTCGCGCACCTGTGGTATCACAAGCATCATGTGCTCGGTGAGCCTGATGACATACTCGCGGCGCGCCTCGCTCTCGCCAGGGCAAGCCAGATAGTCATTCGCAACTCCCTCACGATCCTTGGCATCGACGCTCCGGAGCGCATGTAGCTCCTGATCCGACTCAATCACTCTCTCGCAAAGACAAAATGTCAGTTCTCGTGGTGGGATCAGTCGCCCTCGATTCAGTCGAAACCCCATTCGGCAAAGCCGAAGACGTACTCGGCGGATCTGCAACTTTTTTTTCCGCCGCAGCCAGCATTTTTACGCCGGTTCAGCTCGTTGGAGTAGTTGGCAGCGATTATCCGGTGGAGAAGCTCGAGCCGCTGGCTGAGCGCGGAGTCGATCTCGCCGGACTCGAGCGCGCTGATGGAACTTCATTTCGCTGGCGCGGCCGCTACAGCCATGATCTCAATTCAGCCGAAACCCTCGAAACCCACCTCGGGGTGTTTTCGCGATTCAGCCCCAAGATCCCGGAGCAGTTCAGGAACGCGCCGTTCGTTTTTCTGGGCAATATCGATCCGAGGCTTCAGCTCGATGTGCTGAAGCAGGTCGAGCGGCCGAAGCTCGTTGCATGCGATACGATGAATTTCTGGATCCAGAGCAGGCGCCCCGATCTCGTCGAGCTGCTCTCACATGTCGATCTGGTGACGCTCAACGACGGCGAAGCCCGGCAGCTGACTGAGAAAGTGAATCTCGTGCAGGCGGCTAAATGGATAATGGACTGCGGCCCGAAGCACGTGATAATCAAGAAAGGCGAACACGGTGCATTCATGTTCAATCGCGAAAACATCTTCTTCGCTCCCGCTTTCCCGCTGGAGAGCGTCTTCGATCCGACAGGGGCCGGCGACTCGTTCGCTGGCGGTTTCATCGGGTACCTCGCACGGACGGGCGACTTGAGCGAGGCGAACATGAGGAGGGCCGTGATGTATGGATCGGCGATGGGATCTTTCGCCGTCGAGAAGTTCTCGACCGAACGACTGATGACATTGACGCGCGAGGATCTCGCGTCACGGATCGGTGAGCTCAAGCGCCTCGTTGCGTTCGAGGAGGAGCTGCCCGCTTGAGCAGCGAAGCGCTCCACTACCGGAGTGCGGGTGTCGATCTTGGCGCCTCGGACGAGGCGAAGTCGCGAATCGCGAAGCTCGTCTCCTCGACTTTTACCGGTGGCGCCCTCGGTGCCTTCGGCGGATTCGGGGGAATGTTCCGCGTCCCGCCAGGAATGCGCTCCCCCGTCCTCGTCGCCAGCGCAGACGGAGTCGGGACGAAGATCAAGGTCGCGATCGAGAGCGGCCGAAATGACACAATCGGTCACGATCTGGTCAATCACTGCGTCAACGACATCCTCGTTCAGGGCGCGACCCCGCTCTTCTTTCTCGACTACGTAGCGTTCGGCAGGCTGGATCCAGTGACACTCGAGCAGATTGTTTCCGGTGTAGCCGCCGGCTGCCGGGAGAACGAGTGCTCGCTGATCGGCGGCGAAACCGCGGAGATGCCGGGGCTCTATGTGCCACCTGACTACGATCTCGCGGGATTCATCGTCGGCGCCGTGGAAGAAGATGCGATTCTCGGATCGCAGAACGTGCGTGCCGGCGACGTCCTCATCGCGCTTGAGAGCTCAGGCCTGCACACGAACGGCTACTCTCTCGCGCGCAAGATCGTCAGCGAGCGGATGAACCTGCTGCTCGATGAGCCGTTTCCCGGAATCGATGCGCCTGTCGCCGATGTGCTGCTGACTATCCATCGATCATATCTTCGGGCGCTTTCTCCGGTACTGGGGAAGATTAACGCCATGGCCCACATTACCGGAGGCGGACTTCCCGGGAATCTCGACCGTGCTCTCCCCGCGACGCTCGACGCGATCATCGATTCGGGTACCTGGGAAATTCCCCCCGTGTTCGCGGCGCTTGAGGAGGCGGGCAAGGTTCCGCGAGATGAGATGTTCAGGGTGTTCAACATGGGCGTCGGCATTGTCGTGATTGCCCACGCCGACGCAGCGGACGAAATCATCGGCGCAGCCCGCGTTGCAGGAACGACCGGCTGGGTCATCGGCGACGTCAGGCCTGGCACTGGCGAGGTGGTAATTGCCTGAGGACCGCGCCGCTCTCGACAACGAGCGGATGGACCGCGCTCTCGTCCTTGCCGAAGGCGGCTGGGGGCAGACGTCACCGAATCCAATGGTGGGCGCGGTGATTTTTGCGGGCGGAGAAAATGTGGGCGAGGGATTCCATGCGAGTTTTGGAGGCTCCCACGCTGAAACCAGGGCCATCGCCGCAGCTGGAGATCGCGCACGAGGCGCGACGATGTACGTCAACATCGAGCCGTGCAATCACCACGGTCGAAACCCGCCTTGTGTAGACGGAATAATCGCGGCGGGTATCTCGCGCGTCGTGGTCGCGGCGCGCGATCCGAACCCGGTTGCGGCTGGCGGAGCAGAGCGCTTGCGCTCGGCGGGAATCGAGGTAGACGTCGGGGTTCGGGAGAGCGAAGCGAGAGAGTTGAATGCCCCGTTCTTCCAGGCAGCGTCGGGAGCCAGTCCGTGGATCACTCTCAAGCTCGCGATGTCGCTCGACGGCGCGATCGCGGCGGCGAGTCGAAAACGCGGATGGATGACGAACGAGGAGTCGACCGCGGCAGTCCATCGCATGCGCGCGAACAGCGACGCGATCGCAGTGGGAATTCTCACAGCCATCGCTGACGATCCCCACCTCACTGCGCGGACAGAGCCGCCTCCGCGCATGAATCCGGTGCGCGTCATTTTCGACAGATCGGCGCGGCTTCCGGCCGATTCGACGCTGGCAAAAACAGCACGGGAGATCCCGACCCTGCTCGTCACCGCCCCTGGCGTCGAGCTCCCTTCCGAGCTCGAGGACTGCGGGATAGAGTCGATCCAGACACGAGACGTTTCACAGGCAATAGAGATGCTGAAGGAGCGGGGGATCAATTCAATTCTCGTCGAGGGGGGTGCCGGGCTCGCGGCGTCGTTCATCGCCGGCAGCTGGGTCGACCGCCTCGTGATATTCAGGGCGCCGATTGTACTTGGCGAAGGGGCGCTGAACGCGTTTGCAGGGATTTCATCACATGAGGTGGAGCATGCCCCGCGCTTCGACCTCCTGCGCTCAACGGTGCTTGGCGGAGACGTGATGTCAGTCTATTCGGGCAAACGCTGATGTTCACCGGACTCGTCGAGTCGGTCGGAACGGTCGCGTCGGTTGAAGAGGTCCCGGAAGGCGTCGTGTTCACCATCGACTGCTCTTTCTCCGGCTTGGTGGACGGAGAAAGCATCTCGGTCAACGGTGTCTGCCTTACCGTCACAGGATCCAGGAAAGGCCGATTCAGCGTAGCGGCAATGGTGACTACCATGAGCCGCACAACGGTTGGAGATTGGGCGATTGGGCGGCGGGTCAATCTCGAGCGGGCTCTTCGGGCGGACAGCCGGCTGGGCGGTCACATAGTGCAGGGTCACGTCGACGGAGTCGGTACGATTGAGACTCTAGAGCCTCATGGCGACGCAACGCTGATGGACGTCGGGCTCCCTTCCGGCCTTTCGGAGACACTTGTTCTCCACGGATCGGTCGCTCTCGACGGGGTGAGCCTTACCGTTAACCGCCTTGAAGGTGATAAGTTGCAGGTAGCGCTGATCGACTACACCCTTCGCAACACCGCCCTGGACGGCCTCCGGGCGGGCGACAGGGTGAACGTCGAGACCGATGTCATCGGAAAGTACGTTCGAGGATTGGTCGCGCCGTACCTGAACCGTTAGCCCCAAGAGCGGGATCGAGGCATGACAATGCGATTCGGAACCGTCGAGCAGGCGATCGCCGACATCAAGGCGGGAAAGCTGATCCTCGTAGCGGACGACGAGGACCGCGAGAACGAGGGCGACCTCATCTGCGCGGCCCAGCTCGTCACGCCAGAGCTCGTCAACTTCATGATAAGGAAGGCCGGCGGCTGGATCTGCCTCGCCCTTACGGGTGAGCGGGCCGACCAGCTCCAGCTTCCGCAGCAGAGCGATGAGAATACGGAGGAGCAGCGTACCGCGTTCACCGTGAGCATCGACGCTGCCGCGAGATTCGGTGTAACTACCGGGATAAGCGCGCAGGATCGCGCGCGAACGATTCAGGTGGCCGTCGATCCTGCGACAGTTCCCGCCGACCTCAGGCGTCCCGGTCATATCCCGCCGCTGCGTGCGCGGGACGGCGGAGTATTACAGCGGGTTGGGCACACGGAGGCTGCTGTAGACCTCGCGCGTCTTGCGGGGCTTTATCCGGCCGGGGTCGTTTGCGAAGTGCTTAACGAGGACGGCACGACAGCCCGCCGCCCGCAGCTCGAGGAGTTTGCGGAGCTTCACGGGCTGACGTTCATAACGGTTGCTCAGCTGGTTGCGCACAGACTCAAGTCGGAGCGACTCGTTCACCGTGTGGCGGAAGCGCGACTCCCGACCGAGTTCGGGGTCTGGAGGGTCGTGGGATATCGCAACGATGTCGATGACCACGAGCACGTTGCCCTCGTCTTCGGCGAGGTGGACGGGACAAGTACCCTGGTGCGCATGCACTCGAAGTGTCTCACCGGAGACGTCTTTCATTCGCTGCGCTGCGACTGCGGGTGGCAGCTTCACACCGCGATGAAGACGATATCCGACGAGGGGCGAGGCGTGATCGTGTACCTCGACCAGGAAGGGAGGGGTATCGGCCTGCTCAACAAGCTGAAGGCCTACGAGCTTCAGGATACGGGAGCCGACACAGTCGAGGCTAACGAGCAGCTCGGCTTCAAGCCCGACCTGAGAAACTATGGCATCGGGGCGCAGATCCTTCTCGATCTCGGGGTGCGGAAGCTTCGTCCGCTGACGAACAATCCGCGCAAGCTCATCGGACTCGAAGGTTATGGCCTCGAGGTGGAGGACAGGGTGGCGATAGTCCCCACGGCGACTGATGAGAATTCAGGATATCTCGACGCGAAGCGCGACAAGCTCGGACACCTGCTAGCCTCCTGAATGGCTGAATTCTCGGGCACTCCCGCCGGCGCAGGCCGGCGAGTGGCGGTAGTCGCAAGCCGCTTCAATGAAAATGTCACGCGCGCCCTCGTCGAGGGTGCACTCGACGCGCTCGTCCGGCACGGCACCGTGTTCGACGACATAGACGTCTTCTGGGTCCCCGGTGCGTGGGAGCTTCCGCCGGCAGTCCGGCAGGCCATGCGAACCGAACAATACGATGCCGTCGTGGCGCTCGGTGCTGTTATTCGGGGCGATACGCCGCATTTCGATTATGTCGCCGGAGAGGCCTCCCGCGGGCTTGCCGAGGCGTCGCGGGACTCGGAGATACCGATTGGATTTGGGCTCCTCACCTGCGACACCATGGACCAGGCTGTAGCGCGTAGTGGCGGCGAGCACGGAAACAAGGGATGGGACGCCGCGGTCGCCGCGCTCGAGATGGCCGACCTGCTCGACCAGATGAGCGGTCCCGATGAGAGTTGAATCGCGCGGCAGGGCCCGGGCACTGCAGGCGCTTTACGCGTGGGACATGCGCTCCGGCGAAGATCTAACGCGTGTTGCGACGAAAGTCTGGGACGATCTTGCTGTCGCGCCGGAGGAACGGAAATTCGCCGGCGGACTAGTGCGCACTTACGCCGGATCGCAAGCCGAGGTGGATGCCGCGCTGATGGCGGTGACCGACAACTGGCGGCTCGAGCGTGTCGGCGCCATCGAGCGCTCAGTTCTTCGGCTCGGCGCAGCGGAGCTCGCACGCAACGAGGCGCCGCCTCGTGTCGTGATCCAGGAAGCAGTTCGCCTGGCGGAGCGCTTCGGCAGTGCGGCAAGCGCGAAGTTCGTCAACGGCGTGCTCGACGCATACGCCAGGCGAGCCGGTGTTCTCTAGTGCGAATTCTCGTCGTCAACTGGAACGACAGGGAGAATCCGCACGCCGGGGGCGCTGAAGTACATCTCCACGAGATATTCGGGCGAATCGCCTCGAGCGGCCACCGCGTTGACCTTCTCTCCAGTGGATGGGAGGGCGCCGCTTCCCGCGCATTTCTGGATGGTATCGACGTCCATCGTGTTGGCTCCCGCTACAGCTTTCAGTTCCGCGCCCGCCGGTATTTTCGCGACCGGCTCATGTCGGGTGGCTACGACGTGCTGATAGAGGATCTCAACAAGATTCCCCTCTACACTCCCCGGTGGGGCGGGCCGCCGGTGGTCGGGCTCGTTCATCACCTCTTCGGGCGGACGATATTCCGCGAAGTGCCACTGCCGATGGCGGCCGCGGTCTGGGTGGCCGAGCGGGGCATTCCGGCATCGTATCGCAATGTGCCCTTCGAGGCAGTCAGCGAAAGCACGGCCGACGACCTCGTCGCTCGTGGAATCCGGCGGGAGAACATCACGGTCATCTACAACGGCATAGACACATCTTTCTACACACCGGCGCCGGCTGCGCGCGGAGTTGACCCGGTATTCGCCTACGTGGGCCGGCTGAAGAGGTACAAGGGAGTAGACCTCGTAATTCAGGCCTTCGCCAGAGCGGCCATTCCGCATGCCCGGCTCGAAATCGCGGGGTCCGGTGACTACAGGGAGGAGCTGGAGCGTCTGGCCCGCGCACTTGGACTCACCGACCGCGTGCGATTCCTCGGGTATATCTCTCCCGAGGAAAAGCGCAACATGCTCCGCCGGGCCTGGGCGAGCGTGTTCGCATCCCCGAAGGAAGGCTGGGGGCTCACGAATCTCGAAACCGCGGCCTGCGGAACGCCGGTCATCGCAAGCGATTCGCCCGGCTTGCGCGAGTCCCTCATCGACGGGGAAACCGGATATCTGGTGCCGCATGGCGACATACCCGCGATGGCGGAGGCGATGGCCGGGGTCGCTGGCTCACCTTCGCTTGTCGCGACCCTGGGAAAGTCTGGCAGACGCTTTGCCGAGCGCTTCACATGGGAAAAATCGGCAGAAGACACTGTATCGCACCTGGAGCAGGTGGTGCACGGAGGCATAGCTAAGTGGAAATAATCTTTCACGCACATCACGCCAACATTTCAGACCGCATGCGCAAGCGTGCCGAGGCTTCGGTTCGCCGCATTGCAGCCAGGCTGACCCGCGCTGTTGACGCCATCATCCGCTTTGAGCAAGATGGACGCGTGAAGCGCGTCGAGATCGTCCTGCACGCACCCCGGCAGCGAAAGCTTATCGCGCGCGGAGAAGCCGGTTATTACGGCCCCGCCCTTTCAACCGCCATCGACCGGCTCACCAACCAGATCCGGACGCTTCGCGCCGAACGTCGCCGCGCCGAGCGGGCGCGTGACGTGGGGAAGGTGGCCAGCGCGTGAGCCGCTCGCTCAGCGTAGGCCAGTTTCTCGAGAGAACCGGCGAGTCGCTCAGCCTCCGCGACATCGGCGGCGGCGTGGGTCTCGACAAGGTGATAACAAACTCTGACATATCCAGCCCTGGACTAGCACTCGCAGGGTATGTCGATCGTTTCGTCGCTGAACGGCTCCAGGTTCTGGGCGAGACCGAGATCACGTATCTCGCCTCACTCTCCGAATCGGAGCGAGCGCGAATCCTGAAGAGCTTTTTCAGCTTCGATATGCCGGCGGTGATAGTGACGAAGGGGCAGCATCCGCCGGCCGAATTAAG
>JBPPMU010000351.1:0-6017 GCA_051306215.1 Gemmatimonadaceae bacterium | reverse complement strand
GTCTCGTGTCTCCATGTGAAGCCGCGGGCCGAGTTCATCGGAATCGATTGGGCGGAGTACGACAGCGAGTACGAGCTGGCGATGCAGGAGCGTTTTGCGGAAATCGGGAAAACGCTTGGCAAGGCGGGTATCCGACCCGACCTGATCGTCAGGCATGGCGATGTCACGCGCGAGCTCTCGCAGTTCGCCGACTTTTCCAAGGCCGAGCTGGTGGTGGTCGGAATCCTGAGGCGGAGGGGAAAGGAGCGCGCGGTTTCGGGGCGCCTTGCCGGCCGGATGATGCGGCACCTCGACACCAGCGTGTTGATAGTCCCCGGGATGGAGGACTCAGCCATTGCGTCGATCACGCTGAAAGGAGGCGTAACTGAAGTCCTTCAGAACGCCGGGGAGTGGAGTGGCGCGATGAAGGCGTTCACTGCCCGCAACGCCGGCAGGGTCTGCACGCTCGAGATCGATGACCCCGAGATTGGGGCCCTGGTCGAAGCGCGATCGTATCCGTTGAGAGGGGTAGACTACGACCACCGGGACGGGCGGCTTACCATCACTGTTGGAGATTCAACGGGGACGGAGAGGCATCTCACCCGCTCGGTGCCGGCGCCCGACTCGATCTCGATACTGAGCGTCGGGGGAAAGGACACCGCGATGTCGGTGGCCCACGGGGCCGGACAGACCCTGCTGACCTTCTGATTCGCCTTCGTTACTGGATGCCGCGGTGGTGCGGCATCCAGTAACGACAGTCAGCTACACCGCGTCTGACAGTGAAGTGAAGTTGAAGTCCTTCACCTTGAGTGAAGGCATGACTATCGGTCCACCGGCCTCGGTTCCGGCAAGCCGGATCGATGGGCCGATAGCCTCAATGTTGTTCAGCATGAACAGCGGCGATTCGTTGAAGCGGAAGTTTTTTATCGAGCGCGTGATCTGCCCGTTCTCGATCAGGAATGTTCCGTCACGCGTGAGGCCCGTGAACAGGATCGTCCGTGGATCGACCTGCCGCAGATACCACAACCGCGTCACGAGAATTCCTCTGGGAGTCGACCTGATCATCTCTTGCGTCGAGGTATTTCCTCCGATCATCTTGATCGAGTTCGGAAACGGCGTCGGCTCCTTGCCCTGCTTCTGGGCCCAGAACCGCGAGTAGGCGAGGTTCTTCAGGACGCCGTTCTCTACCCAGACCATTCTGCTTCCCGGGAATCCCTGGCCGTCGAACGGCTGTGCCCTCAGCTGAGGATCCTGCGGGTCGGAGATGATAGTGACGCGAGGGTCGACAATTGTCTCGCCGATCTTGTTTCCGCCGCCAGCCTTCGTGAACGCGCTGCGGCCCTCGTCAGCAGTGCGCGCCTGAAGCGAGAAGCCCATGAGCTGCACCAGGTCGCCCACCGCCTGCGGCTCGAGAATGACTGTGTATTTGCCCGGCTCGATAGCTACGGGGTTGCGCGAGCGGCGGGCCTTGTCGATCGCCGTGTTGCTGATTTTCGCGAAATCGATCTCCCGCCAGTCGTTGTTAGTACCGCCCGCCCAGCCCGAACCGGTCCCGTCGTCAGTGCGGACAGTCAGGGTGTAATTGGCGCCGGTCGAGCGGCTGTAGGCAAACAGACCCCGGCTGTTGGCGAGTGCATTCGAGCCGGCGTTCACCACGATGAATCCCGCCGCCTGAAGATCGCCCGCTTTTCTCGCCGGCTCGAGCGCGGTGAGAGCTGCCCGCGCCCGATCTTCCGGCGTTAGGTTGGCGGTTGAGTCGAAATACCTCTCAACCGGCACGTATGTCTGCGGTCCAAGCCCTTCGAGCCACTCCGGATCATCAGGCGAAAGCCGGGTGAGTGTCTCCGACTGCTCGACGACCCGCTTCAGCGACTCGTCAGACATGTCGTTGGTGACAGCGGTAGCGTGCTTCTTTCCCATCACACTCGTGACGGCGATCTGCTGATTCCAGACACCGCCCGCCGTTGACATCTGGTTGGCGGCGAAGCGCACGTCCGCCTGGTATCCGCCACCGACGTTGACGATAACCTCGTCAGCCTTTGACAGTCCCTTGATCTTGTCGACGACCTGGTGCGCCTCCGCCTCGGTCATCACAGCGCCTTCGGGAATCATCGGCTCGCTGGCGCCGATCAGGCGTCGCGGCTCACCCCTTCTATTAGTCAAGCGGCTCACGCCGTCCTCCCGGTATTAATCACGTTGATCTGCCTGAACCTGCTCGGAACCGAGCCATGGCTCACCGCATTTGACTGCGGCGGCTGGCCTTTACCGTCGTTGAAGCTCGCGCCGAGCTGGTATGACTTCGGCCCGCCGATCATGTCGAGGGCGTTCCAGAAATCAGGCGTGCGCATCTGGTATGCAACGTCCTTCAGCATTCCCGCGATCTTCCCGTTGCGGATCTCGTAGAACACCTGGCCGCCGAACTGCGCGTTGTACCGCTGCTGGTCGATCGAGAACGAGCCGTCCCCGATGATGGCGATGCCGCGATCTGTCGCCGAGATGATGTCGTCCCAGCCGATGTCGCGCGTGCCGGGAAGGAGAGAGACATTGGGCATTCTCTGGAACTGGACTGTTCCCCATGAATCGGCGTTTGAGCAACCGTGCGACCGCACCGGGACGCCGTTCTGGTCGTACCACCACTTCAGCACGTTCGCCTGCTCGCGCGTTGTCTGGTAGTCGTTGAACATTCCGTTCTTGACGATGAGGAAATCCTCGGGCTTCACGCCTTCATCGTCATACCCGATCGTTGCGCAGGCACCAGGTTCCGACCTGTCACCGCGAACGTTCATGAACTCGGGACCATACTTGAGCTTGCCGAGCACTTTTTCCGGCGGAGCGACGAAGCTGGTTCCGGCGTAGTTCGCCTCGTAGCCAAGCGCGCGGTCGAGCTCGGTCGGATGCCCGATCGATTCGTGAATGGTGAGCCAGAGGTGCGACGGGTGGAGCACGAGGTCATAGCGCCCTACCTCGACCGGCTTTGCGGTCAGCTTCTGCACCGCTTCTTCGGCCCACTTCGGCGCATTTCCGACGAGATCCTGCTCGAGCACGTATTCCCAGCCACGACCGACAGGCGCGATCACGGCCGAGCGGGTCTGGAAATCCGTCCTGTCCTCGGAGACAGCAGTGATCTGGAATGGCATCGATGTCCGAACGATTGTCTGGCTGATCACCGAGCCTTCAGTGTTGGCGAAATTCCTGTCTTCCTTTACGAAGGCAAGTCCGGAGGTCACGAACCTGACGCCTTTCACGGCCATCGCAGCGGCATTCGCGCGGAGAAGCAGGTCGGCGCGCTGCTCGAGCGGAATCGTGAACGGGTCGATCGTGAACGCGCTTTTCCAGGTCACGTCCTTGTGGACTTCCGTCGGAGCGAACTGGACAGGCTGGTCGCGGGCGATTCGATTCGCCTTGGCGATTGCCACGGCTTCGCGTGCGGCCGATGCCACCCCATCGGCAGTGAGAAGCTTCGTAGCGCCGAAGCCCCAGGTACCATCCACGAGGGCGCGGATGCCGGCGCCGATCGAGTCTGTATCGGCGGTGTTGACGATCTGCTGCTCGCGGGTGAATACGAAACTGTTGCGGTAGCGTCCGATGCGGACGTCGGCGTAGCTGGCGCCCGCGGACCTGGCGGTGTTTATCGCCGTCATCATGAGCTCCCGGACCGCGTCGTCCGGCGGCATCTGAGCCGCACCGGGCCTCGTGATGAGGCCAGCCATCGCCTCAGCCGGGTCGAGCAGTCCGGCTGCGGCGATTCCCGCCGCGGTCATTCCGCTCTTCTTGAGGAAGTCTCGCCTTGTCTTCATGGATTCCAGGTTGGAGTGGACAGCCTTTCGAATATCAAGATCGATCACCGAGGCCGCGGCCGCAGCACGACCGCGGGCAGGGAGTCAACTGGCGTTCTCCTGCGAATGCGGATCGAGGACCTTGCGGCCTCAGGACTCACTACCATTGCGGATCTACGATTAAGGGAGGATTGCGGACCACTGAGGACGGTCGTTCCGCTCATCCTCAGTCTTCACTTAGTCGCGACTCTGCAATGGCCGTTAATCCTGAGGCCGCAAAGTCCTAAGTTCGCAGCCCTGCCTGAGTCACGAACGACATGTAAGCTGATCCACTGCTGGGGTCGCGCAAAACAGTGCTCGGGCTGATCTTACAAAAGAATTACACGTGTGCCCGCGCACGTGAACAAGCAAAAAGGGCAGCATGGAGATTCCGGAAGTTGCCGTAGTATCATCGCCTTGAAAGTCAGATACCTCTGGATCGCACCGTTGTTTCTGGGTATAGCGGGAAGCCCTATCGGCGCACAGGTCGACGGACGGGTCAGTCACGCCGACCGAGCGGCCATAATAGCGGTCAATGCGGCGCTCGGCGGACTGACTGCAGGAACCGCTCGTGCGCGCGCGGGAGGCTCTTTTTGGAATGGCTTCATGCGCGGATCTGCCGGAGGCGGCGGGGTTTTTCTGGGAAAGTGCCTGATTGCTCAGCAACGACCGCTGGCAGATTGGGTCGGGCGCGGTGTGGCGGCAGTGGGAAGCTCAATTGTTTCGAACGCCGCTGCCGGTCGGGGCTCGTTCGAGGTTGTAGCGCTGCCGGTTGGACCCTTCCGCGTCTATCGCGATAACAAGGCTCGACGAACCCGGGTCAAGCTCGACCTCCCAACCGCTCTCGCCTCGGGGTACTTCTCCCTGCGACCCAACACGTCATTCAGAATCGAAACGAGTCTCCGACATGGGATTCTCGCGTTTGAGGATTCAGTGAATTGGACGGCCAGGCAGGCTGCAGGGACGGTGCTTCTGAAGCCGGATCCCGCGGACGAAAGAGTTGCTCACGAGCTCACGCACATTGCCCAGTACGACTTCGTGGCTACTGCCTGGCAAGCCCCGCTAGAGCGAACGCTTCTTGGTTTCGTCCCCGGTGGCAGCACGATTCACAGATACGTTGACTTAGGGGTTCTGCTCCCGCTCTGGGCTGCCCTGAACGCCATAGTTCCGGTTCAGGACAGACCGTGGGAGAAGGAGGCAAGTTCATTCGCGGCCGGTTGTTGAGTCGCCGTTCCCCGCTTACAAAAGAATTACAGGGGCGACTCGGTGCATTCGACTCCCCCGACGGATAGCTTTCCGGTGTATGCCCAAACCGGTAATGCAGGCTGATCAATGGCGCTGACATCACTCTCCGCCAAACAGGAATCCTCTTCCCGCGAGGATCTTCTCGAGGCTGCGGCGCGTCTCCGCGCCGAGGTCGCGAGGCGCATTGTAGGTCAGGAAGTCGTCATAGACGAGATCCTGATGGCACTGCTCGCCGGTGGCCACGCGCTGCTGGTGGGAGTTCCCGGCCTTGCCAAGACGCTGATGATCCGCAGCGTGAGCGAAGCGATGGACCTCGACTTCCGACGCATCCAGTTCACTCCTGACCTAGTCCCCAGCGACATCACCGGCACCGAAATCATGGAGGAGGACACCGCCACCGGCGGCCGGTCGTTCAGGTTCGTAAAAGGCCCGATCTTCGCGAACATCGTTCTCGCGGATGAGATAAACCGTGCTCCGCCGCGGACCCAGGCAGCCCTCCTCGAGGCGATGCAGGAGCACAGGGTAACTGCGGCCGGAGAGACTATGCTTCTCCCGGAGCCTTTCTTCGTTCTCGCAACGCAGAATCCGATCGAGCAGGAGGGAACAGACCCGCTGCCTGAAGCCCAGCTCGACAGGTTCCTCTTCGATGTCCGCGTCGGTTATCCCGATGAGGAAACAGAGGTCGGGATTCTCCGGTCGACGACAGGCAGCGAGCTTGAGCCGCTGCGTCCGGTCATCAGCGGTCAGGAGACGAGAGCCCTGCAGCGGCTCGTTCGCGACATTCCGGCAGCCGACCCGGCGCTCAGATTCGCCGCGCGCCTTGCCCGTGCTACCCGTCCTGCTGAGAGCGACGCGTCAGAGACGGTGAAGAAGTATGTCCGCTGGGGAGCCGGACCGCGCGCCGGCCAGGCACTGATCCTTGGCGCCAAGGCGCACGCGCTGCTAGCCGGCAGGTTCGCGGTTTCGCCGGCGGACATC
>JBPPMU010000350.1:0-3288 GCA_051306215.1 Gemmatimonadaceae bacterium | reverse complement strand
TCACATCCCGGGGCTGAAGGTTGTGACGCCGGGAACCCCCGCCGACGCTAAGGGACTTCTCAAATCGGCGATTCGCGACGACAACCCCATCGTGTTTCTCGAGGGAGAGATGCTCTATAACACGAAGGGTGAAGTGCCGGACGGTGAGCACCTCGTTCCGATCGGGAAGGCCGACGTGAAGCGCGAAGGTAGCGACTGCTCAATCATCGCCCACGGCAAGATGGTGCTCGTCGCGATGCAGGTTGCCGAGACGCTCGCGAAGGAGAACATCTCCGTTGACATCGTCGATCTCCGCACGGTAAGACCGATGGATGTCGAGGCGATCGCTGCCTCGGTCCAGAAGACGAACCGCGCTGTCGTGCTCGAGGAAGGCTGGGAGATCTGCGGAGTGGGAGCGCAGGTGGCCGACTTCATCCAGCGGGAATGCTTCGACGATCTCGATGCTCCGGTCATTCGAGTGCACCAGGCTGACGTCCCGATGCCGTACGCGAAAAATCTGGAGAAAGCCGCGAAGGCCGACGCGCCAAAAGCGCTCGCGGCCATCAAGAAAGTTTTGTACCTCGACTAGCAAAACATGGCCACGAAAGTTGTAATGGAGGCGCTCTCTCCAACAATGGAAGAGGGACGCCTCGTCAAATGGCTGAAGAACGAAGGCGACGCCGTCAAATCCGGCGATGTCCTCGCGGAAGTTGAGACTGACAAGGCCATAATGGAGCTGGTCGCCCGCGGCGACGGCGTGATTCGCAAGCTTCTGGCATCAGAGGGCGACTCGTCAGCTGTCGGGACGTTGCTCGCGGTAATCGCGGGAACTGACGAGGACATCGAGGCGATCATCGCCGGCGCCGCCCCGGCCAAACCTGCCGGGACGGCGGAGAAAACAGAGACGACCGAGGAGCAAGCGGGGGAAGCGGCGCCAGTCCCGGATAAGCCGGAAGAGTCGCAGGGCGAAGCTTCGGCGCCGCCTGAAGAAAAGGTCGCAAAGGCTCCGGCGGCGCCCGCCCAGCCACCACTTCCCCCGCGAGGGGCGGGATTTGGCGCTACGCCATCTGCAGCTGCGGCCACCGCCCCGGCAAAGGATGGCGCTGGCGAGGGCCGCCAGCGAAGCTCACCACTCGCGCGCAGGCTCGCCAGCGAACGGGGAGTGGAGCTCTCGCAGATTCGGGGATCCGGCCCTGGCGGAAGGATAATCCGCCGGGACATCGAGGACGCAGCCAAGGCAGGCGCAAGGCCAGCGGCGGCGAAGGAGGCCGCCAAGGCTCCGCCGCGATTCATCTCCCGTGAAGGCGACTTCCAGGACATCCAGCTCACGCAGATCAGGAAGACGATCGCCCGCCGCCTCACCGAGTCGATCGGGCCCATTCCCACGTTTTATCTCACCGCCGAGTGGGATGCTGAGCGCGCATCGGACATGCGGGCTCAGCTGAAGGAGCTGGGCGACGAATACAAGATCAGCTTCAACGACATCGTCATAAAAGCCGTGGCGCAGGCTCTATCGGATCATCCGGACGTAAACGCGCACTGGATGGGCGACAGGATCCGCCACTTCAACCGCGTTCACGTCGCAATGGCTGTCGCGACAGACGCAGGGCTCATCACGCCGGTGATATTCGATGCCGACCGAAAGCCGATCGGGCAGATAGCATCTGAAGCGAAGGAGCTCGCTGGTCTCGCCCGGGCGCGAAAGCTGACGCCAGAGCAGTACACCGGCTCGACTTTCTCGGTCTCGAATCTCGGAATGTTCGGTATCGAGCATTTTACGGCGATAATCAATCCGCCTGAGGCGGGGATTCTCGCAGTCGGCGGCGTGGAGCCGAAGGCAGTCGTCGTCGACGGGCAGGTCGTCGTCAGGCAGAGAATGCGGGTAACGATGAGCTGCGATCACCGCGTCGTGGATGGCGCGGTCGGGGCGAAGTTTCTGCTCAGCGTGAAACGCTACTTCGAGAACCCGCTGCTGCTGGTGATCTAACCACTAACTGAAGGACAAATGGCATCATTCGACGTGATTTTCATCGGTGGCGGGCCCGCGGGGTACGTTGGGGCGATCCGCTCAGCCCAGCTCGGACTGTCCGTCGCCGTGATCGAGCGCGAAGGACTCGGCGGCACGTGCGTGCTGTGGGGATGCATTCCGGCAAAGGCACTTCTCGAGTCTGCGTCTATCGCTCAGAAGGTGAAAAAGGCCGCGGAGTTCGGAGTCAACGTCGGTGAGACAACGTATGACTACGGCGTGGCGATGAAACGGTCGCGCGCGGTGAGCATCCAGAACTCGAAGGGCGTTGAGTTCCTCTTCAAGAAGCACAAGGTCACGCACATCAAGGGGACGGCGAAGCTTGCGGGAAAGAACTCTGTCTCGGTGAAGACTGCAGATGGGAAAGAGGAGCAACATGACGCGAAGAAGGCGGTGGTGATCGCCACCGGATCGCGCGTGAAAGGCCTCCCCCAGGCAGGACTCGAGCTCAACAAGACAACAGTCCTCTCGTCCGATGAGGTGCTCGTCCTCGAGAAGGCTCCGAAGACGATGGCGATAGTCGGGGCGGGTGCAGTGGGATGCGAGTTCGCTGACGTGTTCAACTCCTTCGGCACTCAGGTCACTCTCATCGACGTCGCGCCGACGATCCTCCCCCTCGAGGATGCTGACTGCTCGGCCGAGCTTGCAAAGGCGTTCAAGAAGCGGAAGATCGACGTTCTCACCGGCGCGAAGATCAGCGACGTGAAGATCGGGAAGAGCTCGGTGACGATGTCGGTCGATGTCGGCGGGAACAAGCAGAGTCTCGAGGTCGAGCAGGTCCTCGTCGCCGCCGGCCGCGCGCCGAACGTCGAGGAGATCGGCCTCAAGGAGAACGGCGTTCAGCTCACCGACACGGGATTCATAAAGATCAACGAGAAGATGGAGACGTCGGCAAAGGGCATATACGCGGTCGGCGACGTTGCAGGGCCTCCGATGCTGGCGCACAAGGGATCACGCGAGGGCGTAGTGCTCGCCGAACATCTCGCCGGCAAGGGCGCGCACCCGCTGAACTACGGAAACATCCCGAACGCTACATACTGTCATCCCGAAGTCGCGTCGATCGGACTGACCGAGGCGCAGTGCAAGGAGAAGAAACTCGACTACAAGGTCGGGAGGTTCCCTTTCTCCGCGAACGGTCGCGCCAGGACTTCAGGCGAGACAGAGGGCTTTGTGAAGATCATCCGGGACACGAAGTACGGAGAGATCCTCGGAGCTCACATCATTGGCGCACATGCTACTGAGCTTCTTCACGAGATCGCCGTCGCCCGGGAGAACGAGTTCAC
>JBPPMU010000349.1:0-3384 GCA_051306215.1 Gemmatimonadaceae bacterium | reverse complement strand
AAGCGGTCGACCGCGGTGAGTGAAGCTTTCGCGACTGCCGGAATCGCGCGGATCCTGACAATCGTCGATGACGCGATGCTCGACCCCGGCAACATCGACGTCCGGCGCCGTCTCCAGGAAGGCGCGCTGCTCGGCGGTCTCGCGATCTCGTGCACGGCGACCGCGCTTGCGCATTCGATTTCCTACCCGCTCACGTCGCGGCTTGGAATGCCGCACGGGCTTGCCTGTGGATTCACGCTTCCCGAGCTCATGCGCTTCAACGCGGACGAGTCACCGGAGCGCGTCATGATAATCGCCGGGGCGATGGGGGCGGACGGAGTCAACGCTGCCCAGGTAAGCCTCGCCCGCTTCTTTGCCGATTGGGGAGTCCGCGGTCACGTGGCGAAGTACCTCAACGAAGAACAGGCGAGAGCGATGGAGAACGAGCTTCTCACGCCGGGGCGCGCGGACAACAATGTCCGGCCGGCCAGCCACGCTGACGCGCTTGGCGTGGTTCTCCGCTCGCTCTAGCGCAGCTTGACGCCCGCCACTCTCGCCGACGTCCTGCGGATTTTGGCGCGGATGGCCGGTGACAGGCTCGCCGGCCGCCGGATAATCATCGTCTTCGTGGAGGAGCTGGGATTCATTCAGTTCATTCTTCCCGTCGTCGAGGAGCTGAAGCGCCGGGCAGGCGGCCGCATCGCATTTTATCTCGCTACGGAGTACGCGGACCGCGACGATCATCTGGCCGTTTTCGATGTCCCGCGGGAAAGACGATTTCATCCGCGGCTCGCGCGGGCGTTCCTGCTGGCTGACGTCTTTCTTTCCGCGTCGGTCTACGGAAAAGGTCCGGCGACGAGTTACCGCGTCAACATCTCGCACAACCAGCCGGTGAAGTTCGAGGCGTATCCGAAGGAATACGTCGAGAATTACGATTTTCATTTCCTCACCGGCCCGCTTCACCGGGACCAGTACGAGCACATGTTTGCCCTCCACGGTCTCGACACGCGCAAGCACCGGCTCGTCGACGTCGGTTACCCCAAATCTGACGCACTCCTTCAGGGCAAATACGACCGCGCCTCGGTGCTTGGCGAGCTCGGTCTGGATCCATCGCTGCCGACGGTGCTCTATGCGCCGGCGTGGGATCCCGGCGGCTCGCTCCGCACATTCGGCGACGAAGTAATCGAGCAGCTCATTTCACTCGGCAGCGCGAATGTGATAGTAAAGCTTCATCCGGTTAGCCACACCCCGCAGTCGAGCTCGAGTTACGAGTTCTATACCGGCGGCGTGAACTGGGCCGAGAGGTTCAAGAAATACGAATCGAACGAGCGCTTCAGGCACGTGACGGCATTCCAGGTTGATCCGCTCCTCGTCGCGGCCGACCTGCTCGTAACCGATTTCAGCAGCGTCGCGCTCGAGTTCGTCGGCCTCGACAGGCCGATCATCTATCTCGACTGCCCGGAGTACTTCGAGAAAACCCTGAAGCTGCCGGGGTATGAGAGTGATCCCGAGTATGTGAAGAACAATCCGCGTGCGAACGCCGGGAGGCATGTCGGGACAGTTGTTGAATCGGTGGGAGATCTTGCCGTGGCGGTGAAGGACTGTCTTGCTCACCCTGAGCGTAACGCCGACAAGAGGCGGGAGCTGGGCAGTATGCTTCTGTACAATCCCGGGCGAGCAGCATCAGTGGCTGCTGGAGAGATTCTCTCGCTGATGGAGATGCGATAGCGTGAGTCTGACTGACTCAACGGCGGCTAACCGCCGCCACGCTGTCCGCTTGATCCGCCCAGATCAGCAAGATGTGAAAAGGCTTTCCGCTTTTAGCCGCCGGAAACCTCTCTTCCCGACGCAGCGACAAGCTCTTCGGTCATGTTGAAGTCGCTCCCGTCAACAAGCCTGTCGCAGATGAACTGAACGAACGGGTCATTGCCGGGGAGGAGGCTGTCACGCTTCTGGTGCTGGAAGCCCCACCACTGCGCTGACGGATCGTGGAGTGCGTCGATCGGGACCTGCCGCTGGATGAAGTGCGAGTAGGCGTACTTCCGCACGAGTCCCTGCTGGTGATCGGTCAGCGGGCCAAGGGATCCGGCGCGCTTGAGCAGGTCGCGGTAAACCTCGGGCGTGAGCGCGTCGTGAGTGAAACCCATTCCCCCGTAATGTGCCTCGCCGGCCACTATTACCGGCTTGCCCATAATCGCGAGCTCGAGGCCGGCGGTCCCGTATACCGTGACTCCGCCATCCATCAGCTCGAAAAGATTGGCCGGACTCACGTCATCCTCGGCAGGAATTACGCGGACGTGGTCGGGAAGCTCGGGGAAGTTCCGCTCGATCAGCCGCTGGACGCCGGTCGCGGGATTGTCCCACGCCTCGACGGGATGAATCTTGACGAGCCACTGAACGTCGGGGACATCTATCGCCTGCCTGACCGTGTCGAGAATCCAGTCGTCGAACGTCGGGTAGGCCATCGGGGCGAAGTCAGCCACCGAGTCCCAGTTGATATGGGAAAGCACGACCCACACCGGCTTGTGGGTAGGCGCGTACTTCGCGCGGAGCTCGCCGAGGTCGCTCTTGAACTGCTTCGGGCGGTTCCTCATGTCGAAGCTGATGTTCTTCTTGTACCTGTCGTCGAAGAACCTGTCGAGGCGGGCGTTCTGTCGCGGTGTCAGCTCGTTGTCCCTGACCTCCATCCACGTCTCCTCGCTCAACGCCTTGAAGTCGATCCGCGACGGATCCTCGACGTGACGCAGGTAGAAGTGCGAGGTGAGATACGACGACTTCCATGCCGTCACCGGAATCTCGCGCCGCCGGGCGATGTGAAGTGCCGGGCCCCAGTCGACATAGATCCCGTGGGACATGAAAACCCGCCACGGGTCGAACCTGTCGATCGCATTCGACGCAGCACAGGCCGAGATCAGCGCGCTGTGCGCGAATTCGCGGATCACCGCCTCGTGGCCGGTGAGCGCCGCACCCTGGAGGTACCTGATCACCGACGACCTTATGTTGTTGCCGAGCTGAACGCCTCCGTACGAAAGCGTGTGGAGCGTGTCCCAGGTGATTCCTTCAGTCTGATCCCACAGCGCAGCGCGGTCTGCCTCGGAAACGAAGTCCCCGTTGAACGAGTATGGAACGCCGATTGTATCGAGAAACCCGCTCGTCTTGCCAATGCACCCCGGACACCTGTCCCGCCATCGCGCAATAGGCACTCCTTCGTTTTCGACCCGGATTGCACATGCCCGGTAAGGCGAGTTGCAGATTATCGCGTGAACGTTGTACCCGCGGAGCCGCATTGCTGCAGCGATAGCCATCTCGACATGGAGCAGGAGCGGCATTCCCCCGGGTACCCAGAAAAGCAGAGTTCCCTTCGATTGGTCGATCTCCCTGCCCTTTTCATATAGCTGCGCCATC
>JBPPMU010000348.1:0-3565 GCA_051306215.1 Gemmatimonadaceae bacterium | reverse complement strand
ACTGCGTCGAATGCGCCGCTGGCGACGAACTTCCCCATCCGCTCGTAGTAGTCCCAGTCTCCGCGCGGTCCGTCGGGATTGAATCCCGCGCGAGCGACTGTTGTCGCAATGCGGCGGTATCTGTCGCGTTGGCGGCGCCCGTCGCGTTTTTCCGAGAAATGATAGATGAGTCCGGCCGACTCGACCGCCAGGTAAGCCGCGGCACGTCTCTGCCTGAGCATCAGCTGGCCGCCGCCTGGCAGTATTGCGGAAGCCAGCGTTGTCTCGAGCTCTGTTGTCTCGAGCTCTGTTGTCTCGAGCTCTGATGGTTTCGACCGCCCAGCACCAGTCCGGCCCGTCGTATCGCGGATTGCTTCCGCCGCGGGGAGGATGCCGGCCCGCGAATCCGTCGCGAGTTGCGCGATCGCGGTTCCCGGGAAGGCGAGAGTTATCGATATCGCGATTTTCCCGAGCCGCCGTGAGTTGAGGCCGCTCGGGCAAAGCGGCCGCGCTATCAGAAGATGAACCTCAGGGAGACGTATGCGGGCGTTTTCCCGGCGTCTTCGGAAAGCCCGCCGAAAGTCCGGGCGATATCGAACAGAAGCCTTCCCGTACCGAGCCCGAAGCCGAGTGCAGCCTTTGCGCCGTCGGTATCGTTGGCGATATAACCGGCGCGCAGGTGGACGGTTTTCTGGTATGTCAGATCCGCTCCCAGCCGGGCCGACGGATCGTCTGCCGTCTCCGTCGCGACGACGTCGCCGGCGACGCGGAGATCGATATCCGAGACGTAACGCCGGACAATTCCCACCCGGTACGACAGCCCTATCTCGATGCGTGTCGGCAGCGGGTCGGCCTGTTCCTGATCCTGGATCTGGAGGCGGGTTCCAATGTTCCTGACTGCCGCCCCGAGTCGCACCGAGCTGTCGCCTGGAACGTCGAGCTGCGCTCCGAAGTCGACGGCACTCGAGGTGGCGCTGAAGGTCGTGACGTTTGCGCATTGCCCTGAGCAGTCGACACGGTACTGCAGTCGCTTGTAGGTCATCCCGAGGCTGAGGTATTCCCCGATCGACGCCCCGAATGTGCCGGCGAACAGCAGATTGCGGGGCAGGACGAGGCCGATTGGAGTTCCTTCCCGGTCGGTTATCTGCTGGTTCCCGAAGTCGAGGACGTTCACTGAGAGCGCGAAGGTCCCAACCGGCTTTTGCGGAAGCAGAACGGTGATAACGTCGCCGCGAGCGGCGATTGTTTCGGAGTGGTGGATTGCCGCTTCGCGTTTTTCCTGGCGCGCAATTGCGGCGGGATTCGACCAGATCGATTCGCTTCCGAGCCTTTCGGCGACGGTTGCCTGCCCCATGCCGACGGTCTGGGCTCCGACCGGCAGGAGGAGGAAGAGCGCGCCGTCGCTGCTCGATCCGCCCTGCGCCGATGCCGGCTGCCCGAATCCCGCCAAGGCAAGCAGCGGGTAAAGGGCCGTTCTGAACAGCAGCGTCCGCGCCGTTGGTAAGGCGTCTTGCTTTGCGTGTCTCTTCACGCGTCTCTGCGTGGCGTAGCCCTCTGCGTCTCTTGTAATCAGAGGGGGGTTGCCTCGTCGATCAGCATGATCGGGATGTCGTCGCGCACCGGGTAGGAGAGTGAGCATGCGGGGCACACGAGCACGCTTTCAGATTCCCTGTACTCCAGTTCGCCTTTGCATTTCGGGCAGACGAGGATCTCCAGCAGTTGTGGATCGAGGCTCATGATCTGTCATCCTTTCCCAGGTGGTATCCAAAGCGCTGCAGTGCTGGTGTGCTGCGCCTCCAGTTCGGGAGAACTTTCACCCACATATCCAGATACACGCTCTGCCCGACGAACCCTTCGATTTTCTTTCGCGCTTCCTGGCCGATTTCCCGGATGCGGGTGCCTTTCGAGCCGATGATTATCCGCTTCTGGCTCTCGCGCTCTATGTAAATGACAGCCCGAATGTACAACGGTGAGCGTCCCTCGCGGTACTCCTCGATTCCGACGGCGACGCTGTAGGGGACTTCGTCGTGGAGCTGCTCGAGGACGGTTTCGCGGATCATCTCGGAGACGAAGAACCTGACCGATTGTGTGCTTACGTCGTCGTCGGGATAGAGGAACGGGCTTTCCGGGAGGTGGGCGGCGATCCTGCTGACGAGTTCGTCAACTGAGTCGCCGGTCCTGGCCGAAACGAAGATCGCGTCTGGTCTTGCTTCGCTGAGCTCGGAGCGCCTCGAGTCGGGCAGGAGGTCCGACTTGTTGAGGACTTCGATGACCGGCGCCTTGAGGTCGTGCTTGAGGCCGGCCGCTTCACGCAGTGGTGGAGGTGGCCCGTCGGAAGCGTCTGCCAGGTATACGATTACGTCGGCGTCCTCGAGGGCTCGAATTGCCGTCGAGCGCATTGCTGTCTGGAGCTCGTACTTCGGCTCGAGGAGTCCCGGGGTGTCGAAGATTATCATCTGGGTGTCGGCGGTTGTATGGATGCCGACGACTCTGTCGCGGGTCGATTGCGGTTTCTGGCTCGTGATTGCGAGCTTCTGTCCGATGATGCGGTTGAGGAGAGTCGACTTGCCGGCGTTCGGCTTCCCTGCGACGGTTACGATTCCAGCTTTGGGCATATGCCTGCAATCTAAGCTTTCCGGTCGCGGGCAGTCGCATTCGAGGAGGAGCTCCACGCTGTGGGCTCATTGAGCTGGCCGCTGGTACCTCTTCAGTTGTTCAGTTGTGGGGTAGCTGAGGTCTCGTGGCTGGCGTTGCTGAATGCTTCACCCGCGCAGCCTTCGGCATCGAGCCTTGCCAGCATCGAGCGCCCGGCTGCGTCGCAACTGAGCAACTGAAGAGGTGCCAGCGGCCAGCTTGGTGAGCTTAAAGCTTGGAGCTTATGGGGGGGAAACGAAAAAGGCGCCACATTGGAATGTGACGCCTCTTTCAAAAGGTGCCGGCGACGGCCTACTCTCCCGCGTCCTCTCGGACGGAGTACCATCGGCGCTGCAGGTCTTAACGCTCGTGTTCGGAATGGGAACGGGTGTGGCCCCTGCGCTCTAGTCGCCAGCGTGTTCTTGCGTCATTCAAAGGGGAGAATGACGACGGAAGTAGTAGTGATCGAGTGATTTGAATCAACAGGTTAGACTGCGATATGCGTTTGTTCGGATTGCTGCGGCATTTAAGCCTCAGACAATAAAAGAAGATCAAGCCTCACGGGCGATGAGGATCGCTGCGCTTGGAACGGATTGCTCCGCGTCCACGTGCGACCTCTTGACGGGATGGTCTCTCCCGGCCCTTTAGGGAGCTCAAGGCTCCAGGGAGGTTTCATCTTGGGGGAAGCTTCCCACTTAGATGCATTCAGCGGTTATCTTCGCTTGCCCTCGCTACCCGGCGATGCAGTTGGCACCACAGCCGGCACACGAGCGGGCAATTCGACCCGGTCCTCTCGTACTAGGGTCCACACCCCTCAAACCTCCAACGCCCACGACGGATACAGACCGAACTGTCTCACGACGTTCTGAACCCAGCTCATGTACCACTTTAACCGGCGAACAGCCGGACCCTTGGGACCTGCTCCAGCCCCAGGATGTGATAAGCCGACATC
>JBPPMU010000347.1:0-2002 GCA_051306215.1 Gemmatimonadaceae bacterium | reverse complement strand
GTGACTTTCAGCAGCCAGGCGCGCGCCGTCCTCACCGTGGTGCTTCTCGATACGGTGATACGTGTCGTCGAGCGCGGCGGTGATATGTGCCGTCGTCCTCCCCGTCTCCCCGCCACCCACCAGCCCATCGTCTATCACGATCACCGCCCGTCCCGCGCGTGCGAGCATGTAGGCCGTCGACATCCCGGCAATGCCCGCTCCGACAACGCAGACATTCGTGCGCATGTCCTGCGTGACCGCCGGAAGTGAAGGCAGGTCAGTCGTGTCCATCCACACAGATCTGGTATGGCCGGAATCGCTTCGCATTTTGGTCTTGCTCGGTGAGTGAATGCAGGAAACAACCTGCGCTACTGGGCATAGGGTATGCCACCGTCCTGCACGCGCGAGCGATATCTTTAGCCATCATTCGTCGTTGCACTCGGGAGATCGTCATGGATAAAGCAGTTCTCGAAGCAGCCCGCGCTGCATTTCCGAGCGCCACTAATCAGGTGACTCTCGGGGCCGTCATCCACGAGGGAAAAGCCCATCCGGAGCCTTTCGTCTCGATCCCGATCTCCATGATAAACAGGCACGGCCTGATTGCCGGCGCGACGGGAACGGGAAAGACGAGAACACTCCAGCTGATCACCGAGCAGCTATCGGCCGCAGGGGTGCCGGTCTTCGTCGCCGACATCAAGGGAGACCTCTCCGGACTCGGTGCTCCGGGCCCCGCGGGCGACCGCATAAGCTCGCGCGCGACAGAGACCGGTTACCAGTGGCAGTCGACGGCGTTTCCAGTCGAGTTCCTGAGCCTTACGGGGAAAAAGGGAGCGCAGCTGCGTGCAACAGCCTCATCGTTCGGTCCGATCCTTCTTGCAAAAGTGCTCGGCCTTAATTCAACCCAGACGAGCGTTCTTTCACTCGTCTTCAAGTACTGCGACGACAAGGGCCTGCTGCTGCTCGATTTCTCAGACCTTCGTGCTGTTCTTCAGTACCTAACCGGTGAAGGCGCTGACGAGCTGAAGGACTATGGCGGAATGTCGAAGGCGACTGTCGGCGTCCTGCTTCGCGAAATGGTCGAGCTCGAGCAGCAGGGTGCAGAGGAGTTCTTCGGGGAGCCCGAGTTCGAGATCGAAGACCTGATCCAGGTCGAGCGCGATGGCCGCGGTTTGATAAGCGTGCTCGAGCTTTCGGATGTCCAGGACAAACCGGCGCTGTTCAGCACGTTCATGCTGTGGATGCTCGCCACTCTCTATAACGAGATGCCGGAGATCGGAGATGTGGATAAGCCGAAGCTGGCGTTCTTCTTCGACGAGGCGCACCTGCTGTTCGCCAACGCGAGCAAGGACCTGCTGGAGCAGATCCAGCAGGTTGTGCGACTGATCCGGTCGAAGGGGATCGGCGTCTATTTCGTGACGCAGAGCCCGAAGGACATTCCCGAGTCGGTGCTGGGTCAGCTTGGGCACAGGGTGCAGCACGCATTACGCGCCTTCACGCCGGATGACGACAAGGCACTGCGTGCCGCTGCACGCACTTTCCCGAAAACGAGCTTCTACGACGTCGAGGAAACCCTCACGACAATGGGCACGGGCGAGGCGTTCATCACCGTTCTCTCGCCGAAAGGCGTGCCGACGCCTCCGTTCCACACACGGCTCATTCCGCCGGCAGCGCTCATGTCCCCGCTTCCTGATTTCGAGCTGCGCGTCGCCACGTCGAGGCAGGTGAAGAAGTACGTAGCTGACATCGACAGGGAGAGTGCGCGCGAAATGCTCGCTGCCCGCGTTGCTCCACCTGCCGGGTCAACTGTTCCGACGAGCGATGGTGCCGCGAAGGTCCCGAAAGCACCGCGAGGTCGTGCTCCGAAGGCGCCGGTCGGGGCGTTCGAGCAGCTCATGAAGTCGCCGGTCGCCCGCACCGTCGCCGGGACAATCACCCGCGGCCTTATGGGCGCACTCCTCGGCACCCCTCGAAGGCGGACTACTCGAAGTCGCTGGTAAATGTATTTAGTATCAAATAGATACTA
>JBPPMU010000346.1:0-10665 GCA_051306215.1 Gemmatimonadaceae bacterium | reverse complement strand
CATGAGGCCTGTGCGCCGGCCGTCACCGGAGTGGTGAGATGCAGTGCGGCGACGGCGAATGTTCCCGCGCCTGCCGCGCGAATGATTGCTCGCATTTAATCCGTCGGCATTACCTCGATCGCATACCCCCCCTATGGGGAAGCACTACCGCCGTATCTCCGCGCCGCTGTATGTCGGCGCCGAGAACGAGGCGGAGCACATCCAGCACTCTCTCCGGTGTTTCGTTCTCAAAAGTTGCAGTTATCGGCCGGCTCAAAAGCGACTCGTCCCCCACTCGCAGGTCGAGCCCGTACCACCGGTGTATCGACGAAACGACTTCACTCAACGGCGTCTCGCGGAAGACCAGTCGTCCAGCCATCCAGGCGAGATCGTCATCATCAACCGTGCCGGGCCGGGTGACCACTGTGCCATCCGCTCCGAGAATGGCGTTGTCCCCCGCCTCCAATATGACCCCGTCAACGTCCGGATCGTTTGCAGGGCGTATCGAGACGGACCCTTCGGTGACGCTGACCGAGACGACGTCGCGGCCTTCGCCGGCGTCGCTCCGCACCATGAACTTCGTTCCGATGTCGACTATCGTTGCATCGCCCGCAAGGACTGTGAACGGCTTCGAGTCATCGTGTACGACATCGAACCAGGCATCCCCCTTTACCTCGACCTGACGGGCGGATTCCCCGTAACCTTCGGCGATCGTCACTGAGCTGAGGGGTCCGAGGATGACCCGGGTGCCGTCGGGCAGGGTCAGCGAGTCACGCACCCCGACCCCCGTAGCCAGCATTCTCGCCTCCCCGATCGACGGCTCGGCAGGAGGACTTTCTCGAAGGGTAGCCCAGCTCAGCGCGCCGATAGCAAGCAGCCCGGATGCAGCGATCGCGGGAAACGGAACCCGCCAGCGGGTTCGGGACGGGGCAGGCCTTGAACGGGGGGTTCCCGAAAGGATTTCCAGAGAAGGCCTGTCGAGTGCTTCCCGCTTCGACTTGAACCGTTCCAGCGCTCCCTCGATATCGAGGTCGGAGGGGGTATCCTCAGCCAGTCGCGACATCGCGGTGTCGAGGGTCGCCAGTATTTCCTTCTGCTCGGGGTGTCCCGCAAGCCAGGCATCGATACGCTCGGACTCTTCGGGAGAGCTCTCGCCCGTTACATGGCGTGCGAGAGCCTCCCAGTCCGTTTGAGGACCGGGGCCTGGATTTTCAGATTGATGGTTGCCTTGAGTCATATGCCCAATGAACACCCGGTACGGCGCACTCCCCTATTGATTGCCTAAATTGTGGTGCGGTACGGCCTAGCGCCATCCATATGTAGCCCCGTCCACATGTAGCCCCGTCCACCCTCCACGCCACGCGAACCTGGAAAAAGACGACCTGATCGAAGGCCTGAGGCAGGGTGACGAAGCAGCTTTCGACGCGATCTTCCGCCGGTGGTACCCCTCGCTGGTAAGGGCGGCCGAATCGATGGTGCGCTCGCGTGCCGTTGCCGAGGAGATCGTCCAGGACGTGATGCTCGAGTTGTGGAAGAGGCGGGAGCACATGGCGCGGGACTCCTCGCCGCAGGCGTACCTGTTCCAGTCGACCCGGAACCGTTCGCTGAACCATCTCAGGCACGAGCGGGTGGAGAAGGTCGCCGAGCCCCAGATGGTCCGCGAGGAGGCTCAGGATTCCGCCGCGCATTCGCTGATGGTGGAGGAGGAGATCCACGTTGCGATGAAGCGCGCGGTGGCCGGCCTTCCAACTCGCTGCCGCGAGGTGTTCGAGCTGAGCCGGACCGGCGGCCTAAGGTATTCGGAGATAGCCGAAGTGCTTGGCATCTCGATAAAGACAGTCGAAGCGCAGATGGGGAAGGCGCTGCGCATCCTCCGGGAGGAACTGGCTCCCTGGCTCGGTCAGGGGCGCTAGAAGTTCTCCCCTCTATTTAGTAACAATACGTTACTAACCAAGCTAAAAAAGCTATCGGAGAGGCCGGTGAGACCGCGATGAAGACAGCTCCTCCGACACCGGTTATGGTCCCGCCGGCGACGGCACGCCTGCCTGTTCGCCGACTTTGCGATCGTCGCGTGCCGGCTCGCGGAAACGGACGAGAATTGCGAGGGCGCCCAGAGCCGCGATGACGCCGAGCACCTGCGCCCAGGCGTCGAGAGTATTCGCCGCGTGGATTGCTCCGCGGAGTGCCAGCAATGCACGAGCGGCGAATGCCGCAGCCAGCCAGGTCGTCACTCCGAGCCCGCCCCATGTCCGGATCGCGAGCGCAAATACGACGATTGCCAAAGCGCTCACGGCCATGCTCATGGGATCCGCGGGTCCAGCGCGCAACGGAAGCACGATGCCCGCGAGAAGAGCGAGCAGCACGAGTCCAAGAACAAGCCGTGAAAGCCAGCCGCGCGCGAGCGCCACAATCACCAGGAGCGGGATTGCGATAGCGGGAACGAGTCCAAAGACGGAAAATGGCAACGACATGACCTTGGACAGCAACGGCACGGCCTGACCAAGCGATGTCTGCGGCGTTGGAGGAATTCCCGACCTTATGGCCGCCAGCAGAATGCTGAAGCCAACGACCACCGATCCTATCGCAGCCCCTGCGATGATTGCGTCGGAAATTCGGCCCGCAGGTGCGGCTATTACCGGAATTCCGACACGCCTCCGCAGTGCGTTTGCGGTGAGCCAGAGCCCTGCAAACACGAGCACGAAGACCACGCTCACCGAAATGCCAACGAGGAGGCTCGAGGTCATGAATGACGACCATGTCTCCGCCGTGTTGTAACCGAAGAGCATCGACGGAAGATCGTTGAGTCCAGACGCGACCATTGACGCGCCAAGCATTCCGCCTGCCGCAAGGAGCGCCCGGCGACTGATGCCGGCCTCATCGGTCAGCGGCGGCCGGCGGCGAATCACCCGGGTCGCGCCAATGATGACGAGCGCTATCAGCGACAGCGCGCTCGCTCCGACGACAAGGCCGCGCCTCATCATCCAGTCCCGATCCTGACGGATGAAATCCTCCGGCAGCTCGACACCGCGGCGCACGAGTACGGGCTCCACGCCCGCAAGCGACACCCACACCCGCGCTGCCGCGCCACCCGGCAGCTGAACCGTCGAGTCAGTGTACGCCACTGTCATGTCGAGTCGCGCAGGCTTCGCGGTTTCCTCGAGCTTAGCCTCCACCAGCATCGCTGTATCGAGACCCATCCGCGCGAGCTCGCCAAGCGCAATCACCCGCGCTTCGCCTTGATCAGGCCTTGCTCCCGGAGCGCTGTCGGGAAGGATGTGCTGCACGCCGATGGGAACACCGTCGGGACTAATTCTGGCCCGCCATTCCTCCGCTCGCGCGGACACGGCGCCGGCGGTACGGACGTATCTCACTTCCCACCACACGGGAACTGCGTATGTCGTTGCGAGCGTTGCAGCCAGATCTGGCTTCCGGTGGTGCCGCACGAAGCGGCTCCAGGGGATTGCAGTGTCGCCTCGAGTGGCGATGAGCCGCTTCCAGCCCTCCGCGTCGGCTCCACGGGAAGCAACCATCGAGTCGGCGACCGTCGTCACTTCTGCGCGCGAAACCGAATAGCGGGGTCCGCGCACGTGTGTGGCTGGCGCGACGAGCACTGCGAGTACACCCAGTCCGATCGCTCCGATTGCGACCTTCCGGGCGCGAACTCCCGGCTTCCCTGTCGCCACAGGCTCTGCCGCCACCGGAGCCTCTACTGTCAGCTCGGGCGGCTTCCATGCCTCGAACCGCGCCTCGGCTGGCGCGTGTGACAGCCCGCGCTGGCGTATCCAGCGCCACGCAACGATGAGGGCCGGGGAAAGGATCGCCAGGATGACAATCGCCGCCGTCATGCGGTATGACGGCGCAGTCCCCGCTGCAGCGAACATTCCGAACAGCGTCGCGTTGTACACGAAGTGGGCGACCACGGTGACGATGAGGCCGAACCGAAGAAACACCACCGCCCACAGGCACGCGTCCAGGAAGATCTCCAGGCCGCGCGAATACGCGGGCCACGATGGGTAGCTCGCGTGAGCAAAACCGAATACGAGCGCCGAGGCAATGACTCCACCGGCCATCCAGACCGCACGATGAGGACGCGACGCAACCCACAGCGAAAGGAGCGAGAGAGGCAGCGCACGGAAGATCGCTTCCTCCCACACCGCAGCATGCAGCGAGACGGCAATCCCGGCGAGCCACGGCACCGGCGTGGCGATGAGGTTCGGATCGTCGAGCAGCTCGCTTGGGACCCACCATCCAAGGAGCCTCTGCGTGGCGAGATAGAAGACGACAACGTAAGCGAGCGCGACCGCCGCAAGCGTGTAACCGCCCGCAACGCGAATGGCGACTTCCCTCGTGCCGCGATACTTCCAGAGGCTCCACCAGTCGAGGTGATGCGGAAACGCCGCTCGCGTAGCTGCTTCTGCAGCTACCAGCGTGATCGCGGTAACGAGTCCGGCCAGGGCAGCCAGGGCGAGCGCGCCCGTAAGGGTCATCAGGCGGAACGTCGTGGCCGACATCGCAGTGTCGTAGTCGTACCACTGTGATGGCATCTCGTTCAGCCCGACGCCCGCCAGCAGGATCGCGATCACCGCAGCCACCGCGAAGGGCTCTCGCCAACGCAGTCCGCGGACCCGTGAAAACCGTCGAAGCGCAAATGCTCCCGCCACTATGATTCCAAGGAGTGCCACCCCGGCGATGAGCGAGTACAGCTCGTTTGCGGAGCGCATCTCGCCATACCGGCGTCGGAAAGTTTCCGGAATCTCGACGTAGCGCCGAGCCACTGCTGGAGTGTCGCCGGCGATGACGACATCGAGGCGGATGGGTGCATTCGCAATCCTGCGGTCCGCTCGCTCGAACGTGAACGTGCGGTCGACCCGCTCGCTCGCTTTCAGGATCTCGTAAGAAGTCGCTGCCAGTCGCCATCGAGCGGGCGGTTCAGCCAGCCAGCTGGTGAGCACGTGTGTCGCCATCATCTGAGCGGAGTCGACTGGAAGCGCTCGCCGCTTGTCGGCTTCGGCGAATCGGCGCTCGAAGCCGATCAGCCGTCCGTCTGCGGCGAGATGGACCCGGGTCTCCCGCACGTCTCTTGGCGTGAAGTGCCGCACTGACCAGCTGTAAGGAGCCACGTCGTCACCCCGCACGAGAGCGTCGAGCGAATCCTTTCCGCCGCCGGCCAGCTCCACGAACGTGCGCAGGGAGTCATCCCTCTGAAAGCGGATCGCGGTTTGCGCTCGTCCCGGAAGGCCATGTTCCTTCACGAACGAATGCGCGCGCGTCAGCGCCTCCTCCCGCGCGATCCGGTCGGATAGCACGACGACGGGCAGCGCCCGTGGAAATAGCCAGAGAGCCACGAGAGCTGCGGCTAAGGTGATAGCGAGGAGGTACTTCACGTGGGCTCGAAAGTGCGGATGCCCCGACCCGCTGGCAAGCTCGCGCACTTCGGAGCATCATCAGGACTCACCGCTCTCAGCCGGCCCCACCCCAAGGTTGTTCCCGCCAGTTGAACCTGAAAAGCAGGAGGCAAGAAACCCGGACTTGACAATACGAATTAGCACATACGTATTAGCACCGTGCAAAAACGCTCCACAACGCCAAGAGTCACCGCCCGCGACGTCGCCCGGCTGGCCGGAGTATCCCAGCCGACGGTGTCGCTCGTGCTCAGCAAAAACCCCACTGCCCGCATCTCCGCCGAGACGCGGGCACGGATACTCCAGGCCGCCGAGGAGCTGCGGTACAGCCCCAACCTCGTGGCCCGGAGCCTCGTCCGCAGCCGGTCATACGCCCTCGGCATAATTGTCCCTGATTTCAGGAACCCCTTCTTCGCCGACGTCGTAAGCAGCGCCGAACGCGTCGCCTCGCAAGCCGGCTACGCGGTCCTGCTCTGTGAGGCAGGTGAATCGAGCCCCGCCAGATACCTCGAGGCACTCCACGAGCGGGTCATCGACGGCGTCATTATCGACGCTGTCGGAGCCTCGGAAGTCGATTCGGAGCTGCTCGACAGAACCAACGTAGTCCTCATCGACCAGCTCCCGGGACGCTGGCCCGGAGTCGCAACCGATGCCGAAAGCGCCGGTGCCCTCGCCGCCGACCACCTTATCTCGCTCGGACACAAGCGAATCGCCTTCATCGGCCCGGCGATCGACGCGCACGCATTCAGGATGAGGGAGCGCGGATTCTGGAAAAGACTTTCCGCCAACGGAATACCACTCCCGTCCGAGTACCTCGTTCGCGCGAACGCGACAGCCGTCGATGGGCGTGCAGCAATGCGATCCCTCCTCATGCTCGAATCGCGTCCGACAGCTGTCTTCTGCGTCAACGACATCATCGCAATTGGCGCGCTCAAGGCATGTGCCGCCGCCAAGGTGAACGTCCCCTCCGATATCTCGATCATCGGCTGCGACGACATCGAGATGGCACAACTCGTCACACCCGAGCTCACAACAGTGAGAGTTCCGGCAGGAGAGCTCGGCGCACGTGCAGCGCGTCTTCTCATTCGCGCAATCGAAGGAGAGAAGGAGACGAAAGCGTCGCGGCCGCTTCCTGTATCACTCGTACAGCGCGGAACGACAGCCCCGGCGCCGGAGGCGTCGCAATGACCCGGCACGCAGCGATCACCGGCACGGGCAGCTTCGTTCCCGACCGAATAGTCACAAACGCGGATCTTTCAGCGATCCTCGGCGAAGACATAGACGCGTTCGTGTCGGGTACACTCGGTATCCGCGAGAGACGGTATTGCGCACCTGATGAGTCGACCGTCGACCTCGCCGAGCAGGCTGCGCGTCGCGCGCTCGAGAGCGCGGGCCGAAATGCTGGTGAGATCGATCTTCTCATAGTCGCCACCGATACGCCGGAGTACATCTCCCCGGCGACTGCGTCGGTCCTGCATGGCCGGCTCGGTCTCGCGGGTCGGACGGGCGCCTTTGACGTGAATGCGGGATGCGCGGGGTTTGTCACTGCGCTCGATACTGCATGGAAGTACATCGCATCCGACTCGCGCTACGAAAGAGTTCTCGTCGTCGGCGCCTACGCGATGTCGAAGTATCTGGATTTTTCCGACAAGAAAACGTCGACGATCTTCGCTGATGGCGCAGGCGCAGTCGTACTCGAAGTGTCGACCGGGCCAGGCATACTCGCCTCGGAGATGTTCGCTGACGGATCGCTCTCCGCAGGGATGGGGGTTTTCGCCGGAGGGACGGCTGAACCCATCACCAACGAAGTGCTCGCGAAAGGGTACAGGAACCGGCTTCGCTTCGTCCAGAAGTATCCCGCTTCAGTCAACGAGGAAGGCTGGCCGGCGATTGCGCGCTCCGTACTCGCCCGCATAAACAGACAGGTGGATGATGTCGACCTGTGGCTGTGGACGCAGGTGAATCTCTCCACCATAAAGGTCGTGATGGCGGCGCTCAGCCAGCCGATGGAAAAAGCCCACACGGTTATGCAGAAGTGGGGCTACACCGGGTCGGCATGCCTTCCGATGGCGCTCGACGATGCAGTCCGCGCCGGACGCCTCAAGACGGGTGATCTCGTCATGCTCACTGCATCGGGGGCCGGCCTCGCAATGGCGAGTCTGGCGCTCAGATGGAACAAGCCGGAGCAGCAGTCGTGAACCGGACGATTCCCGTGCACTTCCTGGAAAGGGCAGCGCAGGACCCGGAACGCGTTGCAATGCGCTCGAGCGCCGCAGCGAATGGTGCGAGCGTCATCACGTGGGGCGCCTGGAACGATCTCGCTCTTCGGTTCGCCGCCGCCATCAAAAGCAGCTCGGCGAGAGATACCGGCTCGGTCGCCATCCTGGCCGGCAACGACTTCCACTGGCCGGTCGCAGACATCGGGACACTGCTCGGGGGGAAGACGAGTGTCGGCATCTATCCCACCAGTGCACCGGTGCAGATAGAAAAGATGCTGACGGATTCCGCAGCAGGCGTTCTGGTCATCGACAATCGTGAACAACTCGATGTCGTACTGGCGATGCGCGACAGGCTGCCCGCGCTCGAGGTGATCGTCACAACCGCCAACATCACGCACCACGCAACGGTCAGCTGGGATGAGTGGCTGACGATTGGAGCCGAAGCGCTCGCAAGTGTCGCAGGGCTCAGGGAGGAAATCGAGGCAGGCGCAAGAGCGATCCGGCGCGATGATCCCGCAATAATCATCTACACCTCGGGCTCGACAGGAGAGCCGAAGGGCGCCGTTCTCTCGCACGGCTGCATCGAGGCATCTGCCCAGTCAATCAGCGAAGCGCTCGGACTTCTCGAGACAGACACCACGCTCTCGTTTCTCGCTTTCAGTCATGCTGCCGAGCGGATAACGGGGATGTATACGCGGATCGTCTGCGGGATTGAGGCCATGCTCATCGACGACCCATCGTATCTCTGGCAGGCCGCGACGTCGTACAGGCCGACGTTTTTCGGTGGCCTGCCTCGCTATTACGAGAAACTCCTCACGCTTGCCCGTGCCGAGAATGCATCGGCGAACGAGATACTTGGCGGAAGGGTCAGGCTTTCGACGTCGGGTGGAGCAGCACTCTCAACGGAGGTTGCCGAGGAGCTCGCGAAGCGAGGAATCACCGTACTCGGTGCCTATGGGCTGACAGAGCACCTCTGCGTGTCGTTCAACAGGCCCGGTGACCCGACATTCGACACATCGGGGACCGCGATGCCGGGGACTGAAATCCGGATCGCGGATGATGGTGAAATCCTCGTTCGCAAGTGTGAGATGACATTCAGCGGCTACAATAACATGCCGGAAGAGACACGCGCTGTGTTCACGGAAGACGGTGAATGGCTTCGCACCGGCGACCTCGGCACGATCGACTCGAGCGGAAGGCTCCGCGTTACTGGAAGAAAGAAAGAGCTTCTCGCGCTCTCGAATGGAAAGATGGTGGCTCCGCTCCCTATAGAAGCGAAGCTCGCCGCACACCCGCTGATCGCGCATGCGGTCCTGCATGCTGAAGGACGGCAGTTCGTGTCCGCGCTGATCGCGCTCCGAACGGACTCGCTCGAGGCGTGGGCGAGAGCCGAAGGGATTACCGGATCCAACGACGAGCTCGCGGCGCATCCCAGGGTCGCAGTCGAGATACAGAAAGCCGTGGACCAGGTGAACGCCACGCTGTCGCGAGCTGAAAGCATACGGCGCTTTGTCACGATCGGCAGGGAGCTGTCGGTCGCCGCAAGCGAGCTCACCCCGACGCACAAGGTCCGGCGCAACGCCGTGCTGGAGAAATACTCCGCGCAGCTCGACGCCCTCTACGCCACATGATGTCGAAACGTCTCGCGATATCCGGCCTCGTCATCTCGACTACTGCAATAGTCGCAGCGTATGCGCTCGCGTTCATCCAGGGCGCGGCGACAAACGCAGGCGCGATGCTGATGGTGTTCGGAATCGCCACGATGGCGGTTTCGCTCATGACCCTCGGCGCCGTGAGGACAGGCGAGAAGCTCGGGGTGCTGGCGTTCGCCTTTGCGTTCGTCTTCGCGGTCCTGATGGTCGGATTTACTCTGGCGCTTCTGCTGCCGGCCGGGGACAACGCCGCTACACGCCTCTTCCTCGGGCTGCCTCCACGCGCTGCGATAGTCGTCTACGGCATCGGCTTGCTTCCAGTTTTCGTGCTTCCCCTCATTTACGCGGCCACGTTCGAGGAGCGTACGCTGAGTGAGGAAGACCTGGAGAGGATCAAGACGGCAGCAGCAGCGCACGCGGAAGCACAGAAAGCGGAGGGCGACAGGTGATTCCCGTCAGCGCCCTTCTACAGACCGCCGCGCTTCCGCCGCTGACACAGCCGGTGATCGTCGGCGTTGCCGTCGCTTATTTCGTGATTGTCGCCCTGATCGGCGCCTGGGCAACGAGGCGGACTCGCACGGCGAAGGATTTCTTCGTCGCGGGAAAAGGAATCGGGCTTATCCCGCTCACGCTCGCCACGATGTCGGCGACGCTTTCGGGCTTCGCATTCATCGGCGGGCCGGGGCTCATGTACTCGCTCGGACTTGGAGCGATGTTCATCATCCTGCCCGCCGCAATCACCAACACGATGAGCGCGTGGGTCCTGGCAAAGCGGATGAGGCTCTTGGGTGAAGTGAGAGGACTTATCACGATTCCGGACGCACTGCGGGTACGATTCCGTTCCCCCGCGGCGCAGGGTCTTGCCGCTGTCGCGATCCTGATAGCGGTTGTCGGCTACATGGCGACGAACCTTCTCGCACTCGGTCTCGTGATCGATGCGATCTTCGGCACGGGCCTGGGCTGGGGAATCTGGATCGGGATGGGGATAATCCTCGGCTACTCGGTGGCCGGCGGTATCATGGCCGGCATCTACACGGACGTGTTTCAGGGAAGCCTGATGGCTCTCTCGTCGGTGCTTGTCTTCATGTATGCGCTGAAGGCGGGCGGAGGCGCGGGGATGATCCGCTCGATACTCGACTCGGATCCTGAATTCTTTGCGCCATGGGGAAAACTTCCACCGCTGGCGGCGCTCTCCTTCTTCTTCGTGTTCGGGATAGGCGCGCTCGCGCAGCCGCACGTGGTTCACAAGTTCTACATGCTGAGGGATCCGCGCCGGCTGAAGTGGTACCCGTTGCTGACGTCAGTCGCGTTGATGGTGACGCTGCTCCTGTTTTTCGGAGTTGGAACCGCGACGAAGGCGCTCGTCATTCAGGGGGAGCTGGCTCCTCTCGTTCGCCCTGACGACGCGACGCC
>JBPPMU010000345.1:0-2013 GCA_051306215.1 Gemmatimonadaceae bacterium | reverse complement strand
AAACAGGGGTTCGGCATCTATGGTCTCCCAGCGGAACGCGCTCTCGGCACGCCGGTTGTGCCGGCGAGCTCCGGCGTGGCGGGAATGCTTCCGCCGGCCGACGCTTTCGTAACCTCTGTCGTCGGGCAGTACCTTGCCGATGCGACGACCGGACTGCCGGTTGACGGCAACTTCAACGTCTCGCCATACAAATCATCGCTCGGCCTCGCCGCGATCGGTCAGCCGACGGTTGGTGTTGCCGCGAGCACATCCGGAACAATGGTCGGCGGAGGGACATCCCTCTACTTCACCGACATACTCGGCAACCGGAACCTGGTGTTGGGGGTTCAGGCCAACGGCACATTCAAGGACATCGGCGGAGAGGTTCAATACTTCAACCTGGCACGGCGGCTCATCTGGGGCGCAGGGCTCGCGCGGATACCGTACGTGAGCGGGTTCGCGCGGGTGAGTCCGGTCGATGTCGGCATAGGAGGAGGCCAATCGATCAACGGCCAGCTTATCGAGCAGTTTACCCAGCGCATGTACGTCGACCAGGCGTCACTGCTGAGTCAGTATCCGTTCTCCACGATCAGGCGTGCCGAGCTCAACCTGAGCGTGACGCGACTTTCATTCAATACCGAAGTCGAGCAGATCGTCGTCGCGAACAACCAGGTCATCGACCGGAACAAGTTCGACACGACATCCGCGCCGTCGGTCAACTACGCTCAGGCCGCGCTTGCATACGTCGGCGACAACTCGTTCTTCGGGTTCACCGCGCCGATCACCGGCTGGCGATACAGGTTCGAGGCGTCGCCGACGTTCGGCTCGCTGCAGTTCCAGACCGCGCTCGCGGACATGCGCCGGTATTTCTTCGCGAAACCGTTTACGCTTGCGATTCGCGGACTTCACTTCGGACGGTATGGCAAGGACGCGGAGAGCCCCAGTGTGTCACCGGTGTTTGCGGGCGATCCGACGATAGTGAGAGGTTACTCGCCTGATACCTTCACCCCCGACGAGTGTTCTGTCGACCCCGTGAATCCCAGGGCGTGTCCCGAGTTCGACAGATTGATCGGGAGCCGGCTCGTCGCGGCCGGGCTTGAGTTGCGTATTCCGTTGTTCGGGTCGGACCAGCTTGGTTTGATACGGTCGCCGCTGTTTCCGATAGACATTGCGCCGTTCATTGACGGTGCTCTCGCGTGGTCGCGGGGGGATTCTCCTTCGATTCAGTTCGCGCGTGAATCGTCCGAGCGGATTCCTGTCTTCAGTGCAGGCGTCAGCGCGCGGGCGAATCTCTTTGGGTATGCGGTGCTGGAGGTCTTCTATGCGAAGCCGTTTCAGAGGCCGCAGAAGGATTGGGTGCTGGGATTCCAGTTAGCGCCCGGGTGGTAGAGGGCGGAAGTCCACGCGAGTAGCGAGTTACCAGTCCTGAGTTTTCAGTTTTCAGTAGTGCAACCGAGAACTGAAAACTTGAAACTGGATACTCGCGACTCGCGTGGACTTCAGGTCTTGAGACTTACCGATAAGAGGGATCGATCTCCGACATCTGATTTCGTATCATCGACCACGAATTCCGTAGCGCGGCCGATGCATTCGTGCGAGCCATAGCAGCATCGACGCGGCGAGCAGCATTCACCAGTGCGCGACCCGAAAGCATCGCGCCATCGGTTGTACCCGACGTGCGAACAACCTGCTCGTAGAGCGACGCATTGTCGGCAAATGCAGAAAGCGCGAACCAGAGCTCGAGGTCAGTCTCGGCGTACGCCCGACGGGTGTTGAGCTGGCCAATTGCTGAAATCCCCAGCGCCTGCCGCTCACGCGCAACGAGCGACTGTGAATTGCGCCGAAGGTTTGCCGCCTGCTCTGTGGTCAGCACGATGCCTCCGCCTCCAGTGATGTCGAGCGAGAGGCCGAGTAGCTGCGCCGTGCGTCCGTCGAGGTTGCCGGTGGCGGCAATGTTCCTGTCGATCTGGTACTCGATGAGCGCGCGCTGTGTCGCGTAAGACAGCTCACCATCCGCAACGCCCCGATAATAAT
>JBPPMU010000344.1:0-5615 GCA_051306215.1 Gemmatimonadaceae bacterium | reverse complement strand
TTCCACGAATACGTCGCCTCGCCCGGCGCGGGCAGGGAAGGAAAGACACCGTTCATCTACGTGCTCGGCACGGACAAGAAGGCTGAACGCTGGACTGTCAGTGAGGAGATTGTGCGGCTGGCGGAGGAGCGGCTGCAGTACTGGGCGCAGCTCCGCGAGCTCGCGGGAGTAGTGGTGCCGCAATCGACTCGCGACCGCGTAAACGATGCGCTGCGCGCGGAGCTCGATGAAAAGCTTGTCGCCGTGCGGAAGGAATACGAAGCGAAGCTGGCGGATCTCACTGCGACGTATCCAACAGTAGTAGCGAGACAGCTTGCGGAGGGATTACTCAAGGCCGTTCCGCAGATCGGACCAATGATCGCCGCGTCCGGCTTCGTTATGCCCACGGCTGCACCGGCTGTCCAATCTGTGGCCTCTGTGGTTCAGGTTGAGCCACCTGCAATTCCACTTGAAGCACCTATCGTCTCGAAAGCTGTGGAGCCGCCGCCGACACCTGTAGCGGTCGCGACAATCGATGATGGCCTCACCCTCGAGCCTTACATCGACAGCGAGCGCTGCACGACCTGCAACGAGTGCACGAACGTCAACAAGAAGATGTTCGCGTATAACGCCGACAAGCAGGCATACATCAAGGACGCGGGTGCCGGAACGTTCGCGCAACTCGTGCAGGCCGCGGAAAAATGTCCCGTTGGCGCGATCCATCCCGGCACGCCGTTGAACCCGAACGAGAAGGACCTCGAGAAGTGGCTGAAGCGCGCACAGGCTTTCTGAGCCGGATGCGGGGTCGCGCGAGCTCCTTCGGGTTCTCGCACGGCATCCATCCGCCGGAGCACAAGGAGCTGACGTCGAAGCTCCCGATCCGGCGGATGCCGTATCCCGACGAGCTCGTGCTGCCACTGCGCCAGCATGCGGGCAAGCCGGCAAAACTCGTCGTGGCGAAAGGCGCGCACGTCGAGCGCGGCGACATGCTGGCTGCCGCGGACGGCTGGGTGTCGTCGCCGGTGCACGCCTCAGCAGCCGGGTGGGTCGAGGACATCATCTGGTCGCCGCATCCCGACGGCTCAACGGCACAGGCAATCCGTCTGCGAGTCGAGCGGTACTCGGCCCAGGTGTCGCGACCGCGCCTGGTTCCCGACTGGCATGGGCTCAGTCAGAAGCAGGTCGTACAAGCGGTGCAGGATGCGGGAGTGGTGGGACTTGGCGGCGCCGCGTTCCCGACTCATGTAAAGCTCGCACCGCCTGACGACGTGAAGATCGACACGATTGTCCTGAACGGAGCGGAGTGCGAACCGTATCTCACCAGCGATCACCGGGTGATGGTGGAGTATCCGGAGCGCGTTCATTTCGGCATCCGGATCATGATGCATGCACTCGGGGCGAAGCGGGCGATAGTCGGTATCGAGCGGAACAAGCCCGACGCGATCGCAGCGATGGAGCGAACGAAACCCGCTGACCTCGACGTGACAATTCTCCCGCTCACTGTGAAGTATCCGCAGGGCGCCGAGAAGATGCTCGTCAAGGCAGTGCTCGGTCGGGAGGTGCCATCGGGGAGGCTGCCCGCGCACGTCGGCGTCGTCGTGCAGAACGTCGGGTCTGCGGCAACGCTCGCAGAAGTCTTCGAGACCGGCCTGCCGCTCGTCGAGCGAATCGTCACGGTCAGCGGCATGGGAGTGAATCGACCGGGCAACCTGATCGTGCCCGTTGGCACGAAGCTGCGCGACCTGCTCGCGTTCTGTGGCGGCACCACCGCCGATGCGGCCGAAATTCTGTTCGGCGGTCCGATGATGGGTCTGCCGCAGCGCGACCTCGATGTCCCGGTGCTCAAGGGGACGAGCGGTGTCGTCGTGCTGACGGAGGCTGAGATCCGCGGGGTCGAGACGTATCCCTGCATCCATTGCGGCCGCTGTCTCGACGCCTGCCCGATGTTCCTCAATCCGTCGCACCTCGGAGACCTTGCGAAGGCCGGCCGCGTTGAAGAGATGGAGGCGCACCACCTTGCCGACTGCATGCTGTGCGGCTCGTGCAGCTACGTGTGTCCGTCGAACATCCCGCTCGCCCAGCTGTTTCAGGCGAGCAAGACCGCGCTGCGGAAACGGAAGGCGGTCACATGACCCGGATCCGCGTCAATGCGAGTACCGCACCGCCGCGGCGCGAGACTCCGCTCGTCATTGCCGCGTCCCCCCATCTCAAGGGGCGCGACAGCACGCCTCGCATAATGTGGAACGTCGTCGCCTCTCTCGTGCCGGTGATCGCGGCCGCGACGTGGTTCTTCGGTCCGAGCGCGCTGCTGGTGATCGGGGCGAGCGTCGCCGGCGCGTTCGTGACCGAACATTACATCGGCCGGCGCGGAACGCTCGCCGACGGCTCCGCGGCGATCACTGGCATCCTCCTCGGACTCACACTGCCTGCCGGCATTCCACTGTGGATGCCGTTCCTTGGAGGCGCGTTCGCGATCGGGATCGGGAAGCTGCTATTCGGCGGCCTCGGCTTCAACATCTTCAATCCCGCACTGCTCGGCCGTGCGTTCCTCCAGGCTGCATTCCCGGTCGCAATCACCACGTGGCCGGCAGTGAATGCATCGCAGGAGAGCTGGTGGGCCCTCCGCGGCGACAACTTCGCATTGCCGTTCATGAGTGCGCGCGACATCGATGCCGTCACTGCGCCCACGCCTCTCGGCCTGATGAAGTTCGAACATGAACCGACGGAGACGCTGCCGCTGCTGTTCGGAAGTACCGGCGGTTCGCTTGGAGAGACTGCGGCGATCGTGATCTTGCTGTGCGGTGCCTACCTGGCGATCCGCGGCTACCTCAACTGGCGGATTCCTGCGTCAATACTTGGAACAGTAGCCGTGTTTGCCGCGGTGCTGCACCAGATCGATGCAGCGCGCTTTGCCTCCGCGCCGTTCATGCTGTTTTCGGGTGGCCTGATGCTGGCGGCGGTGTTCATGGCGACTGACATGGTGACTGCTCCGGTGACGAATGCCGGAAGGTGGATCTTCGGGGCAGGCATCGGACTACTGGTTGTGATCATCCGCGTCTGGGGCGGCCTGCCCGAGGGTGTGATGTTCGCCATCCTGCTCATGAATGCGCTGGTCCCCTTCATCAATCGCGTGACACAGCCGCGTCCGTTTGGTACGCGCGCGCCGGCGAGGGTGGCCGCATGAGCATGGGGATGACCAGTGCGCCGCGGGTGCCCGCAAAGGAAGTCCCACCGTGGCAGCTCGTGTCGATGATGACGGTTGCCGGTGCTCTCGCGGGTTTGCTCATCGTGACTGCGTACCAGGTGACGTTACCGCGGATTCAGCATCATCAGGGCCAGGTGATGCAGGCGGCGATCCAGGAGGTCCTGAAGTCGCCCGCCAGCTTCGACACGCTCTACCTGCACGACGGATCTCTGGTGAAGTCGCTCCCCGCCGGAGTCACTTCGAAGGGGCTCGAGAAGGTTTACCTCGGCTACGACTCGAACGGCAAAAGGATTGGATTCGCGGTCAGCGCCGCCGAAAGCGGGTTTCAGGAGCTCGTGACCGTGATGTTCGGTTACGACGCATCCGCGCATCGGCTCATAGCAATGAAGGTGATCGCCAACAAGGAGACGCCGGGGCTCGGCGACAAGATCGAGAAGGACAAGGGGTTCGTGGACCAGTTCGTCGATGCCGCGACACCCCTCGTCGGCGTCAAGCCTGGCGGCGGGAAGGACGGGCCGGGTGAAATAGCGATGATAACCGGAGCGACAATCTCGGCCCGCGCAGTCGTCCGGATCATCAACAACTCTATCGAGCGCTGGCAGCCGCTGATGGATGCTTATCGAGAGGAGTCACAGTCATGACGGTTTTTACGGGGATAGTCGGAGCGGCTCTCCTGTTCGGGTTGTTCACCCTGCTGCGCTCCCGCGACAGGGGCTGCACCGGCAATTGCGTCGGCTGCACTCGAAACGGGGCGTGCGAAGCTGATGGAGTGAAGAGATGAGCATGATATCCGCCTCCATGCGGCAGCGGGTCAGCCGTCGCGAGTTCGTTGGACTCGGCATTGGAGCCTTCGTCGCCGCGTCAATTCCGCTGTCACGCCGGCAACCCGCGGGCGTTGTGCAACGCACCATTCCTGTCATGGGTACAATCGCCCGGTTTGCAGTCGTGCATCGCGATGCGGCTCAGGCGCAGTTAGCCATCGACGCCGCGATCGATGAGTTGCTCCATGTCGAGCGGGTGATGACGCGTTTCACTGACACTTCTGATATCGGACGCGCAAACCTGTTCGCTTCGGTCGATGCGGTAACGGTAACGCCGGAGACAGCGCTCGTCACCAGTGAGTCGCTCAGATGGGCCGATGTTCTCGACGGCCGGTACGATCCGGCGATGGGGGAAGTGATCCGGCTCTGGAACGTAAAGGACCGCCACGAACCGCCGCGAGACGAGCGTGTTGCCGAGCTTGCCGGCCGAAGATTTCACCGGATGGTGGAGGTCGGGGCGAGCGGTGGAAGTCCGGTGCTTCGCTTTCATGGCGACGGGGCCAGGCTCGATCTCGGGAGCATCGCGAAGGGATTCGGTGTGGACCGTGCCGTTGCTGCCCTTCGCCGAAACGGCATCGAGAACGCACTTGTTGTTGCCGGCGGTGACCTCTACGCCCTGGGGACGGCGCCCGACGGCGACCCGTGGTCGATCGGCATTCAGTCGCCGTCGGACATGCGCGAGCTCGCCGGCACACTGCGGCTCGAGAATCGCGCGGTCGCGACGTCCGGCATCTACCGCCAGTTCTTCCGTCACCGCGGCCACCGGTATCATCACATCATGGACCCTGCGACTGGGCGGCCGCGGGAGACTGAAATGAAGAGCCTCACGATCATCGCCGATCGCGTGATGCACGCCGATGCCGCGACAACGGCTCTCTACGGGCTTGGCGAGGCGGAGATCCGGCAGCGGCTCGCGCGTCATCTGCCCGGCGCGCAGCTCTCCCTGGTGGTGTGAGGACCAGCGAATGAGCATGGTGATCAAGGAAACGTCGGCTCCCGGCAGCACCAGTGCTGTCCTGACGCGCGGGCTGTGGCACCAGAATCCCGTGCTCGTTCAGACACTCGGGCTGTGTTCCGCGCTCGCCGTCACGAACGCCGTCGCGAACAGCCTTGCCATGGGCGCAGCGACGACGTTCGTGCTCGTGGGCTCGAGCGTCATCGTGTCGATGATGCGGAAGCACATTCCTCATGAGATCCGCATCACCACCTACATCCTGATCATCGCAACCTTCCTTGCGCTTGCGGACATGATGCTGGAGGCGACGGTGCCTGACGTCCACAAGGCAATGGGCCCTTACATCGCGCTCATCGTCACCAACTGCATCGTGCTCGGCCGTCAGGAAGCGTTCGCCTCGCGCCAGCCGGTCGGTCTCTCGGCACTCGACGCGCTCGGGAACGGCGCCGGGTTCACTATTGCGCTGCTGCTCATGGGCATCCCGCGCGAAGTGCTCGGCAACGGCACGTTCCTCGGCGTTAGCGTGATGCCTGCCGGGTTCGAGCCTTGGGTTGTGATGATGCTGCCGCCGGGCGGCTTCTTCATGATCGGCATCCTCCTTCTCATCGCAAACTGGCGCGACTTGCGGCGGGTCGCTGGCCCGCGCGCCGATGCG
>JBPPMU010000343.1:0-24357 GCA_051306215.1 Gemmatimonadaceae bacterium | reverse complement strand
ATGCCCCGGTGGCGGAGCCCCGCGACGATTGTCTGGATATCGTGGACCGCGATCGGGTCGACGCCAGCGAAGGGCTCGTCGAGCATCATGAACTTCGGGTCAGTAACCAGAGCGCGCGTGATCTCGAGGCGTCTCCGCTCCCCGCCGGACAGTGAATATGCCTTGTTCTTCCTGAGTCGCTTGATATTCAGCTCATCGAGGAGCTTTTCGAGCCGCCGGTGACGCTCGTGGCCCGAGATGGGGAGAGTCTCGAGGATCGCCATGATGTTGTCCTCCACCGACAGCTTCCTGAAGACAGACGGCTCCTGCGAAAGGTACCCGATTCCCTGGCGCGCCCGCTTGTACATCGGCATGGCCGAAATGTCCTTCCCGTCGAGCAGTATTCGGCCTTCCTGGGGCTCTATCAGCCCCACGATCATATAGAACGTGGTCGTCTTCCCGGCTCCGTTGGGCCCCAGGAGACCCACGATCTCACCCTGCTGGAGCCGCAGGCCTACGTCATTCACGACAGCCCGGCGCCGGTATGACTTGACCAGTCCTTTCGCCTCGAGGATGCTGCCACCGGCGAGCGCAGTGCGTGCCGGAAGTGCTTCCAACGAGGCAAACTCGCCCGTGTGCCTGAAGACCTCCGCGATCGGCTCGCGGTTCGGGGCGATGTCAGCCCAGAGCCCCTCAGCGAGCTGAATCCTCACATCCGCCGGATCGGTTTTTTCGTCGATTGGCTTTATCGCGCCGTCGCCGGCGAGCCGGGGAAGGATCGATGCCGCCAGGTACGACTCTACCTCATCGAGGCCGAGGCGGCCCGCTTCGCGTTCGGCGTCCTTGCCCTCAACGCGGAGAGCGCGCAGGAACTCATCGCGGTAGCGAATCGCCACCTGGTGAAATGGTGCCGAGCCGTCGTCGTCGGCTTCGTGGATTATTGCGGCAAGCGCGATCGACATCGACCTCTCGTCGCCGGAAAGGTCGCGGATTATCTCGCGGATGCGTGGGGGGAAGTCCTGTGAGTCCACGCCTCAGCGCCTCGTCCCGCCGGTTGCCCGGGGTTGCGAGCCAGCGCGCGGCGGCACTGCGCCAGGCTGCTGCGCGACAGGCGCGGTGGCTCCGCCTTCAGTTGACGGCTCGAGGTATACTCCCGACGCCTGATCCACTACGTCGACACTCGAAACAACCCGATCCTCAAAGAGAATCGTGATCTCACTGCCCCGCACGTAGTTGATGTTCGGCAGCGTCCTGATCGGACTGCTGCCGGCGAGCTGGTAGAATGAGCTTGCGGTACCGGTCGCGACGATGCGTTTAGGCTTCGGGCGCGTCGTTGTGTCCGCTGCGGGAATGCTGTCGAACTCCGCGATCACAACATCCCCTCTCATCCAGTCGCGCTCGCTCGAGATGAAACGAGTCGTGTCAGGGTCGCTGTTGGCGTATGCGTCGCCTATCGCTCTGACCTCGCGGAGGCGCTGGTCGGGCATGTGTGCATCGATTGAATCGGCGATTATCTGACGCTCAGGTGAAACTGCCCGCGCCCGCGACCGGCGACCCCAGGCCATCACCCGCTGAAGCTCGTTCCGGGTTACGCGGAGGTCCACCGAGTCGGCGAGAAGCTCGAGATCTTCGCTGAGAACGTGTCCTGACGGTGTTGCGAGAACTCTCTCGAGCAGCCGGTTGCGCGAAAACAGGTCGATTGTGCCGCCCCTCAGCGTAAATCGCCGCCCCTGCCGGCTTTGAACCGACGGGGACTTCATGAGTCTCGCAAACTCGCGCTGGCCGTCGAGAAATGCAGAGTCGCTTCGCGCAATGAGGTCGGGCCGGGTGACCTCCACGTTGCCCGAGGCGTAGATGAGGTTATCGCCTTCCGCGACAAGCGTGTTCGCAACGATATCGACCGGGTCCGCCGGCGCTCCCGATGCCTGGCGCTGGGCAACTGACATCGTCGGACGGCCAGTGGCTATCGTGCGGGAGAGAGGCCGTGCCGTCGTCTCGCGGTAATAATCCATTACCGGTCCACGGATCGTTGTTCCGGTGCCGGTCCTGACATTCACGTTTCCTTCAGCGCGCAGCCGGTCCTCGAGCTGGTAATATGTCATCCGGTTCGAGTTCACCCGCGCGCGCGGCTCAGTGTAAGAGACGTTCCCTATCAGGTAGAGCAAACGCTGCTCTCCGTAGTACTCGGCGCTGTCCGCAATCAGCGTGTTGTCCTGACCCTCGCAGTGATACGTGACTCCGCCGCCCTGGAAGAAATTGTAGGCGCCACTCGCCAGTCTCACAGCGTTCGTCCGCGTGTTCGAGGTAGCGGACGAAGATTCATACTGAAGCAGGCACTGCCGTGCAGGAGCCTGCGCCGATGCGGCGCCGGCCGCGGCCGCGACCGAGACGATGCCCGCCATCCAGAATCTCATTGACCGGGCAAGGTCACGGTGCCGGTCGAGCCGCTGCTGGTGCGGAGGATCTGGACGTTCTGCATGTTCGGATCCGACCTGAATCCTATGCCCTCGAGCCGGCGGCCGGGCTCCGTCAGCACGAATGCGCTGTCGCTCGCCACCTCGTTCATTGCCTGGTCGAATTTGAGCTCCGGCGTCTCCATGCGGCGTCCTTCTTCGGTGATCACGACTACGTTCCCACGCGCGATCATGATACCCTGGCGGGTCCGGTAAGTCCCCCTGTCCGCCGTGAGGTAAGCGTCCCTCGCGCCGGAGGTCGTGAAGAACGTGGCTTCCACGGTGCGGAGCTCGACGCGCGTATTGTCATCGAAGAAATACGCCGTGTCGGCCTGCAGCTCCGCGCGGGAAAGCCCGTGGTCGGTCAGGTGGAACCTGGTGCCGAACATCACCTGATCGGCGGAGTCGGCGATCGAGGCCGGGGCGACCGCCGGCGTAGCCCGGTTGTCGTCGCACGCCGAAGCGGCCGCGAGCGTGGTCGCCGTCGCGACGATGGCCAGCAGTCGCGTCATACGACTCCCGCCCGCATCAGGTCGTGAAGGTGGATGACGCCTGAGAGCTTTTCAGCGGCATCGACCACCGGCATCGAAATAATTCCGTTCTGCTCCATCCGGTAAACTACCGCACTGCCCAGCTCATCTTCATGGGCGATGTGGGGTTTTCTGGTCATCACCTGCTCGACCGGGACCGGCATGACATTGTCCTCGCGCTCCATGAGCCGGGTGAGGTCCCCTGAAGTTACGACCCCGGCGACGGTGCCGTCGTCGTTGCGAACAACAGCGATTCCGCGCCGCTCGGCAAGCTGGACAACTGCTTCGCGCATAGTCGCGCCTGGCGCGAGGACGGGAATCAGGCGGCCCGTGACCATGACGTCGCGAACCTGGGTGAGGAGTTTCCTTCCGAGAGCTCCGCCCGGATGAAGCCGGGCAAAATCGTCGGCCTTGAATCCCTTCTCCTCGAGGAGCGACACGGCGAGGGCGTCGCCAATGGCCAGGGCAACGGTTGTGCTCGTGGTTGGCGCAAGGTCGAGGACACAGGCTTCCTCGCGCACCCACGCATCGAGTGAGACGTCGGTGTGCCGCGCCAGCGTCGACTCGCCGTTACCTGTAATTGCGATCGTGCCGACTCCGAGCCGCTTGAGGTGCTCGAGCAGCGCGACGAGCTCGCTCGACTCACCGCTCTTCGAAATCAGGATTGCAACGTCCGATGCGCCGACTATTCCGAGATCTCCATGAAGGCTTTCCGATGGGTGCAGGAATGTCGCGGGCGTGCCCGTGGAAGTGAGCGTTGCAGCGATCTTGCGCCCGACCAGTCCCGATTTTCCCACTCCGGAGACGATCGCGCGGCCCGTACACCTCGCCAGGAGCTCGACCGCCCGCGCGAACGATTCACCGAGTCTGGCCTCGCTCTCGGCAAGCGCTTCGCGCTCCATGCGGATCACGCGGCGGCCCATCTCGATTATCCTGTCCGGCGTCATCCGCGCACGGTCTCCCAGACGGCAACCAGGCGCGCGAGCAGCGATTCGAGCTCGGACAGCGGCAGCATGTTCGGCCCGTCGCTCGGAGCGTTGTCGGGATCCGGATGTGTCTCTATGAATACACCATTCGCGCCCGCGGCAACCGCGGCGAGCGCAAGCGGCTCGATGAACTCGCGTGAGCCTCCGCTCGCGCCGCCTTCGCCGAGTCCGGGTTTCTGCACGCTGTGTGTCGCATCGAAGATCACGGGGCACGAAGTGGCGGCTTTCATCCGGACGAATGATCTCATGTCCACGACAAGGTCGCCGTACCCGAAGAAGGTTCCGCGCTCCGTCACGGCGACCTCAGCCGCGGGTCCTTTGCCCCTCACCTTTTCGACTGCGCCTCTCATCCCTTCGGGGTGAAGCCACTGGCCCTTCTTCACGTTCACCCCTCTCCCGGTGGCGCCCGCTGCTTCGAGGAGATCTGTCTGGCGACAGAGGAATGCGGGTATCTGCAACGCATCTGCGACGATCGCGGCTTCCGCGCAATGATCCGGAAGATGGACGTCGGTGATTACACGCAGCCCTGTCTCGTCCTTCACCTTGCGAAGGGCGGCAAGGCCCTGGTCGAGGCCCGGCCCGCGTGCAGCCCCGCGATTCGACCTGTTCGCCTTGTCGAAGCTTGCCTTGAAGATCAGTCCTCCCGGAATTGCGCCGGCGATTCGCGACAGTTCTCTCGCGATCGTGAGGTTGAGTGCATCGTCCTCGACGACGCAGGGGCCGGCGATGACGAAGAAGCGGTCCTCCGGGAAAAGCGGTATCACGCTACTCCGCGGGTACCGCTTCAGCCCGCTTCCTGCCCGAGCGCTGCTTCTTCGCCTCGACCGCGGCGCCGATGAAGCTTGCGAACAGCGGATGCGGGCGCGTCGGCCTCGACTGCAGCTCCGGATGAAACTGGCATCCGATGAACCACGGATGCGTCTGGAGCTCGACTATCTCGACGAGCGATCCGTCCGGGGACAGCCCGCTCAAGGTGAGTCCGTGCTCGACAAACGCATCGCGGTAGGAGTTCGAAACCTCGTAACGATGGCGATGGCGCTCGCTCACCTGCGGAACACCGTAGATCTCCGCAGCGCGTGTGCCGGTGCCCAGCTTGCACGGGTATGCGCCGAGCCGCATGGTGCCGCCCATGTCGGTGAGATGCTGCTGGGATTCCATCAATGAGATCACCGGGTTTCCGCATTCCGGTGCAAACTCGCTCGAGTGGCTGTCGTCGAGGCCGATCACGTTGCGCGCAAACTCGATTATTGCGCTCTGCATCCCGAGGCAGATTCCGAAGAACGGAAGTCCTGACTCGCGAGCATATCGTATTGCCTCGAGCATCCCCTCGACTCCCCGGACCCCGAATCCGCCCGGAACCAGAACGCCGTGGAAGTCCGCAAGGAGCTCCCGGGTTCTCTCCCGTCCCGTGAACATGTCGCTGGCGAGCCAGGAGATGTCGACGCCGGTGTCGTTTGCGATCCCGCCGTGGATCAGGGCTTCCTGGACGCTCTTGTATGAGTCGACGAGCTCCGTGTACTTGCCGATCACCGCGATCTTCACCCTCTCCGAGGGCGAGATGACTCGCTCGACCATCGCGCGCCAAGCGCTCAAGTCCGGCGCTTTTCTCCCCAGCAGGCCCAGCCGGTGCATCACCCGCTCATCGAGTCCCTGCTCGTGGAACGTGAGGGGGATCTGGTAGATCGACGGCACATCGCGGCTCTCCACCACAGCGCCGAACTCGACGTTGCAGAACAGCGCGATCTTCCGCTTCACCTCCTCCGACAGCGCGCGCTCGCTGCGGCATATGAGGATGTCGGGCTGGATTCCTATCTCCATCAGCTCGCGTACCGAGTGCTGGGTCGGCTTTGTCTTGACTTCTCCCGCTGCGGCGATGAAGGGAACCAGGGTGAGGTGAATGAAGATCGCGTTCTCTCTTCCGATCTCGTGACGGAACTGCCTTATCGCCTCGAGGAACGGAAGCGACTCGATATCGCCAACAGTGCCTCCGATCTCGACGATCACTACGTCGCTCTCCGGGGCCAGGCGCTTCATCGCCGACTTTATCTCGTCAGTCACGTGCGGGATCACCTGGACGGTTGAGCCGAGGTATTCTCCGCGCCGCTCCTTCGTAATGACGTTCAGGTAGATGCGGCCCGTCGTGACGTTGTTTGCCTGGGCGAGCGAGCGGTCGATGAACCGCTCGTAGTGGCCGAGATCGAGGTCGGTCTCAGCTCCGTCGTCGGTAACGAATACCTCGCCGTGCTGGAACGGCGACATCGTGCCCGGGTCGACGTTGAGGTAGGGATCGAACTTCATTATCGTCACGCGCATTCCGCGCTCGACGAGGAGGCGTCCGATCGACGCTGCGGCTATTCCCTTCCCGAGCGAGGAAACCACCCCGCCGGTCACGAAGATGTAGCGCGTCTGCTGTCTCGACTGTTGCTGCATTGTTTACCGTCCCGCGGTGAATACATGCCACCGCTCATTTGCGGCGGCAAGGTCGTCTTCAGTATCTATTCCGGCAGCCGGCGCTTCGTCCGAGATCGCCACGCCCATGGGAATTCCGGCGGCGAGAGGACGGAGCTGCTCGAGCTTTTCAGCGTGTTCAAGCGGGTGCGGCGGAAGCGACACCCACTGTTCAAGCGCCTCGCGGGAGTATGCATAGACTCCGATGTGCTGAAGCATCCTGATCTCCATTGAAGCAATTGCATCGCGGTCCCGGACGTACGGAATCCCCGCCCTCGAGAAGTAGAGCGCGCGCCCGTCATCACCCAGCACGACCTTCACGATGTTCGGGCTCGACGCTGTCTCCCACTCTGCCGGCGAAGCAGATGTACCGAGGGGAAACCTGCCTGATTCGACCATTTCCGCGGCGCCCCTGACCGCCTTGGCGCCGATGAAGGGCTCGTCACCCTGCACGTTCACAATCGTCGTGAATCCCCGGAACTCCGGCATCCTGGCGACTTCGGCGACGCGTTCGGTCCCTGAGCTGTGCCATGCGCCCGTCATTATGCATTCGGCACCAGCGGACCGGGCGACTTCAGCGACTGAAGGATCCTCCGTCGCGACAACGCACCTGTCGGCGATCTCCATGTCGGAGATTCGCTGCCACACGCGGGCGATGAGTGGGACGCCGGCCAGCAGCCTCAGCGGTTTTTCAGGGAGGCGGACCGCCGCGAGGCGCGCCGGAATAACCACGAGCGTCCTCATCCGCCCAGCATTTTCGCGTGCGTCGCTGCAAAAGTCACGCCTTTAAATATATGTCTGGATTGGACTTACCGCGAGCACATGTCGCGCTTTAGACCTGCCTCGCCCGCTCAGAAAGGCAGCGCGAGACTGACCGAGAACGCGGTTTTATCCCTGAACGGGGCCTCCCGGTAACTCGGATCGAGATGGAACTCGAACTTTATCACCTTGAGGCTGAGGCCGAATCCGACGTTCTGGATGAAGTCAGGCAGGTCATCGACGCCGGCCGAACCCGCAGCGTATCGCAATGACAGGACCGGTGCCCCGACAAAGGGTACCAGCGGCGCGGTGAGCGGATAGTGATACTCCCCCTCGACGAACAGCAGGCGGTCGCCGCCAAGCGCCAGAAGATCTACAGTCGAGAGCGTGCTCGAACCGCCGAGGTACGCGTACCGCTGCGGCGGGGCCTCGCCCCCGGTGAATACCGCGTGGCCCTTGAAGGTGAAAGTCTGCAGCCCGAACGTCGGGAACTTTGCCCTCGCGTCAACGGTGTACTGGGTAAACCCTTCGCTATCGGAGCCGGGAACGAGGGGAGCGTCGAAGGCGTGCTCGACGCGGGCGGCAGCGCCGGCCTTCGTCTCCTGCAGCTCGTAGTCTACGCGCAGCCCTCCGAGTCCGGAGGTCGTGTGCCCGCGGGTCACGGCCGGATTCATGCGCCGCATCTTCAGGTCATCCTTGGCCCCGAAAAAACTCCACGGAGCTGAGGTGTGAGGCTCTGGGATGCCAGTCGACCAGGCAAATTCGTGAAGCACGCCGATGGATGGAGTCACCGTCGTGGCCGGGCTCACGATGCGATGGAAGATCTCAACCTCGCCCCTGTCGGCCCGGAAGTAATTCCGGGCGTCGGAGCCGACGCCAAGCGCGGAAAGCGAGTTCATGAGGTCCGACTTGATCCACGTGTCATTGGAGAACGTGGAGCGGCCGCCGGCTATCCTGATTTCCGTGAGTGGCCCCGCCTCGATGGTACCGGTTATGGACGGGTCGACCGCTCCGATGTGCGAGCGGTACGTAACGCTAGGTGCCAGCTTGATCGTGCCGCCCGCCAGCCTGATGTCAGGACCCCACCCGACGGCGACGCCATCCACCCGGTTATAGGACGGGATGCGAAGTCCCACGCCGAACGCAAGGTTGATCGGACCCTCGTCGTAGATGACGTAACCAGTGTCGAGCGGAGGAGACGTCTCGACCTGCGCTTCTGCCGGGATTGCCGAAGCAACAAGCAGAGCGCCGGCCGCAAGCATGAACCGGATGGCAATCGCCCCGCCGGCAAAGGGAAGTTCGTTTCGGTTGCTCATTGTGCGAGACGAAGAAAGTTTGCGAGAATCTGCCTGCCGCCCGGCGTCATAATTGACTCGGGGTGAAACTGAACTCCCCAGACCCGATGACGAACATGTCGCACTGCGTGTATCTCGGCATTGTCATCGATGCCCCGCGCGGTCACGCGAAGATCGTCAGGCAGTGACCCTGGCTCCACGGTCAGCGAATGATATCGCATCACCTCCGTCGGTGACTCGATTCCCTCAAAAAGATCGCTGCCGTCATGTCTTACCATCGAAGTTTTTCCGTGTTTGAGCTCCGCCGCTCTCACGACCTTTCCCCCGTACGCCTCGGCGATAGCCTGATGTCCGAGGCAGACTCCCAGGAGCGGAACCGACGACCCGAACCGTCTGACGACATCCATGCTGATTCCCGCCTCTGCCGGGGACCCCGGACCAGGCGAGATGACAATCGCCGACGGCGAGAGATCCTCGATTTCCTCTACCGTGACCTGGTCGTTCCGGCGAACGGCCGGATCCGCGCCTGCCTCGCCCAGATACTGGACGAGATTGTAGGTGAAAGAGTCGTAATTGTCGATGACGAGAATCATGCGCGGGGATGATACTGCCTATGAACCGACCTGAGAAATTCACGATCAACGTGAGTGTAGACCTGCGTTGTCGAAATGTCTGAATGACCGAGCATCTCCTGCACTGCCCGAAGGTCGGCGCCCCCTTCAAGCAGATGAGTGGCGAACGAATGCCGGAGCGTATGAGGTGACACCGGCTTGTCGATGCCGGCAATTGCCACATACTTTCGCAGGATCTTCCATGCGCCCATTCGTGACAGCGGATTCCCGCGCGCATTGAGGAACAGGATCCCCTTCCCCTGCCCCTTCTCGAGTTTCGGCCTCAGCTCCCGCAGGTAGATCGCGACAGCTCCGATCGCTTTCCGGCCGATCGGCACAAGTCGCTCCTTCGATCCCTTTCCGAAGACGCGCACGAGGTGGTCCTCCATCAACACATCGCGCACCGACATCGTTATCCATTCCGAAACGCGGAGTCCGGCTCCGTAGGCGATTTCGAGCATCGCCCGATCCCTGAAGGCGAAGGGCTCGTCGAGCGACGGCGCGGCAAGGAGCTTCGCGGCTTCGTCGACTGTCAGCACCTCGGGCAACGTGCGCCACCGCTTCGGCGCTTCGAGCCGTTCGCTGGGATCGCGCACCAGCTCACCTTCGCCGAGCATGAAGCGGAAATAGCTCCGGACCGCCGAGACGTTGCGCCGGATCGACGATGGCGAGAGGCCGAGGTCCTTGAGGTGGTAAACGTAGTCGCGAAGAATGCGCGCGCTGGCTGTTGCCGGCGCCTTGGCGCCCTTCGTGATGCAGAACGTCGCAAAGCGGGAGAGGTCCCGCATGTATGCTTCGGTCGTGCGCGGGGAAGCTCCCTTCTCCACCTCGAGGTGATCCCTGAATCGCTCGAGCATAAACGGTCGCGAGATCTCGTCTGGAACCGTTCCGGTCTTCACCTTGCTACTTCCTTCTTCGCCTGTATCGGATGAAGGCGATCGCGAGCACCAGCACAGCGAGGCCTGATGCCGAGAACCCGATGATCTTGCCGGATCTCACCATTGTGGCGTAGAGAACATCCCAGTTCGCGCCTGCCCTGTATGCGAGGAAGGTGATTAACGCGAACCATATTGCGGAAGCGCTCGATATCGCCAGCGCGACTGGCAGCGCCGGCAGCCTCATTGCACCGGCGAACGGCGGGACGATCGCCCGAACTGCCGGAATGAACCTGCTGATGAAGAGCGCCGGCAGTCCATAACGCCCGTAGAGCTTCAGCAGTTTCTGTTCGGCCCCCGCGCCGGCCCAGCGCTCTAGACGGGTCATGAAGGAGCTCGATCCGTACCTTCGCCCGGCGTAGTACATCAGGAAAGCTCCGGCGACATTGCCCGCCCACGCGATTGCAAAGGTGTTGTAGGGTGAAGCCTCGCCCCTCGCGGCGAGAAAGCTCCCGAACGCGACGACTACGTCCGATGGGAATGGAGGGAAAACGTTTTCGAGGGCGGCAATGAATCCGATGGCGATATAGAGCGTACCAATCGACAGCTCGCCCAGCCAGTCGAGTATCGCATCGACGCTCACTCCTCCGGTTCATCCGGAATCAAGCCGATCGAGGCAACCGCGATGCATGCGAGCCCTTCGCCACCGCCAATCCAGCCCATGCCCTCGTTTGATTTGCCCTTGACGCTAACTGCGTCAGGCTCTGCACCGATTGCGACTGCCAGCGCCTCCCTGATTGCCTGGACGTGGGGCCGGATCGTTGGATGCTCGGTGATGACAGTGACGTCGATGTTCACGACGCCGTAGCCGAGCTCGTTGATGAGGATGACTGCGTGCTCGAGCATCTCGATCGAGTCGCGACCCTTGTTGGCGGGATCGGTGTTGGGGAATATCGCGCCGATGTCTCCGGCGCCGGCCGCGCCGAGGAGCGCGTCAGTCACGGCGTGGGCTACAGCGTCACCGTCAGAGTGGCCGATCAGGTGAATTCCATTCGCGACTTTCACCCCGCCAAGGATCATGTTGCCACCCGGGGCGAAGCGGTGCGAGTCGTAGCCGATGCCTGTGCGGATCATGCGTGCGTTCCGGAAGAGTGCGCGGCCTCACCCAGCGTCCCCGCCGGAAGCATCCCGGTCAGTCCGCGAAGCGTCTGATGGCGAGCGTTGTGTTGTGCCCGCCGAAGCCGAAGCTGTTGCTGATGACTACGTCGACCTTGCGCTCGATCGGCTTGTTGGGCGTGTAGTCGAGATCACACTCCGGGTCCGGCGTCGCGTAATTGATCGTCGGCGGAATCAGTGACTCGTTTATGGCCAGCGTGCCGATGACGAGCTCAACGGCACCTGCTGCGCCGAGCATATGGCCGGTAGCCGATTTCGTCGAGCTGACGTTCAGCTTGTAGGCGTGATCGCCGAACACCGCCTTGATCGCTGCCGTCTCGTTCACGTCGTTGGCCGGTGTTGACGTGCCGTGCGCGTTGATGTACTGGATGTCTTCCGGCGACAGGCTTGCATCCTTGAGCGCGCGTTTCATCGCCCGCTGCGCGCCCTCGCCGTTAGGCGCGGGGGCAGTGAGGTGATAGGCGTCACCGGTTGCGCCGTAGCCGACTATCTCGGAGTAGATGCGGGCGCCGCGCTTCCGCGCATGCTCGAGCTCCTCGAGGATCATCACGGCTCCTCCCTCCCCCATCACGAAGCCGTCGCGCGTCGCGTCGAATGGGCGGGATGCGGTCTCCGGCGAGTCGTTCCTTTCCGAGAGAGCCTTCATGTTCGCGAAGCCGCCCACCGCCATCGGGGTCACGGTCGCCTCTGACCCACCGGTGATCATCACGTCTGCGTCGCCGTACTGGATCGTCCGGAATGCATCGCCAATCGCGTGGGCGCTCGTCGCGCAGGCTGACACTGTCGCGTAGTTCGGCCCTTTCGCATTGAACTGCATCGAGACGATTCCGGCCGCGATGTCGGAGATGAACATCGGTATGAAGAAGGGGGAGATCTTCGTCGGGCCGCGCGACCTGTAGACGTCGTGCTGCTCCTCGAAAATCTTGAGCCCGCCGATGCCGCTTCCGATTATGACTCCGGTGTTGTCCGGGTCGTAGCCGGTGCGGTCGCCGAATCCGGCGTCGTGCATGGCCTGGCTCGCCGCAGCCACAGCATACTGCGTGAACTGGTCGGAGCGCTTTGCTTCCTTCCTGTCCATGTACAGCGAGACGTCGAAGCCCTTTACCTCGCAGGCGAACCGCACCTCGAATCCGCTTGCATCGAAGTGGGTTATCGGCGCCGCGCCCGACTTGCAGTCGATCAGCGAGCGCCACATCGTCGCTACATCATTGCCGACCGGCGTCACGGCACCCATGCCCGTGACGACGACTCTCCGCCTCATTACGCGGGGATCTTGCTGTTCAGATATCCGAGTGCGTCACCGACCGTGCGAAGCTTCTCCGCATCCTCATCAGGGATGTCGATGTTGAACTCCTTCTCGAACTCCATTACCAGCTCGACGATGTCAAGGCTGTCCGCACCGAGATCTTCAATGAAGCTCGCCTCGTTGGTCAGCTTCTCGCGCTCGACGCCGAGCTCCTTCTCGATGATGTCCTTAACCTTCTCCGAGTTGTCGGCCATGTTGCAGATCTCCGGGATGTGTGAGTGGGTCGTGAAATATAGTTAACTGACGTTAGGACAGAAAGTTACGAGACCTGCCTGATGGCGAGCTGAGATTGAGGATTGAGGACTTTGCGGCCTCAGGACTAACAGCCATTGCAGGGTCGCGACTTAGTGAGGAATGAGGGCTATTGAGGACTATTGAGGACTATTGAGGACTATTGAGGACTATGAGGACTGTCGCGGACGGTCCTCCCTTATCCGCAATCCTCCCTTAGTCGCGACTCTGCAATGGCCGTTGGTCCTGAGGCCGCAAAGTCCTCAGTCCGAAATTGCTACATCACCATTCCGCCGTCTACGACTAGTACCTGGCCGGTTATGTACGATGCGCGGTCCGAGGCGAGGAACACCACCATCGCCGCGATGTCGTCGGCCGTCCCCAGCCTCTCCAGCGGGATGAGGCCGGTGAGGCCCGCCCTTGCCTCGGGGGTCATGGCATCTGTCATCTCGGTGGCAATGAAACCCGGCGCTATCGCGTTGACCAGGATATTGCGCGAGCCAAGCTCCTTCGCGACCGACTTCGTCAGGGCGATCAAGCCAGCCTTGCTCGCCGCGTAGTTGGCCTGTCCCTTGTTGCCGGTGAGGCCGACGACGCTTGCCATGTTGATTATCCGCCCTGCCCTTTTCTTCATCATGCCACGGGAGACTGCCCTTATTGCCGCAAATGCCCCACGGAGATTCGCGTCGAGCACGGCGTCCCAGTCCTCGTCCTTGAGGCGCATGACGAGGTTGTCACGCGTGAGGCCGGCGTTATTGACGAGAATGTCCACCCCGCCGAAGTCCTTCTCGATCTCGGTGACAAGAGCGGTAACCTGGGCAGTGTCGGACATTTCGCAGCTATAACCGGCCGCTCCGTTCCCGATTTCGCGGGCCACTGCCGCCGCGCGATCGCGATCCCGGCCAACGACCGCCACCCGTGCGCCTGAGTCGGAAAGCGCCTGGGCGACGGCTCGGCCGATACCGCGGGTGCTCCCGGTCACAATGGCTGTCTTGCCCGTGAGGTCGATCTTCATGCGGCTATCCGGCTGTAGAGTTTTTCGACGTCTGCGGGTGTGCCGCATGAAATGCCTGACGCCGAAGGAACGATCCTGCCAAGCAGGCCGGTGAGGACGCTGCCGGGGCCCATCTCGACGAAAAGAGCGTCGGGGAATGCTCCGGCTATCGCCTCGATTTCACCCGCCCACCTGACCGGCGATGTGAGCTGCCTGACGAGCAGGTCGCGCGCATCCTCAGCCGAACTGCTCGCCTGCTCGGTCACGTTGGAGAAAACCGGAAAAGCGGGCTCTCCAAATTCAGTTGCCGTGACTGATTCCAGGAAGCCCTCGACCGCGGGCTCCATCAGCGGCGAATGAAATGCCCCGCTCACGGGAAGTCGCACAGCGCGCTTCGCTCCATGCAGCCTGGCAAGCTCCATCGCCTTCTCGACGCCTCCAACCTCGCCCGACACAACGATCTGCTCAGCGGTGTTGTAATTGGCGGGAACCACGAGACCGGAGGCGCGGGTTGCCTGTTCACACAGGGATTCGACCGTAATGTCCATCTTCCCGAGGATCGCCGCCATCGCGCCGGGACGAGTGACTCCGGTTTCATACATCAGCTGCCCGCGCCGCCTGACCAACCGTGCCGCGTCGGCGAGCGATGTCGAGCCCGCCGCGTGATACGCCGTATGTTCGCCGAGGGAATGACCTGCCGCGGCGCAAACCGAGCTTCCGACTTGCTGCTTCACAACAGCCCAGACCGCGGCGCCATGCGCAAGCAGCGCCGGCTGCGCGTTCAGGGTGGCAGTCAGGTCGTCGGCGGGACCCTCGAAGCATAACGTGCTCAGCGGGAAGTCCAGCGCATCGTCGACTTCCTCGAACACCCTCCGGGCCTCTGGAAAAGCCTCGGCCAGGTCTTTCCCCATGCCGGGTTTTTGCGACCCCTGGCCGGGGAAAAGGAGAACTATTTCCACGCTAGAACCTCAGGATCATCGATGCCCAGGTGAAACCGGCGCCGAAGGCAACGAGGAGCACTGTCGATCCATCCTTGATGATCCCCTTCTCGACCGCTTCGTCGATCGCGATGGGAATTGAAGCCGATGATGTGTTTCCGTAACGATCGACGTTCACGTACACCTTTTCCATTGGAATGCCGGAGTGCTTCGCTGTCGCCTCTATTATCCTGACGTTCGCCTGGTGCGGAATGAGGAGGTCGACGTCGGCGCCGGTCAGTCTTGCGCCGTCGAGCGCGCGGTCGGCCGCGTCTGACATCGAGCGCACGGCGTGCTTGAACACCTCCCGTCCGGCCATCCTCACGAGGTGACTGCGCTCCTCGAGCACTCCCGCGCTCATCGGGATCGTCGCGCCGCCGCTCGGCCTGTAGAGAAGGTCAGCGAGCTGGCCGTCGCTCCGCATGTATGCGGAGAGGATCCCCTTGCCCGTTCGCGCGCGCTGAAGGATCACGGCTCCGGCGCCGTCGCCGAAGAGCACGCATGTCGCGCGGTCCTTCCAGTCGACAATCGAGCTCATCTTTTCCGAGCCAACGACGAGAATCGTCTCGGCAACACCTGTCGCGATGAGCCCTTCCGCGACCGTCATTCCGTAGAGCCAGCCGGAGCATGCCGCGCCGATGTCGAACGCCGCCGCTCGCGATGCGCCGAGCTCCGCCTGGAGGTCGACTGCAGTCGCCGGCAGGAGGCGGTCAGGGGTCGCTGTGCTCAACACTATTGCGTCGAGCTGGCCCGGCAGCACACCGGCCCGCTCCATCGCCTGACGGGCTGCGGTTGCCGCCATCGAGCACGTTGTGTCGCCTTCCTTCGCGATGTGGCGCTCGACGATTCCCGACCGCTCGACTATCCACTCGTGGGATGTCTCGATGCCGATCGCGGCGAAGTCGTGATTCGTCATCACGTGCTCCGGGATTCCCCGGCCGGTGGAGATGACTGCGGCGATTGGGCGCTTCATGACGCCGCCCTCGTCGATCTCCTCATTGGTTCGGTCTTCCCGAGCCGCTCTCCGATGTGCTCGTTCATCCTTGTCTCGACCGCCCGCACTGCTGCGACGACCGCGTTCTTTATGGCCCGGGGGGTCGAGTTGCCGTGGCAAATCATGCTCACTCCGCGGACGCCGAGGAGGGGCGCGCCTCCGTAGGTCGAGGAATCGAGCGCGCCGAGGGCAGATCTCACCTTGTCGACCTCGATCGAGCCGTCGCGCTCGATGAGCTCGACGATCATGGGGATGACTCCTTCGTAGAACTTCAGCACTACGTTGCCGACGAACCCGTCGCAGATCACTACGTCGATCGGGCCCCTGTCGCTCGCGCCGGACGGAAGGTCGCGGCCTTCGACATTTCCCTGAAAGTTGAACCCCGCCGACTTGAAGAGGTTGTGAGCCTCCTTCGTAACGCTGTTTCCCTTCGCGTCCTCCTCGCCGATACTGAGGAGCCCGACGACCGGATTGCTGCGCCCAAGAACGTATTCGGCATAGACGGCGCCGAGGCACGCGAACTGAACGAGCTCGGCCGCTGAGCAGTCGACATTTGCCCCGGAGTCGATGAAGACGATCGGGTCACGCGAGGTCGGAAGGATCGTGGCGATCGCCGGGCGCGAAAGGCCGGGGTGAAGGCCGAGCACAACGGATGAAACTGCCATCTGCGCACCGGTGCTACCGGCTGAGACGAATCCGTCAGAGCGGTTGGAGGTCTGCAGCCGAAGCCCGACTGACATCGGGTTGTTTGGTTTTTTCCTTAGAGCGACGGTCGGCCTGTCAGACATGGCGACGACATCGGGTGCCTCAACGATCTCGAGGCGGTCACGGAGCGGCGCACAATGCGCGAGCTCGCCGCTCAGGAGAGCCGCGAGCTCGTTCTCGATCACGGATGATTGTCCGACAAGCTGCACCGCGTGAGGCGGGTCGAGCTCCTCGAGGGCCTTGAGCGCTCCTGCGATAGTTGCCCGGGGAGCGAAGTCGCCCCCCATGGCGTCCAACGCGATGCGCGCCAAGACTACGCTTCCCTTGCCGCTACCCGCTGCTCACCGTCGTAGTATCCGCATTCTTCGCAGACGTGATGCGGACGCTTCATGCTCTGGCATCGCGGGCATTTCTGGATCGCGATCGCCGGAGCTGTCTTGTGCGTGTTCCGGGCGCGCTTCTTTCTCTTTGAGGTACGGCGTTTGGGTACGGCCATTTGTCGTTATCTAGTTGAGTGTAAAGCTTTTCAGGGAAGCCTGTCCCGCGCGGCCTTGAGGGCGTCCCATCTGCTGTCAGTTGTAACCTGCACGTGTCCGCACGTCTCGGCGTTGAGATCAACTCCGCACGTTGCGCAGAAACCCTTGCAGTCCTCGCGGCAGAGCACGAAACCAGGCACGGCCAGGAGCCATGCCTCCCGCACAGCCGGCCGCATGTCCAGCTTCGGCGCGTTTGCGTCGAAGGGGTATACGTCCGGGTCGTCCGCGCTGTCGTCGCCTTCCGACGAGAAGATGAAGTGCGCGTCCTCGCGGACCAACACAACGACTTCCGTCAGGCAGCGCCGGCATGGCACCGTCGCCTCGCCGGAAAAATGCCCGCTGAAGTAGAACCTCGACGGTCCCGCCGACGAAAGGCGGCCCTCGACCGTGATCGGTATCGCCGGGCGCACATCTCTGTCTTCCCACACCGGGTCATCCGGGGCGAGCTGACCTTCGACTTGCGCTGCGTGCGACTCCAGCGAACGGATGTCAAACGACAGCATAAGCTATTAAAGCTAGCGACCTTAGCCTTTCTCGAAAAGTGGCCCCGCGCCTTCCCGGCGTGACCGTCACGAGGTCAGATTACGATGCCCCGACCATCGACGCGACATCAAGTTCCGGTGACCCCACCACAGCCAGACTTCAGCATCATCATCCCAACGTACGGACGGGCAGAGCGCCTGGCCGTGACGCTCGCCGCGCTCGAACGACTCGAGAGCGCTCCGGGCTCATTCGAAGTAGTCGTCGTGGACGATGGCAATGTTCCACAGATTCAGGTCTCCGATTCCCCCTTTCCAGTCCGCGTAATTCGGCAGCAGAGAGGAGGACCGTCGTGCGCCCGAAATCGCGGAGCTCGCGAGGCCTGCGGGGCAGTCCTGGTTTTTCTCGACGATGACTGTTCGCCGAAGCCCGGATGGCTGCGCGCGATCTCAACACCGGCGAAGCCCGGTGTCGCCGTGGGCGGGCTCATCCGCAATGGCCTTCCCGACAACGCGTTTGCCGAGGCGAGCCACCTGATTCTTGGCGAATTCACGCGCGCGCACCGATCAGCTTCTGACAACTCTCTTCAGTTCCTGCCTGCGGCGAACCTGGCGGTCGACAGCGCTTCGTTCTGGCACGTCGGCGGATTCGACGAAAGGTTCCAGGCGCCCGCGGGCGAGGACCGCGATTTTTGCGCGAGATGGCTGCGCCAGGGATACTCATTGGTGCTGGAGCCGGAGGCAGTCGTTGTCCACTCTCATTCGATGGGCCTGGCCGGGTTCATCCGCCAGCACTTTGCCTACGGGGGCGGCGCGAGACGTTTCTACGAAAGCCATCCGTTGGCGCGCCGGACGCCCGGCAGCTTCTACTCCGGGCTTCTTTCCGCTCCCTTCGGGCGTGAAGTTTCGGTCCCGGCCAGCCGTGTCGTGGTATTGCTCGGGATTTCCCAGATCGTTTCGTCCCTCGGGTACCTGGCCGGCAGCCGGCGCGCGAGATGAACCCTCGAATTGTCCTGCTTCGCAATCTGTTCAACAACGTCGGCGACGAGGCAATGCTCGCGTGCGAGGTACAGATGCTCAGATCGAGCCTGCCCTTCGCCACAATTCTTGTCCTCACCGATCACCCATCGGCAGTACAGGCGGAGATCGAAGTCGATGCATCCTTTTCTGACGTCGCCTTGCTCCGTCCCAGGCCTGACTGGACCGAGCCATCGGCACTGAGGCGACCGGCCATCGACAGGGCCGTGGCGGTGTGGCGGCATGCGATGAGTTCAGTCTTCGACAAGCCGATTGTTCCCCGGAGTGTCCTCCCCCGCGCGGTTCGAATGCTTCGCGAGAATATCGAGAGCGCGGACGTCGTGATATCCGGAGGCGGACTAATGCCGAGCCATCCGCAGTTGTACCGCGCCCGCGGGTCGGTTTTTCGTTTCGTGAACCAGTTGGGGACGCCGCTGATTTTGAGTGGACAGAGTCTTTATCCCTTCGCTGGACATTCCGCCCCGTACAGGCTTGCAACCCGAGTGGTGCTACGCGACGATTCATTCTCGCGCGTCAACGGCCTGGGGGCGGGATTGCGGGGGTCACAACTGATAGATGGGGTCGACCCGGCGTTCGAACTCGAGCCTGCCGGTGAGAGCGTGATCGACGGGGCGCTCGCCGATGCCGGCGTCGGTCCGGATGACCGCATCCTTGCGGTAAACGTGCGGTCGGGGGAGATCGACCTGAGCGCAATTGCAGATGCCGTCTCAAGCGCCTTACGTGCGAAAGCTGTCGACAAGGTTGTAGTCTTCGGGATGCAGCGATACTGGCGCCAGCACGACGAAGCGGTAACGCGCGAGCTTGCAACGCGACTTGAGCACCTCCCGGTCTGTGTTGCGCCATCGTGGGACGCGCCCGTGTTGAAGGGAGTGCTCGGTCGGGCCCGCGCCGTCGTAGCGTGCCGCTATCACGCGGCAGTTTTTGCGCTGACAGCTGCGACGCCCTGTTTATCGATTGCGGTCTCAGACGAATACCGCCTGAAGCTCGGAGGAATCCACGATCAATTCGATCGCCTCGAGTGGCTTACACAGTCGGAGAGGCTGAAGACTGAATTACTCGCGGTGCTTGAACAGCGGGACGATCTGGCGCGCGGTCTTGCCGCGCGCAGGGATTTCCTCTCCACGCGGCGCGGGCGCCTGGTATCGACAGTCGAGGAGCTTCTGAGAAGCACTCACCCGAGGGAGGCACGTGCAGGATAGGACTGAGCAACAGCCCGCGGTCTCGGTTGTTATCGAGGGGTACAACGAGTCGCTCGACATCGGGTGCCTTGACGAGACTATCGACGCGCTGTCGAAGCAGACCTTCCCACTGTCGAAAGTGGAACTCATCCTGGTCGGATCACGGTCCCAGGTCGAGGCGTGGCAGGATCGTTTTGCTGAGCTGCCGTTTCAGTCGGTGCAGTTTCTCACCGCCGAAGATTCGCACTACTACGAGCTGAAGAACCGTGGCGCGCGGCTGGCCCGTGCGCCGATAGTCGCGCTCACCGATTCAGACGTTGCCCCGCACCCCGACTGGCTGGGAGCAGTGGTGGAAGGAGTCAGCAGCGGTCGTTCGGCGACGGCGGGAGTGTCGCTGTTTCGTGGATCGGGAGGGCGCCGCTTCTGGAAGCCGCTGCTCGATGCGGCGGCGTCGATCTCCTGGGGGTTCGTGATCGGACCACCGGAAGGCGGGAACGCAAAAGGATTCCTCAGCCACAATCTTGGATGCCGCGCAACCCTGTTCGCGGACGGCGGCTATCGTGACGACCTCGGGCGAACGTGCGCGGGCTCGTTTCTTTTTGCCGACTGGCGCGACTCAGGAGTGAATGTCTGGTTCGATCCCCGGCAGCGAGTGGCCCACGCTTTCAATTTCCGCTGGTGGGTGACCCGTCTTCACGTGCGCTTCGGACATGAGGTGTACCGCCTGCGCCGGATTCATGCGCGCCAGGACAAACGGTGGGTGAGATACCTCGGGCCGCTCGAGCCGCTGGCCACATTCGGCTGGCACGTCATTCTCGACGTTCCTCAATGGTGGCGGTTCGGAAAACTGCTGGGCCACTCCCCTCTTTCACGTGCGCTTCACCTGCCACTCGTGGTGGGCTTGTCAGTCGCCGCCCGCGGGGGCGAGTTAGCGGGCATGTACATGACGATGATCGCGCCGCGGGCGGCGCAACGCTTTGCGCAGCAGAACTGAATCAGTGAGCGTCTCGGTCATCATCGCATCGTACAACTCGAGCGGGACGATACGGCGCTGCCTCGACTCACTCGAGGCCCAGCTTCATCCGGGAGTGGAAGTCATTGTCGCCGACTCATCGAGTGACGACACTGCGGACATCACGGCAAAGGAGTATCCCTGGGTGCGGTTGATACGATCGCCGCGGCGCCAGTATCCCGGCGCCGCCCGCAACGACGCGATCTCGGCGGCGGATGGTGAAATTCTCGCGTTCATCGATGCAGACTGCATTGCCGACGATGACTGGATAGAGCGCTGCATCGCGGCGCAGCAGGAGTGGGGACCAGTCGTAGGAGGGTCCGTGAAAAATGCCAACCCGGCCGACCGCAACGGGTGGATATATTATTTCGCCGAATTCGCGCGCTGGATGCCTTCAGGGGTCAGCGGATGGATAGAGGAGATTCCTACCTGCTGCCTGACTGTGCAGCGATCGGTCCTCGAGCGAACGGGGCTATTCAGGACAGATGGATATTGCTCGGATACCGCATTTCACTGGCGACTGGCCGAAGCTGGACTACGCTCCCGCTTCGAGCCCGCGATGTCCGTCTCGCACATCAACCCCACCTCGGTCAAGGGCATCCTGACAAAGATGCTCATGCACGGCGAACATTTTGCGCGGACTCGTTGCGAGGAGAAACAGATCAGCCGGCCTGTCGCATTTGCTCTCTGGCTTGGCGCACCCCTCCTCCCTGCGCTGCTACTCAGCCGGCGGATGCGTCAGATCTGGCGCGACGACAAGCATCGCCAACGGCTCGTCTTGACTACTCCAGGCCTTGCCGCAGCGCTCACGGCATGGTCGATTGGAGAGTGGCGCGGATACGGCAGGAAGGTCTTTCGCGACTGATCTATCGCGTGGCTATCCGCGACTCCACCGAACGATGTCAAACGAGAGCATAAGTTATGAAATTCGCGGTCTTAGGGGTCTGCGAGAAGGGCAAACGGGCACATCGAAACCCATTTGGGGACGCGGATTGTGCGGATGGGGCGGATCGCGCGGATCCGGCGCGTTTAGAGCCGGCATGGCGCTGCTTCGCCCCATCGCTGCGTAAGCAGACATCTTCCTTCTCTGGTTTTCAAACCACAAAAGCGAAAGGAGGTTTCCCTGAATGAGTACTCGCCCCTCCCGGGCGCATCTGCCCCCCGGACTGGTTGATCCGCCCAATCCGCCAAAATCCGCCCAATCCGCTTCCCCCTTGGGTTTCCCTTCCCCGGAAGAATCCGGTCAGCCGGCCTGAATCAGCTCTGCCTCGGAGAAGAAGAAAAGGGATTCGCGGGCAGCATTCTCGTCTGAATCAGAGGCATGAATCGCATTCCTCTCCTTCGACTCCGCATAAAGCTTCCGCACTGTTCCCTCGGCGGCCTCGGCCGGGTCGGTCGAGCCGATTGCCTCGCGGAGCGACGCCACGGCGTCGGCTTTCTCGAGGACCATTGGCATACATGGCCCCGAAGTCATGAACTTCGTGAGCGAGCCGTAGAACGGGCGCTCCCTGTGGACCTCGTAGAAGGCGCCTGCCTGGGATTCGGTCATTCTGAGCACCCTCGTCGCCACGACCTTGAAGCCGGCGGCCTCGAGGTGAGCGACGATCTTTCCCGCCTTCCCTGCCCCGAAGGCATCCGGCTTAATTATGGTAAGTGTCCTGCTACCAGCCATGTGTATGTCTCGCAATGAGTTAAGTGTTATCGCCTGAGAAGTTCAACGACATCGATTGGGCGCTTCGCAACGCCGATCCCGTTGTCCTCGAACGCCTGCATTTTCTCCGCGGCGGTGCCGGCGGAGCCTGAGATTATCGCGCCGGCATGACCCATTCTGCGGCCTGGCGGAGCGGTCTGGCCGGCGATGAACCCGATCACCGGTTTCGACATCTTCTCCTTGACGAATGTCGCAGCTTCCTGCTCGTCGGTGCCGCCGATCTCGCCGATCATCACGACGGCCTCTGTATCGGGGTCGGCCTCGAATGCCTCGAGGCAGTCGATGAAATTCGTTCCGTTGATCGGATCACCGCCGATGCCGACACACGTCGTCTGGCCCATACCCGCGCGGGTCATCTGGAAAACGACCTCATACGTAAGCGTGCCGGAGCGGCTCACGAGCCCGATCGGTCCTGGCGTACAGATACTTCCCGGGATGATTCCAACCTTCGACTTTCCCGGCGAGATGAGGCCCGGGCAGTTGGGACCGAGGAGGCGTGCCCCCTTCTCCTTCACGAACGGGTAAACGCGGGTCATGTCGAGCACCGGAACGCCTTCCGTGATGCAGACTATGAACGCGATTCCCGCGTCTGCCGCCTCCATCATCGCGTCCGCGGCAAACATAGGCGGAACATAGATAACCGTCGCGTTTGCGCCGGTCTCAGCCACGGCGTCGTGGACCGTGTTGAAGATCGGCACCGCATCGTCGAATGTCTGGCCGCCCTTGCCGGGAGTCACGCCCCCTACGACCTGGGTGCCGTATTCGATCATCTGGCGGGTGTGGAACGATCCATCGCGCCCGGTAATTCCCTGCACGAGAAGGCGCGTCGAGTTGTCGATGAAGATGCTCACGCTGCTTTCCCCGTTGCGAGTGAAACTGCCTTCTTTACTGCTTCGTCCATGTCAGTCATGGCCGAAAATCCGTTCTCGGTGAGGATCTTGAGGGCGATCTCCTCATTGGTGCCGGTGAGCCGGATTACTATCGGCACGGTGAGCGGATTCTGCTTCGTCGCCGTGACGATTCCGTTTGCAACGTCATCGGTGCGGGTAATTCCGCCGAAGATGTTGAAGAGAATCGCCTTCACGCTTGGATCTGAAGTGATGATCCGGAGCGCATTTACGACCTTCTCCGGATTCGATGACCCACCTATGTCGAGGAAGTTTGCCGGCTCGCCTCCGTAATACTTCACCAGGTCCATCGTTGCCATTGCGAGGCCTGCACCGTTCACCACGCAACCGACATTGCCGTCGAGCTTGATGAACGTGAGGTTCGCCTTCCGCGCATCGACTTCACTCGGCGCCTCGGCCGATTCGTCGCGGAGCGCCGCAATTTCCGGAAGCCTGTCGAGCTCGTTGTCATCAACGACCATTTTTGCGTCGAGGGCGATTACCTCGCCTTCAGGAGTCGTGACAAGAGGATTGATTTCAGCGAGCGAGGCTCCGCTCTGGATGAACGCCGTGTAGAGCTGCTGCATGATCTTCGCGGCAGATCTTGCCTTCTTTGCGTCGTCGTAGAGAAAAAATCCCATGCGGAGAGCTTCGTACGAGCGCAGGCCGTATCGCGGATCGACCGGGTGCCGCATGATCTTTTCAGGCGTTTTCTCGGCGACTTCCTCGATGTCGATTCCGCCGGCGGGACTGACCATGAACACAGCGCGCTTCGATGCACGATCGACGATCACGCCGACGTATGCCTCGGTATCGATGTCGGCGGCAGGGGTTACAAGCACCTTCTGCACCGGCAGGTCCTTGATGGTGAGCTGAAGGATCTTCTCAGCGAGATCCCGAGCTTCTTCAGGTGACTTTGCGAGCTTCACTCCGCCCGCCTTGCCGCGGCCGCCGGCGTGAACCTGGGCCTTCACCACAACGGTTCCCCCAAATTTCCTTGCTATCGCCTCGGCTTCAGCGGCAGTTGTAGCTACCTCGCCGGGTGGAATCGGAATGCCTGCGTTCCGAAAAATTTCCTTCGCCTGATACTCGTGGATATTCACACTTTCTCCGCTCCGCGCTCGTGGCGCGGGTGAGTGGTTTGCAGTTATGACTCAATGAAATTAACGGGCTATGGTAGTCCCTGCCCGCCCATGC
>JBPPMU010000342.1:0-6039 GCA_051306215.1 Gemmatimonadaceae bacterium | reverse complement strand
TGACTTGTCATCGAATTCCGCAAGCTCGCTGAGAAGCTTCGCATTGTTTGCATCATCCAGCGCCTGACCGCTGAGATCAGATCTTCCCGAATAACGCTTGCTCCGCACTCCCGGCGCGCCACCAAGCGCATTTGCGCACAACCCGGAGTCATCCGCGATCGTTGGCAGCCCACTCAGCCGGTTGAAGTGCCGCGCCTTGGCGAGTGCGTTCTCCTCGAAGCTGTCATGGCACTCGATCGCATCTTCATCTGCCGACTCTGTTAAACCCGCCTCGGCGAGCGACATTCCCTGTAACCCGGCTTCAGCGAGAATCCCGTCGAGCTCGCGAAGTTTTCCTGTACTCCGCGTCGCAACGAGAACCCGCCTCCCGTTGCTCACACGCCGAGTGCCTGTCGTTGCAGGGTGTCGAGACGTTCGATGCCGGCTACTGCGAGATCCAGCAGCGAGTCGAGCTGGCGCCGATCGAACGTTCCATGCTCACCGGTTCCCTGGACTTCAACGAACTGCCCGGTGGAGCTCATGACGACGTTCATGTCGACTTCCGCCCGAACATCCTCGGGGTAGTCGAGATCGAGACGCGCCTCGCCGTCGATCACGCCGACGCTTATCGCCGCAACGCGGCGCTTCACCGGAGTGACACCAATCTTCCCGCTCTCGACCATCCAGTTGAATGCGTCCACAATCGCGACTGATGCTCCAGTGATCGCCGCGGTGCGGGTTCCTCCATCGGCGACGATCACGTCGCAGTCGAGTTTCACGGTGAACTCACCGAATGCGAAGTCGTCGAGCATCGCGCGAACGCTCCGCCCGATGAGCCGCTGGATCTCCTGTGTACGCCCGCCGACCTGTGATCTCTCCCGCGACGTCCTCGTCTTGGTCGCCCTTGGAAGCATCGCATATTCGGCGGTGAGCCATCCCTGACCGCTCCCGCGACGCCAGCCGGGGACTCCATCTTCCACTGATGCCGTGCACAGAACCCGCGTGGCACCGAATGAAGCGAGGCACGAACCTTCTGCGTAGGGCGCGACGCCTCTTTCCAGGGATACAACACGAAGGTCGCCGTTAGCGCGGTCCTCGCGAACCGACATTTTATCCGCCACTCAGCTTCTCTATGATTGAGGTTGTCGATTGTCCCGGTGTCAGGGGGATGACGACTACTTCCCCTCCCCGCGCCATCACTTCCCGCGCGCCGACGATCGTATCGACAGTATAATCGCCCCCCTTCACAATCACATCTGGCTCGAGCGCGACAACGAGATTGAGTGGCGTATCGTCATCGAAGAGCACGACTGCATCGACCATCTCGAGCGCCGCGAGAACGTACGCCCGCTCGGATTCGGTTCGCACAGGCCTGCCGGGTCCCTTGAGGCGCTGGACCGACGCGTCAGTGTTCAGCCCGACCAGAAGCGAGTCGCCCCGCGCCCGCGCTGCCGAGAGAACGTCGATGTGGCCGGGGTGAATCAGGTCGAAGACGCCGTTAGTGAATACGACCCGGCCGGGCTGAGCCCTTCGCCACCGGCCCGCCTCCTCCCATCCCATGATCTTGTCCGCCGGGACCCTGGGCGTCAGAACGTTTTCTCGGCCGATGGTCTCAGGTGAAAGGTCCGCTCGTAGAACGGAAGGCGAAGCTCCGCATCGTATTCTGTCCAGATCCTGATGCTCCGGTCGTCGCGTACTATGTTCACGTCCCTGGCCGACGGGGGAAGCTTCACCGAATCAGTGAATGCCAGGAGCCGACGCCTCATCTCGGCATCACTTCGAGTGGCGGCAAACCTCACCTCCTGCTTCATGGCGTCGCGATACCGATAGTATGCCATTACGTCGTCTGCCACGAGGGATCCCACGTATATCAGACACGCAAGTACCGCGAGCTGCAACAGGCATCCAAGCGTTCCTGCTCCGCGCCGCGACGGCATGTGCGAATGGGACATTACCACTGCGACTGGGCACCCTGGATCACCTCGTTCACGATCCGTTCTATCGCCTGCTTCCTGCCGCTCGCTTCGCCGCGCTCCTCATACTGACCTTCCGCGAGAAGTCCCTTCCGCTGCCAGAGAGCTTTTCCTGAAGACTGGTCGATCATCTCGATATCGACTGAAATCTGGAGCTGTCGTCGCGCGCTCGTCTGGTTCTGGTTCGTCGCGCTGTAGCCGATCGGGATGTCGGTCTCGTAACGCTGAATTGTTCCCCTGACGATCGCGTTGGCCCGGCTCTCGGCGGCCTCGCGAAGCCCGAGCCGGTTGCGCAGCTCATCACGAAGCGCGAGGGCCAGCTCCTGCTGGATCTCAGGAGTCGCCGTGAGATTCTCGAAGGGAATTATCGCCACCGTGCGGACGTGCGAAGGCAGGCCCCCGCCGGCGAAGCCGTAGGGCATACACGCAGTCAACAGCATCAGGAAGCTAAGGGCCCCAGATAGACGCATCGAACGGTTGTACCTCCTCGTCGCGCGTGATTCCGAGCCACAGCTTCCGCCGGCCCGGGACCTCATATAGTAGACGCCCGCCATCATCCCTCGTAACCAGTTCGGCAATGCGGCCACCACTCAGGCGAGCGAGGCGCATCAGGCGATTCCCCTTTATGGTAACTCTCCACGCCGTCGGACGCCCGATGTCGGCATGGAGCAATTCGCCCTCGACCGTGACGATCGTATCTGGCAGCGCCGGTATGGCAAGCCTGCCGAGCGCCGCCCACATCATTTCCGGCGGCGGGAGAAAGCGCTCAACCTGCGCCTGATTTGTGGCGCGCAGGGTGTTGCCAATGAGTATTGCCCGGCCCACTGGTATGCCGCCGGCGAGAAACAGGTCGACACGGGCGCTGTCCGGTGACGCCACGCGCATCGCTCCCTCTCCACGGGCGATGAGCGCGTTCTCCTCATAGTCCCAGCGGAAAACCAGCCGCCGGTGCCCTTCCGCAAGCTCGATTACCGGGAGCGTTCGCTCCGGCGCGGGAATCCCCGCGAGCGGTCGGGCCTGGCGGGCGCATCCGGCCGCTGCGAGCGCAGCCGCGATGACGGTCACTGCCGCGCGACAATTCACCTAACCGTCACTGAAACCACAGGATCACCCTGAATGATCGAGTCAAGCGCACCGTATCCGTTGAGCACACGGCCAAACACCGTGTAATGGCCATCGAGGTGGGGTTGCGGCGAGTGGGTGATGAAATACTGGCTCCCGCCCGTGTCAGGCCCGGAGAGCGCCATGCCGAGTGCCCCACGCTCGTATCGCCGGGGATTCATCTCGTCGCGAATCGCATACCCGGGGCCGCCGTTGCCGTCGCCGCGTGGATCGCCGTCCTGTGCAACAAAGTTCGGAACAACGCGATGAAATGCCGTACCCTCGTAATAACCTGTGCGTGCGAGATTCATGAAGTTCCAGACGGTGAGCGGCGCGTCGGCGCCAAACAGCTCGAGCACTACGTCGCCGTGGCGCGTCGAAATTGTCGCGCGCTGTGTCTCGCCACTCAGGGCGGGGATCACCAGCGTCGACACGATGTTCTGGTACCACGAAAGGTCGCGAGGGTTTCGTTTCACTGCCCTCCATCCACCCAGGAGCGGAAGGTTTTCAGCAGCTGCTCGAACTAGTTGATCGTCGGAGGGCGCCAGCCCGGAAATGCGTCTTCTCAGCGGAGACGGGAATGCCGTGCTGTCCCTCGTCCATGCAGCAGCGATGTAAGCGACAGCCGCTATTCGCGCGTCGTTGCCTGAATCGGCCAGCGACAGAGCATATGCATCCAGGACTGCCGGCACTTCCGACGCTCGCGCTCGAGCGCTCAGCGCTCCGATTGCGGCCGCACGAGCATAAGCGTCACGATCGGTGAGGCCCGCAACGAGGATCTCGCGAATCGGCGCCGGCGGGCCTGCCGTATCATTCCCCGCGACCACCCCGTAGGCGACCGCACGCACGCGGCCGTCTTCGTCACGGAGCATCGACCTCGCAGCGCTGCGACGTACGCCCGAATCGACAGATGACCCCGCCGCCGCCAGCGCAGCGCTTCGGTAGCGGAAGTCGCTGTGCGTTCGCCATGACTGAAACTCAGGCAATATCGCTCCGGCCCGCGCGGCAGACGCGAGGAGACTCGAGCGGTAGGCCAGCGTCGTGTCACGACCCCAGAGGGGCGCCCAGCCGGCAACAGCGGAGTCGAGGACGGTGCCCAGGGCTTGTGCTGCTGCGATCCTGACGTTCGCGTCGGGATCTTCAGTCGCCGCGACGACTTGCATCGCGACCTCCTTCTCGTATGTCGCGAGCGACCGTATCGCATTGATCCGGACGTGCGGATGCGGGTCAGTGGCGAGGCGCACGAGGACCGGCAGGGCGAGTTGGGCGAGCGAGTCGCCTGCTGCCGGGCGGGCAAGCCCGCGGGCGATCTCAGCGCGCGCCCGCTGCCTTCCTGCGACGTCCAGCACATAAGCGTCCGCCGTCCGTGAGCCGCCCGCTCTCACCGAGGCCGGCGCGCCGATGCGAGCCGCAGCTTCGCCGGCAGAAAAGCGCGTGAACTCACGACGGTTCGCGAGCGCGACGAGATCACGCACGCCGGAGGGCGCACGGAATCGCGCGATGGCGTAAGTCGCCGCCCACAAAACTGACGGCCTGTTCCACATCGCCAGATAAGGCCGCAGCCCGGAGACTGGAACCGGCCGCAGCTTGGCGGATGCGAGCAGCAGCTGGATCGTGCGTCCCTCGTCAGCAACCGGCTTCGCAAGCCCGGCGACGATCGCATCGCGCGCCGGCGCGCCAATTTCTCCGAGTGCCCACGCCGCTTCCCGCGCCACCGCTCGGGGCCCATCGAGTGCGGCGGCCAACGCGGCGACAGATGTCGAATCGACAAGGAGTCCGAGCGAGTACGCAGCGTTCGAAGCCACGATAATGTCGGCATCCGTAAGCAGTCCGCGCAGCCGCGCAGTCCCGGGAATTCCCGGAGGCGACCCCACCTGGCCGATCCCGAGTGCCGCTGCCCTTCTGAGTGGAGCCCAGGCCGATGCAAGCGCGCTGTCGATGAGCGCCGGGTCGAAGCTTCTCGCATCGGTCATCGCAAGAAGTCTCGCGTAGAGCCGGGCCTCACCGCCGGTGGGAGCGCGGGCGGCTGTCTGGGCGACAACGCCTGACGCTGTCGCCGCAATCGTGGCAATGCAGAGAATGACTTTACGCAACTGCATCTTCAAGTGATTTCCTCAGGTCAGGCGGCATGGCGATGAGCTTTCCATCCGCATTTATCGATGCAAGCGTCGTCGTCGCGGTAACGAGCTTCATCCCGGTCTCCGCATTTTCTATCAGATAATGAAATGTCACGCTGCGCGATCGCACGTCCTGAAGCGTCGTCTTCACCCTTATGCGGTCCTCGTACCTCGCGGCGGCGTGATACCGCAGCGAAGCATCGACCACCGCGAGGGCGACACCTTCGCGCTCGAGGTCCGCGTACGATCGCCCGAGCCGCTTGATCAGGTCGGTGCGACCCATCTCGCACCACACGAGGTAATTGGCGTGATATACGACCTGCATCTTGTCGGTTTCGGCGTAGCGGACGAGGAACTCAATCTCGCCTGTCACCGGGTTCGCTGAAGATTTCGGCATTGGCGAATAAGATAAGCCGGCCGGCACGTGGTCGCCGGTTTGTAAACGGTATGCTGCGCGGCTAGAATTGGCGGGTGCTCAAGTCGCCATGTTATGTGATTTCAGACGCCCACCTCGGAGTTGCGTCCCCCGACGTCGAGAGGGCTCTGGTCGCCTTCCTGAGGGGACTAGCCGGCCGGGCAGGCTCGCTTTTCATAAACGGCGACCTCTTCGATTTCTGGTTCGAGTGGAAATCAGTAATCCCGCGCAACAGCTTCCGCGCCCTCGCGGCCCTCGCGGACCTCCGTGATGCCGGCATTCCGATAGTGTACGTCGCTGGAAATCACGACTGCTGGGGCGATGACGTCCTCACGAAGGACATCGGAGTCGATTATCACCTCGGCCACTGGGAAGGGTCGCTCGCAGGATGGAACGCGCGCGTCGAGCACGGCGACGGTCTTCGTGAGATCGAGGACCGGGGGTACCGCATGAT
>JBPPMU010000341.1:0-2291 GCA_051306215.1 Gemmatimonadaceae bacterium | reverse complement strand
AGCGAAGACGACGCCCGGACTGCCGAGTACCGCGATCTTCGCAGGAAATTCTGGGTCGCGGCGGTGCTGTCGCTTCCAGTGCTTGTGATGGCGATGTCGCACGGAAGAATCGCCGCGCTCGATTTCCCCGGAGCTAACTGGATCCAGCTCCTTCTCACGACGCCTGTCGTGTTCTACAGTGGCGCGCAGTTCTATCGCGGTGCCTGGGCTGCGCTGAGACACCGCGCCGCCGATATGAACACCCTCATCGCGGTCGGGACCGGCGCCGCCTTCCTCTATTCGACGGCGGCAACGTTTGCGCCCCGCTTCTTCACTGGAACTTCCTCAACAGAAACGATGCCGGGAATGAACATGGGCTCCGAGCCTATGGTTCCCGTGTACTTCGAGGCTGCGGCGGTCATTATCGCGCTCATTCTGCTTGGCAGGATGCTCGAGTCACGTGCCAAAGGCAGGACTTCTGAAGCGATCCAGCGGCTCATCAAAATGCAGGCGAAAACCGCGAGAGTCATCCGCGACGGCAAGACTCAAGAGATCGAAGTCGAGCAGGTCGTCCCCGGCGACATGATAGAAGTCCGCCCGGGGGAGAAGATACCCGTCGACGGCGTAATAAGGGACGGAGCATCAGCGATCGACGAAGCGATGCTGACGGGCGAGAGCATGCCTGTCGACAAATCCGTCGGCGATGAAGTTTTCGGCGCGACCCTCAACAAGACGGGCGCGTTCAGGTTCGAGGCGACTAAAGTCGGAAGGGAGACCGCGCTCCAGCAGATAGTGAAGATGGTGCAGGACGCGCAGGGATCGAAGGCGCCGATCGCCCGGCTAGCCGACGTGATAAGCGGGATTTTCACTCCGATCGTGCTCATTATCGCTGTCGCGACGTTCGCCGCATGGTTTGTCCTCGCGCCGGTCGACGTCAGGTTCACGATGGCCCTGGTGAACTTCGTTGCGGTCCTCATCATTGCCTGCCCATGCGCGCTCGGACTTGCCACGCCTACTGCCATCATGGTCGGCACGGGCAGGGGCGCCGAGAATGGCGTGCTCATAAAGGGCGGTGAAAGCCTCGAGACGGCGCATAAGCTCGACACCATCGTGCTCGACAAGACAGGAACCATCACGGAAGGCAAACCCGAGCTCACCGACGTTCTCGTTCTCGACGGCTCGAGCGAAGACGAGATGCTCGCCCTTATCGCAGGAGCGGAGCGCCAGAGCGAGCACCCGCTCGGCCAGGCGATAGTCAGAGCCGCTGAATCGCGCGGGCTCGAGGTTCAGCAAGCATCAGCATTCAACGCTGTCCCCGGCCGCGGGCTCGAGGCGACAGTGAACGGTAGAAACCTCCTCCTCGGCAACGCCCGAATGATGGCCGACCGCGGAATCGATGTCACTGCCGCGGAGGGTCCTGCCGCCGGCTTCGCGTCAGAGGGAAAGACACCGATGTTCGTTGCGGCTGATGGAAAGATCGCTGCCGTCGTCGCGGTTGCTGATCAGATAAAGCCCGAGGCCGCCGACGCAATAGCGGCACTGAAGGCAATGGGCCTCGAAGTTGTGATGATGACAGGGGACAACGCTCAGGCGGCGGAAGCAGTCGCGAAGCGTGTCGGCATCTCGAGAGTTCTCGCCGAGGTTTTGCCGGAGGGAAAGAGCGACGAAGTCCAGCGTCTCCAGCAGGGCAAGGCGAGAGTTGGAATGGTCGGCGACGGGATAAACGACGCGCCGGCGCTCGCTCAGGCGGATGTCGGGATCGCCATCGGGACGGGCACCGACGTCGCGATTGAAGCTTCTGACATCACGCTGCTAAAGGGTGACCTTCGGGGCGTAGTAACTGCGATCGCATTGTCGAGATCGACGATCCGAACGGTGAAGCAGAATCTATTCTGGGCATTCATCTACAACGTGATCGGCATACCGATCGCTGCCGGCGTGCTCTATCCGGTCACCGGATGGCTTCTCTCGCCGGTCATCGCGAGCGCGGCGATGTCGCTTTCCAGCGTATCAGTAGTTACGAACAGCCTGCGGCTGAGACGGTTCCGTCCGCCGATGGCGTCGCCAGCGAGGGCAGCATGATCGACAGCACAGAGATTTCCGTCATTGCCGGAGCCGCTGCACTCATCGGCTTCATTGTCTGGAATTTTTTCGGTGAGCGCGCAGCCGTTGCTGCTTCGCTCTCGGAGACAGGTGTGCAGGAGATAACGGTGACAGTGAAGGGAGGTGAGTCCCCCGACGTCATCGTCGAGAATCAGGGTGTGCCGGTGAAGCTCGATTTCTACCGCGATGAGACCGCATCCTGCACCGAG
>JBPPMU010000340.1:0-13145 GCA_051306215.1 Gemmatimonadaceae bacterium | reverse complement strand
CGCGAAGAGGAAGGCTCATTCCTCGTTGGCGCACTTGCAGCGCTGGTGGGAAACTCGAAGCGGGTCGGATTCGTTGGCGGGATGGATATCCCGCTCATCCACAAGTTCGAGGCGGGGTACCGGGCCGGCGTCATGCATGTGTGCCCTGACTGCAGCGTCATCGCGCAATACGCCGGAGCGACGCCAGATGCATTCAAGAATCCCGGACGTGGAAAGGAACTCGCCCTCAGCCAGTACCAGTCGGGAGTGAACGTGATATTCCACGCTTCGGGATCCACCGGCCAGGGTGTATTCGAGGCAGCGCGCGTGATGAAGCGCCTCGCGATAGGTGTCGACGCCGACCAGCATGACGAAGCGCCCGGTCACGTCCTGACCTCGATGGTGAAAGGAGTCGATGCCGCCGTGTTCAACGCCATAGAGCGTGTTCAGGACAACACATTTCGGGGCGGTATCTATTCGTTCGGACTCGCCGAGGGCGGTGTGGGTTATGTGTACGATGAGCGCAACCGGGGCCTGATTCCCGATTCGGTCCATTCACGCGTAGAGGCGCTGAAGCAGGATATCATCGCCGGAAGGATCAAGGTGCCAAGCACCAGATGACGGAATCGCCCATAGCGACAGAGGATCGCGCACCGCACGCCATTCGTATGGAGGGGATAGACAAGTCGTTCGGCGGCGTCCGTGCCAACCGCAAGGCGTCGCTGGAGGTGTCCCCGGGTGAGATCCACGCGATCGTCGGCGAAAACGGAGCCGGCAAATCGACCCTCATGAAGATTCTTGGCGGGCTGCAAAAGCCCGATTCAGGAACCATGCACGTGAACGGCCGCGACGTCACCGGCTGGACGACGAGCGATGCAATTGCTGCAGGCATTGGAGTCGTTCACCAGCACTTCATGCTGGTCCCGACTCTCACCGTGGCCGAGAACATCATCCTCGGCATGGAGCCGGTGAGCGGCGGGCGGATCGATTACCCGAAGGCAGTGGCTGACGTCGAGGCGCTGAGCCGTGAAACGGGGCTGGCTGTGTCGGCGAACGCTTCGGTCTCCGGACTTTCAGTCGGCGAAGCACAAAGAGTTGAGATACTCAAGGTACTCTACCGGGGTGCGACGATCCTGGTTCTGGACGAGCCGACAGCCGTTCTCTCGCCACCCGAGGTAAAGGAGCTGTGGGCGGTGCTTCGCAGACTGCGCGATGCGGGCGGGACTATCGTGCTGATCACGCACCGGCTCGATGAGGTGATGGAGGTTTCCGACACGATCACCGTGATGCGAGGCGGTGAGACAGTCGACCGGCTGCGTACGTCTGACACCACGCCCGCGCACATCGCGCGCTCCATGGTTGGACGCGACGTGAGCCTCACTTCCCGCAACGAGGCGGTTGCGCTTGGTGCCCCGGGCGAGATCGAGACTGCAGATTCAGGCGCCGGCATGTTCCATCCATCGGACGACATGACTTCCGCCATCCGTGTCTCGGACCTCGTCGTGCTGGGTTCGCAGAACCTCCGCGCTGTCGACGGCGTGACGTTCTCCATAAGACCGGGGGAGATTCTTGGAATCGCTGGCGTGGAGGGGAATGGCCAGACCGAGCTCATCGAGGCACTGTCCGGGTTGCGACCGATCGAATCGGGACTCATCAGGATGGGCGGTCACGACGTCACTCTGAAGAATGTTTCAGAGCGTCGCGATGCCGGGCTCTCTCATATTCCCGAAGATCGTCACAGGCGCGGACTGATCCTCGACTACTCCATCGCCGACAACCTCGTGCTCGGCCTGCAGGACAGCTACGCGCACCGTGGTCTTCTCGACGGAGGGAGGATCGCTGCGAACGCGAAGGAACAGATCGCGGCATTCGACATCCGTCCTCCCGCCCCTGATATGCCGGCCCGGAACCTGTCGGGCGGCAATCAACAGAAGGTCGTGATAGCCCGTGAAATGGGCCGACCGTTCAGCATCCTTCTCGCGTCGCAGCCGACGCGCGGAGTCGATGTCGGCGCGATCGAGTTCATCCACTCGGAGCTGCGGAAAGCGAGGGCCGACGGAAAAGCGGTTTTTCTCGTCTCGGCCGAGCTGAATGAGGTCCTGGCGCTTTCGGACCGCATAGCTGTGATGTACCGCGGCAAAATGACGCGCGTGATGCCCGCGTCCGAGGTGACTGAAGAATCACTCGGCGAATACATGATGGGCACGAAAAGGGATTCAGCCGCGTGAGCGCACGAATGAGGGAGAAGGTCGAGGAAGCACTCTTTCCGCCGCTGGTCGCGCTGCTCGTGGCACTCATCTGCGGCGACCTTCTCATCATGAGTTACGGCCAGTCCCCCGCGACTGTCTACAGGCTGATGCTCGAGGGAACCTGGGGCAATGCCTATGGATTCGGGCAGGTCCTCTACAAGGCGACGACTCTCACTTTCACGGGGCTGGCGGTTTCACTCGGCATCAGGGCCGGGCTTTTCAACGTCGGGGCAGAAAGCCAGCTCGCGGCAGGCGGATTTCTCGCCGGGCTTCTCGGACTTGCCCTTTCCCCATCGTTCCCGCTGGCGCTTGCAATCCCCGCCTGCATCCTCGCGGCGGCCGTTGGCGGAGGTTTGGTTGGCGCAGTGCCCGGCTACCTCAAGGTGAGGTTCGGCGCTCACGAAGTGATAGTGACGATTATGCTCAACTTCGTCGTGCTCGCGCTTCTCAACTGGATAGTGGCCGGCCATCTGCACGTCCCGGAAACTCTGCATACCCCGGAGATAAGGAACGGGGGAATCGCGCGGCTCGACTCCTTCGTCCCGGCGTTCCACGGATCGGCCGCAAACCTCACCATCATCGTCGCGCTGGTCACGACCGGGCTCCTCTGGCTGCATCTCTTCAGGAGCCGCCGCGGCTACGAGCTTCGCGCCGTCGGACTGCAGCCTGAGGTGGCCGAGTATGGCGGCGTGAAAGTCGGTGCCACCCTGATGCGCGCGATGGTTCTCTCCGGCGCGATCGCCGGGCTCGGCGGAATCAACTATGTGCTTGGCTACAAGGGATACTACGAGGAAGGATTTGCCGGCGGATCAGGATTTCTCGGAATTGCCGTAGCCCTTGTAGGAAGAAATCACCCGGTAGGCGTGGTGCTCGCAGCATTGTTCTTCGCAACACTTTCGCAGGGTGGTCTTGCGATCCACGCTCTCGTTCCAAAGCAGCTGGTCGATGTGCTTCAGGGCGTGGTGATACTTGCCGTCGCGATGTCGGTGCCCGAGGTGCGCAACGCGCTGCGAAAAGCGCGCAAGCCGGTGGCAACATGAACCCGGTCTCGTTTCTCACGCAGATGCTGCGGATCGCGGTTCCGTACCTCTTCGCGGCGGCGGGCGGAGTAGTGGCGGAGCGTGCCGGAATCATCTCGCTCGCACTCGAGGGCTTCATGCTCACTGGGGCGTTCGCTGCGACTCTCGGTGTTCATTACACGGGAAGCCCGTGGATCGGCCTGCTTTGCGGAGTCTTCGGCGGGCTCGTCTTCGGTCTCATTCACGCGGTTGCGACGATCAGGTATCGGGCGGATCACGTTGTCTCGGGTATCGCGATAAACCTGCTCGCGATCGGCGTGACGCGGTTCTTCCTCAAGCTCGCTTTCGACAGCTCGTCGAACTCGCCGCGGATTGAGGGCTTCGGCGGCAACCAGGCATGGTACGGATTCGACAATCCGCTGTTGTGGATGGGAATATTTGTCGCCCCGGTGCTCGCGTATTTCCTTTACAGGACACCGTTCGGGCTCCGGGCGCGCGCAGTCGGTGAGCATCCTGCCGCGGCCGCGAGCGTCGGTGTAAATGTGGCGAAGGTTCAGTACATCGCTGTCGCAACATCGGGAATGCTTGCCGCTCTCGGAGGAGTCTTCCTTGCGCTCGACCAGCATCAGTTCACCGACCAGATGACGGCAGGCCGCGGGTTCATTGCCGTTGCCGCGGTAATCTTCGGGCGTTGGGATCCGGTGAGGGCGGCGATAGCATGCCTCTTCTTCGCTGCGGCCGAGACGCTTCAGATCCAGCTTCAGGGGACGCAGCTGATTCCGTCGCAGTTCATCGTGATGATTCCGTACTTGCTCACCATCATCGCTCTTGCGGGGGTCGTTGGCCGGGCTGTACCACCGGCGGCGTTGGGTAAGACAGAGTAGCGCATGTTCCGCAAGCTGCTCGTTCTAATAATCACCGCGTTCGTGGACATGGTAGGGCTCCTCATGGTGCTCCCGCTCATGCCGTATTATGCCCGTGACCTCGGCGCGGGATCGCTGCTTGTTGCGGTGATGGTTGTGTCGTTCACCGCCGCTCAGCTTCTGAGCGCGCCGCTGTGGGGGCGCTTCTCCGACAGGTACGGAAGGCGACCCGCGCTGCTTGTCGGACTCGGTGCGGCTGCGATCGCCTACGTCGTATTTGCGTTCGCGAGCACCATCTGGCTGCTGCTGCTGTCGCGGATAGTGCAGGGCGCCGGCGGGGGAACTGTCGGTGTGATCCAGGCTTACGTCGCCGACTCCACCGAGCCACAGTACAGGGCAAAAGCACTCGGCTGGCTTTCCGCGGCGACGAACCTTGGCGTCGCTCTCGGACCGCCGCTTGGCGCACTCGCGTTGATCGGTGGCAGAAGCGGCCCCGGCCTCATGGCTGCTGTTTTATGCGTGATAAACATGGGCTTCGCCTGGCGCTACCTGAGCGAGTCGCGCGACATGGAAGACGCGAGGGATACGACACGCAAGCCACGCACGTCGAGAGAGGTGATACGCAGGGTCATAACGCACGCCCGCGAGACGGCACCGCGCCTGATCTGGATCTACGCGATAAGCATGGGTGCCTTCTCGGCGATAACCGCGATCCTGCCGTTGTTCCTCGCGGATCAGTTCGGGATAGGTGAGAAGAACGTGTGGATTTTCTTCACATATATAGGTGTCATCTCCGTGGTGACGCGGGCAGCCGTTCTCGGGAGGATGGTTGAGCATTTCGGCGAAGCGAGACTATCCCGAATCGGGCTCGTGGTGCTCGCTTCCGGTCTTGCAGCTTATCCGTTCGTTCATGACTACGTTCTGCTCGCGATAGTCGTCGCAATGGTTCCGCTCGGGACTGCGTTCACGTTCCCGTGCGTCACGTCACTGCTCTCGCGGGTGATATCGAGCAATGAGCGCGGACTTTACATGGGTGTCCAGCAGACGTTCGGCGGATTGTCCCGCGTAGTGATTCCGCTTTGGGCAGGTTTTTCCTACGATCATTTTGGCCGGGCCGTGCCTTTTCTCACGTCGGCGGTGCTGGTGCTGTTCTCGCTCGTGCTGAGCTTCGGGGTGGATGACGGGAGGTCGTCGGGGAGCTGAGATCGTTGCGGAAAGCGGAAACCCATAGGGGAACGGATTGATTCTCTGGCGTAGCGAGGAAGGAGAGTGTCGTACTTGTTCGACGCAAGACCATGGCGCATGCTCAGGCGTCAGGTTTCAGGTCTCACGCGTCAGGCCTCAGGTTAGAAGCGCATACCGAAAGAAAGCATAGGCAACAGGCCCCAGGCTGCGCAGGCGTTAGGCTCGAGTCCCTCCTCATCATGGCCCGAGACGTTGGCTTCATCAGGTCATCGATGCGACCACGCTGCTCGAGGCGTGGAAGTGAGAACGATGCTCTTTCGGTCTCATCAACCTGCGTTCGGCTTGACACCTCGCGCCTGGCGCCTGCGCAGCCTGAGGCCCGTTGCCTATGCCTTCTTTCGGTGTGCGCTTTTTAACCTTTCGCCTGAAGCCTGGCGTCGGAAGCCTGTCAGGCCGAATCGACTCCAGTCCCGAATGAATCGATAAGGCTCGACATCCGTCAGACCCGTCAATCCGTCCAATCGGTTCCCACTGGGTTTGCCCTCAAGTCCTCCGCTCGGTCGACGTAATGAGCCGCACACCGCGCTGATACGTCAGGTAGCTGTACGCCCACTGCACGAACACGCTGATCCTGTTCCGGAAGCCAACGAGATACATGATGTGGACGAACAGCCACAGCAGCCATGCGATCCGTCCCCCAAACCTGACATTTCCAAAATCAGCGACTGCTCTGGAGCGTCCGATTACCGCCAGGTCACCCTTGTTGCGATACCTGAAGGGCCGTGTCGGCAGACGACCGATCATGCGCCTGATGCTTCGCGCTGCGGCCCTTCCCTCCTGCATCGCCGCCGGCGAGACACCGGGCACGGGGCGGCCGTCGTCGCGCAGAACCAGTGCAAGGTCGCCCACGACGAACACCTCGGGATGACCCGGGATCGAAAGGTCGGGCTCGACCACCACCCTTCCCGCTCCGTCGAGCGGAACGCCGAGTTGCCCGCCGAGTGGCGAGGCAGCGTTGCCGGCGGCCCAGAAAACGGTGCGGGTCGGAATCCTCTCGTCGCCAATGTAGACCGCCTGGTCGTCAACTCGCGTGACTATCGAGTCAGTCCTCACTTCAACACCGATTTCCGCGAGGCTTTTTCGCGCAGCCTCCCCCAGCGATTCCGGAAACGAAGGAAGAACCCGCGGGCCACCCTCGAGGAGTATCACGCGCGTTTTCCGCGTATCGACGTTCCGGAAATCCGGATAAAGCGCACGCCGCGCGATGGTCGGCATCGCGCCCGAGAGCTCGACCCCCGTCGGGCCACCTCCGACTATCACAAACGTCATGAGCGCGTCGCGCTCGGCATCGTCGTCTGACTTCTCGGCACGCTCGAAGGCCAGCAGGAAACGCCGTCGCAGCTCTGCTGCGTCCTCAATTGACTTGAGACCGGGCGCGAAAGGTTCCCATTCGCCGTGCCCGAAGTACGCATGTCTGGAACCCGGGGCGACGATCAGGTAGTCGTAGGGGATGTCTCGTTCAGGAAAGTCGATCGAAACAGTACGGCTCGCAACGTCTATCTCCCGAACCTCGGCGAGAATTACCTTCGTGTTCTGCTGCTTCCGGAGAATGTGCCTGATCGGGGCAGTAACGTCGCCGGCAGAGAGGGCGGCGGTGGCCACCTGATACAGCAGCGGTTGGAAAAGGTGATGATTCGTCCTGTCGATCACCGTCACGTCGACGTCGGCCCTGCGAAGGGCGCGGGCTGCGCTGAGGCCCCCGAATCCGCCTCCTATTATCACAACGTGCGGCCTCTTCATCACGCCATCCGTTCTTCGAGGCTCCGCGCAGTGAACGTCAGGATCAGCACGAGCACTATCAGCAACACGCTGTATGCCGCTGCGGTGCCGAATGCGAGCGCTCGCAGCTGCGCCAGTATCTCTATCGAGATCGGCCGGTTCGCATGCGTGTAGAGCACGACGCTGGCGACGAATTCACCGACGGCGGTTATCGCGGCGAGAAGCGCGCCCGCGATCAGGCCCGGCCGCGCAGCGGGGAGAATCACACGCTTCATTGTCAGCCACCATGATGCGCCGAGCCCTCGCGCTGCGTCTTCAAGCGCGGGATCGAGCTGCCTGAGCGAGCTCTCGACCGCGGTCGCCACAAGGGGGATACCCCTGATGAAGTACGCGAGCGGCAGGATCCAGAACGTGCCCACCAGCAGCACCCTTCCCGACAGCAGGTCGTTCCTGTCGAATGTCGCTGCCAGCCCGAGCGCGATTGCAGTCGCCGGAATCGCCCATGGAAGTGCCACGAGGAGCTCGAGCATTCTTCGCCCGGTGAATCGCCGAAGGACTATGAGGTACGCGGCGAGGAAGCAGACGACGACGTTCGCCGCGGTCGCGATGAGCGCCATCGACACGCTGTTCATTATCGGCTTCCACAGCGACGCCTCCGACACGAGCCGACGGTAGTTGTCGAGTGTGTAAGCCGGCGGCAGTACCTGTGTCGTCCACACTCCGTCCACCGCGAAGGATACGAGCACAACCATCAGGTGAGGCATAACGAGCATTATCACCAGCACGCCGGAGAGCAGCCCGGCGGCGACCTGAGCCCGCCTCGACCTGATGATCCGCCGCGTCGCGGCACCCTTCCCCGATGACGCGTACTTTCGCTTCCGCTCGAGCCACCTGAAGAGAATGAGCGCCGCAACCGCGCTCATCGCGAGCACGGTGGTCTCGACGTAAGCGAGTCCCATCGCGCCGTTGAGCTTCGAGGCAACTATCTGAGTCGAGAGCACGCGTATCCCGCCGCCGAATACGTACGGAGCCGAGAATGACCCGAGCGACGTCATGAAAACGAGAAGCATCGACCCTGCGAGTGCCGGCGTGAGCAGCGGCAGCGTTACCCGCCTCAGCCGCTGCCACCCGCTCGCTCCCAGTCCCGACGCCGCCTCATCGAGCGTCGAGTCGAATCTCTCCAGGCCGGCCGACACAAAAAGGAAGACGTATACATACATCGTGTAGGCGTGGACGAACACGATCGCCCAAACGCCGGTCAGGCGCCACGGCGCTTCGGCCATCCCGAACGTGCGCTGCACCGCGCGCGTGAAAACACCGCTTTCGCTGAACAGGAAGAGGAAAGCGATGACGCCAACGAGGGGTGGCAGCGCCGCCGGAAGTGTCGCGACTATCCTCAGAACCCGCCGTCCGGGAAACTCGAAACGGCTGAGCAGGAACGCGAGGGGCACTCCGATCAGCAGCGACGCTATTACCGATGCTACGGAGATCACGAGGCTCGTTCTGAGTGCTTCGCGATCCGAAGGGCTGGCGATGAACTCGCGCCAGTGTCCAAGCCCGTTCTCGAAGCTGCCGAAAACAACCGCTATGTTCGGGAAAGCGACGGTCCAGAACAACAGCGCGAGAACCGGCAGCGCGAGGAGCCAGCTTCGTCGCGTGTCGCGCATTGTCAGTCCGCGTCGCCGCTCACAACCGGCACCGGCTCTCGCTTCACCGTCACGCCTGCGTTGTCTCCCTCGCGCAGGTCCATCTTCTGCGAGTTGACCTCGAGCACTATGTCGCCGGCCTGAATGCGATAGACGGCACTGCCTCCGGTGAACCGGCGATTCACGACTTTCCCCCGCCATGCGCCTTCATCGTCGCCTGCGACGTCGAGAGCGTCGGGCCGGAGCACGACATGGGGTGAGCGCACCGGCTTCCCGTCCGGACTCGTCGAAGTCAGCTCGCGGCGGATTCCCCCGACCGTCACCGCAACACGATTCCCGCCCAGATCCTCCGCGGGAAGAATTGTCGCCCGGCCGATGAACTGCGCGACTCCCATCGAAGCGGGACGGTCGTGAAGATCCTCCGGGGCCCCCACCTGGAGCAGCTTTCCATGCCTGATGAGAGCGATGCGGTCGGCAATCGCGAAAGCGTCTTCCTGGTCGTGAGTCACGAACAGCGCCGGCACACCAACGCGGTGAAGCATCGACCGCAGCTCGTCGCGCGTCGACTGTCTCAGGATCGGGTCGAGATTCGACAGCGGCTCGTCCATCAGCAGAACGCGCGGCTCGATTACGAGGGCGCGGGCAAGCGCGACACGCTGCTGCTCACCTCCCGAGAGCGACTGTATGCTCCGCGGTCCGGCATTCGCGAGCCCTACTGATGCCAGAGCCGACCGCGCGCGCTCGAGGCGTTTTGCTTTCGGAACCCCGCGCGCCTCGAGTCCGAATGCAACATTGTCTTCCACCGGCATGTGTGGAAACAGCGCGTAGTGCTGGAACACCATGCCGAAATCGCGTCGCTGCGGCGGAAGCGCAGTGATGTCGCGCCCGTCGAGCAGCACGCGCCCGCTGTCGGGGGTTTCATACCCGGCCGTTATTCGCAGCGTTGTTGTCTTGCCTGACCCCGATGCGCCTATGAGCGCCAGGAGCTGCCCTGAGGGAACTTCAAGTGAAACGCCGTCTACAGCCGTGTGCTCACCGAAGCGGCGGGTGACCCGCTCGAGGGTGAGCGCACCCGCTGTCACTTCCTGCGCCCGCTGTTCCTGATGTTGGCGTCCCAGTACTTCATCCACTCGTTCAGGTGCTCAGCCATCACGCTGCGGTCGACCGGCATCGGTTTTATCTCCCTGAGTGCCTGCTGAATCCATTCGGGAAGGTCGGACTGCGGGATGTCAGTGCGCGCAGGAATGCGGAGGAATTTGTCCGCGGCAGCCTTCATCGCTTCCGGCGTCGTGACGAACTCGTAGAACAGCTTCGCCTCCTCCGCCCTGTCGGTGCCGCGGACCAGGGCGATTCCGTCGACCAGCAGAGGGGTTCCGCTCGACGGAATGATATAGTCGACCGGGATGTTGAGCCGCGACTTCAACGTCGCGATGTCGGGCATGTCCCAGAGGGTTATGACGCCTTCCTGCCGGCCGAGCTTCTGGTAGAGAATCGTCGGGTTTAGCGTGTACTCGCGGGTGTTCGCGTCGAGTCGCCTCAGCCACTCGTAGCCACTCTCGGGAGAGCCTGTCCGCGCAACCGAGCGGGCGACGATCGCACCGAAGATCGCGCGCATGGTTCCCGATGCGATCGGGTCGCGGATAAGGATCTTTCCTTTCCACTTCGGATCCAGCACATCGTCCCAATCCTTCGGCGCTTCTTCCCTTGTCACCGCCTCGGTGTTGTATCCGATCACTTCCGGCGTGAGGTACGTCCCATACCAGTGATCACCCGAGTCGCGGCCCTCGACACTTACTGCGTTCGACCATGTCGGGATGTACGGCTCGAGCAGGCCTTCCTTCGTCGCCCTGTCGAACGCCTCGGCGGGCGCCCCGAACCACAGGTCTGCCTGCGGATTCTGCTTCTCGGCGCGGATGCGGTCGAGAACTTCCTGCGATCCCATGTCGACCCACTGTACGTCTATCTGAGGGTTCGCCTTCTCGAACTCCGTCTCGAAGTAGCCGAGAAGATCCTTCCCGTGTGGCGAATACACCGTGAGAACGGTGCGGCCGTCGGATGGGCAGCCGAGTGCAGCGGTTGCGGCGACGGCGAGAAGAAGGAAGCGTGTTGGTTTCACTGCGCACCTTGCGTGACGAGGTTCACGAAGAGCTTCGCCGCGCCACTCACTCCCGCGGGAAGCTGTCGAAAGAATGCGAGAGTCGTGTACACGTATGTGCCTCTTCCGTATGGAGCCACGATTATCCCGCCTCGGTTTGGCGGTGCGCCAGGATCGTTGGTTTCGAGAACAGCGCGATAACGCTCATCGAAGGTACGCGGCATGTACAGCCCGCGCTCCTGCACCCATCCCTGGAAATCCGTTTCGGTCACCCGGTTCGGGCGGCTGAGCACTGACGCCGACGGGTCGAGAATCCTGACGGGCGCCGTTTCTTCAGTCACCCGGTCGTGCGGCCTGGCGATCGAGATCGGGTAAGGCATGACACCCGGCCGCATCATCTCGTACTGGCCGTACTGGACGACGAGTGTGCCGCCGCTGCGGGCGTAGTCGAGCAGGTACGTGTTGTTGTGGATCAGCTCACTGTGTGCGTCATAGGCGCGAGGGCCTGTCACCACGGCGCTGAACCTCGACAGATCGGCAGTCGGGATGTCCGATGGGCGAATTATCGTGACAGGAATCCCGAGTTGCTGGAGTGCGATGGCGACCTTGTCACCGACACCCTGCACGTACGCGAGGTTCGTCCCAGCCGGGACTCGCACGTCCACTGCCCTGAGCTGAACGGTCGCGCGCCGGTAGAGGCGCTGCGGCGTGATGTGCTCGTAGTCGATCGGTATGTAGCCGCTGGTGAAGGTCTGTTCGCCGGCCGAGGCCGATGCGGAGACTTCGTGAACTCCCGGCGCCAGTCGCCCGCGGACGCGGAACGTGACCCTGCGCGTCCCTGCGGAATCGAGCGTAACGCTTCGCGAAGCAGAATCCGCTGTCAGGCCGGCTGGCAGCGAGAGCGAAACCCTCACTGGCTGCGGCTTCGTTACAGCCGACCGAAGCGTCACGTTGACGAACCTGTCGAGCCCCATGTCAGCCCGCGCAAGCTCGGATGCGTTATCGAGCGAGACGCTGATACGGGGAGTCACCGCAATCGGACGCTGAACCTCTCCACGTACCGGGTCGAGAAACCGGTATACAACTGGAGCTTCCCTGATGAGCGCACGCATCGCGGGGACCCTGTCGCTTCCCATGCCAACAACCGTGGAGACGCGCGAGCCAAGCGTGTCGAGGGTAACAATTGCCTTCACCACATGACCGCGAGTCCGCTCGTTCTCCGGCATCTCACGCCAGAAATCCCCATCCTCGAGCCTCGGCAGCGGGGGAGCGAACAGGTCGCCGTTTCGCGGTAATGTGAGCCACCAGGGCTGGGTTACTCGGGTCCCCTTCAAGGACAGCTCCCAGCTTAACGAGCTGTCGGGAAGCACGGCCGTCGACTCTTCCAGCGAATCGGGAAATTTTCCCGTCGCCTGAAATCGCCTCAGCGCGCGCCCGTTCCTCGTCAGCAGGTTGAGGCCTTCTGTGGGTTCGGGCATCACGTAGATCGTTCTGCGACTTCGGTTGTAGAGGGTGGCCACAACCCGCGCGCTGTCGCCGACGGCGACTTCATTGCGATCCGCGAATGCATCTAAAAAGATGTGTGAAGCGACCGAATCATAGGACGATCGACCGATGTCGAAGGGTCGCACTGCCGCTACCCCGTCGAACATCGACTGCTCGGACCCCGCCGGCGTGCTCTCGTTCACGCGAGTCGCTTGCCTGCTGACGTAATTCCAGACGACACCCCTCCGCTGAAGCGCCCCGAAACCCTGCGACTTGTGCTGCGACCGGCTCTCACCCGCAATCTCCGCATACGACCGCCGCAGGCTCGCGTCGTACTCGCCGACGTTCACCTTGAGAGTCGCCTGCGTTGTGTCGAATCTCGCCGTGCGATAAAACTTGAGCGGCGTCCACGCGGGCCCGAAATCGCGCACCGGAAAACGCACAGTGTCGCCGGCGACTTCATACGCCTCTCTCGCGAGCATCGCCGATACCTGATGCTGGCCATGGCCGTCACGCGGGGTGCCGGAGAACATCGCCACTATCACGTGCGGTCTCCACGCACGCACAACAGTCACGACATCGTTAAGGAGCGAATCCTTCGGCCAGTGCGTGTAGGTTTCCTCGGCGCTCTTCGAATAGCCAAAATCATATGCCCGGCTGAAGAACTGGTGCGCGCCGTCGACTCGCCGCGCCGCCAGCAGCTCTTCAGTGCGAATGATACCAAGCTCCTCGCCGAGTTCGTTTCCGATGAGATTCTGCCCGCCGTCACCGCGGGTGAGCGAGAGATACGCGGTGTGCGCCCGCCCGCCTCTTTGAAGCCACGTTATGAGATTCGTGTCCTCATC
>JBPPMU010000339.1:0-19030 GCA_051306215.1 Gemmatimonadaceae bacterium | reverse complement strand
CTCGCCGAAGATGCCGACCTGCGTGCGGTGCGTCTCGGACCACGACTTCGACCACGAGGCAGAGAGGATGAAACGGTGTCTCTGCCCGAACTCCGAATAACTTCGCTCAGGACGGTTCGGATCTCCGCTGTTCGGCTGGGATGACCAGAGAACGCTCGCGATCTCCGATGAACGCAGTGAGTTGCGCGCATCGTTATACGAATATCCGAGGCTCGCTTCGGCATTCGCCGAGAAAGTCTTGCGAAGCTGGCCCGTGAAGTTGAACGAGTAACCGTCGTCGGTGTTGTCGATTACATAGATGCCTGCGCCGCCATCCGGGTTGAGCTCGTTGTTGCCGAAGCCCCCGTAGTACGGCCGGCCATCCGGCAGCGCCCTCACCGGCGCGCGAAGATCCGCGTTCCGCACGTAGACACCCTTCAGGTCCTTCGAGTACATCACCTCCGCCGTGCCGAGCATTCCCCATGGGAGTTGCTGGTCGATCGCCAGGTCGGTGGTCCACGACTGCGGCCACTCGAAATCGGGGTCCATGGCATTGAGGTCGAACGACGGAGCGAGAACCGACCCGTGCTTCGTCGGGATCGGGGCATTGGGCGGCATGAGGTTCGGATTTCCACCCGGATTCGAGATCACGTTCCCGACCCACACGAACGGAACTCTTCCCGTGAAAATTCCCGTCCCGCCCCGGATCTGGGTCGACCTGTTGCCAGCGGCATTGAGGTTAAAGCCGAGCCGAGGCGAGAATATCGGCTTTGCATCGGGCAGTTTGCTCTGGTCGACAACTTCTGGTTGCCTGTTCTCATCGAGCGCGCTGAGACCACGCGAGAAGGGATTGTCAACCGGGTCAGTGAAGTACATCGGGAAATCCACGCGCAATCCGAGCGTGAGCCTCAGTCGGTCGGTAGCGAGCAGCTCGTCCTGGCCGTAAAGCGAAAACTGTCCTACATGAATGTTCTCGCCCTTGAACGGGCCGCCGCCGATCATGCTCGCGAAGTCTTTCTTGTTCGCCCCGGTCGTCGATGCGAAAAATTCCTCGAGAGAGCCGAAGGTGCTTCCCACCGGAATGAAGGCCGGAAGGAAGAAAACACCGTGCCGGAAGATGTTGAAGGAATTGAAGAAGTCGAACGACTCGAAATTGGCGCCGAGCGTGAATACGTGTTTCCCCCTGAAGTAGCTCAGGTTGTTCGTCAGCTGGAGCACGTCCTGGTCGAGGATGTTGTGAATCGAGAAAGGCTCATGCCCGAGTGTCGTGTAAGTCACGCCGCCTTCGCCTATATCGATCGTCGGAAAGTCGGCGCTGAAGGGCTCGCGCGAATCGCGGAACCTGTTGTAGCTCACAAAAAACCTGTTGGCGAATTTTGTCCAGCGGCTGTTGTGCTCGAGCGCGAGAGACGTCAGGTCGTTGTTAATCGCGTAACCTGAGTTGTAGAACGGCAGGCTCGACTCATTCGGCCCGCGACCGGTGTTGCCGAAACTCAGCACGAACGGATGGGGTCCGAGGTCGCGCTTCGCATTCAGGTAGTTCACCCGGAAGCTCAGCGCCTGGTTGGCAGCGAGGTTCCAGTCGAGCTTGGCGATGATCTTGTCGTTGTCAGTATTGAAGAAATAACCCTGGTAAGGACCCGGGTCGTACCCATAACCGCTGATCATCCGCTCGCGGATTGCGTCCATTACGCTCGCTTCGACGCGGGACACGCCCAGTCCTGACGCTCCCCCGCTCCGCGCAATGAAATTCGAGCCAGGATCCTTCGTGCGCTCTATCTCCCCGTTCACGTAGAAGAAGAGCCTGTCCCTGATGAGCGGGCCGCTGATCGACGCGCCGGTCTGGTTATATGAGAGATCGGGATTCGCCACGACCTTGGTGCCGCTGACGGTGTTTCCCTGGAACGCGTCGTTCCTGCCGAATGTGTAAGCCGAAGCGCGGAACTCGTTGGTTCCGCTTTTTGTTACCGTGTTGATGTTCGCGCCAGTGAACCCCCCTTCCCTGACATCGAACGGGGCAAGCGACACCTGGAGCTCGGCCACTGCATCGTACGGCACCGGTTCGGCATTCGTCTGCCCGCCTGGCGCCGGATCATCGAGCCCGAACGGGTTGTTGAAGTACGACCCGTCGAGCGAAATGTTGTTGTAGAGCCAGTTCTTCCCCGCGAAGCTCATGTTGCCGTCGCTCCGGGGGTCGAGTCTTGTGAGGTCGCGCGTGCTGCGCTTTATCGACGGGGTCACCGCCGCCTTGAGCTCGTTTACGCGTGTCGCCGCGCCGGTCCGTCCGGCATTGAGAACCTCGTCCCTGTCCGCCGTGACAGTCACTCCGGCGAGCTCGGTGGCCTGGCGCTTCAGCCTGAAGTCGAGACGCAGTGACTGCCCAAGTCCGACGTTTACGTCGGATTCTGACCGGGGCTCGTAGCCGAGCGACGTCACTGTCACCCTGTACGGTCCGCCGACTCTCATGTTCGGGAGATTGTACCGTCCGCTCGACGTAGCGACACCGCGATACTGGGTGCCGCTCGGCAGATGAAGGGCGACGACGTTGGCAACGGAGAGAGGAACTCCCTGCTCGTCGGTCACGATTCCGGTGAGTGATGCGGTCGTCACACCCTGGGCGACGAGCAAGGAAGGAGACGCAAGCAAGGCAAGCGTTACTACGACACGGATAAGGATTGCAGCGGAATTCGATTTCACGACGGCCCCCGGGCGCTTCAGGTGAGGAAGTGGTGCACCTGGTACAACGCGTTTTACAGACGGCCAGCGAGCCATACGCTATCGGGAAAATCGCGGGCGTCAAGACCGGCTTGTCTGGCTCACCGGGGGCATTGTACCTTAGCTCCCCACAATGAACGCCCGCCTCGGCACCGCACTCGAAGGGCGCTACACAATCGACCGCGAGATCGGCGCGGGCGGCATGGCAACCGTTTACCTCGCGCGCGACGTGAGGCACAACCGCAACGTCGCCCTCAAGGTCCTCAACCCCGAGCTTGGGGCGGTGCTCGGCTCCGAGCGGTTTCTCGCCGAGATTCAGGTTACGGCGAATCTTCAGCATCCGAACCTGCTCCCGCTGTTCGACTCGGGCGAAGTCGAGGGGCTGCTCTTCTACGTGATGCCATACGTCGAGGGTGAGACTCTTCGCGCCAAGCTGGAGCGGGAAAAACAGCTGCCGGTTGACGAAGCAGTAAGGATAGCTTCGGCCATCGCGGGGGGGCTCGGGTATGCGCACCGGCACAACGTGATACACCGCGATCTCAAGCCCGAGAACGTGTTGATGCACGAGGGGCAGCCGCTGATCGCCGACTTCGGGATCGCCCTGGCGGTAAGCAACGCAGGCGGCGCGCGGATCACTCAGACTGGACTGAGTCTGGGGACGCCGCAGTACATGAGCCCCGAGCAGGCTACCGGTGACCGGGTGGTGGATGGAAGGACTGACATCTACTCGCTCGGCGCGATCACCTATGAGATGCTCGTCGGAAACCCGCCTCACGTCGCAGGAACTGCCCAGGCGATAATCGCGAAGCTGCTGACGGAAAAGCCGTCAAGCGTACGCTCCAGTCGTGCGACCGTTCCGACTCACGTTGACGCCGCAATCGGCCGTGCGCTGGAAAAACTCGCAGCCGACAGGTTCAGCACGGCGAAGGAGTTTGCCGATTCGCTCGAGGGAAGGAGCGCTGTGGTCGGGTCAACGGCATATCGGGAACCGGCAACGTCACACTCTCGCGGGCATTTCATCCAGGCTCGCAGGTTCCTGCCCTGGACCCTGGTGGCGCTGCTCACGGCGGTCTCGGCATGGCAATTTTCGAGGCCCGGAACCCAACCGGATTCTCCGGTCGTGCGCGTCAACTTCGATCTCCCCGAAGGGGCCCGCATCAACGATGTGATTTCGGGGACGACGATTGCCGTTTCGCCGCGGGGCGACATGATCGCTTTCACGTCGTCAGGCAGCGCCGGCTTCACAATGTACGTCAGGCGGATCGACGAGCTCGCCGCTCGCGAGATATCCAAGGTCGTCGGGAGGAATCTCACCTTTTCACCCGACGGTCGGTGGCTTGCCTTCACCGAAGGCAACGTCATCAGGAAAGTTTCAATAAGCGGCGGGCAGATCACTACGATAGGGACAAGCGGTGGGGCCGTCCCTTACGGGCTTGCGTGGAGCGAAAGCGGAACCATCTACGTCGGATCGTTCAGCGGGTTATGGGCGATATCCGCAGATGGCGCAACGGGCTTGCGCATAGCGACCGACGATTCGTCAGCTTCCCGCCCCGGAGTTCGCTGGCCTCTCCTTCTGCCCGGCGGAAAATCGATAGTGTACGCCAGCGGAAGCAGCTCTACGTATACTGCCTCCCGTTTGGCGGTCCTGACGCTGGCGACGGGAAAAACCGCTGAATTCGAGATTCCCGTCTCGATGCCTCTGGGCCTGATCGATGACCAGCTCGTCTTCGTTTCGCCCGCGGGAGGCCTGCTCGCGGTGAGGTTCGATCTCCGCTCGCTGCGTCCTGTTGGCGAACCGATACTGCTTGACGAAGGCGTACTTGTGGATCCGACCGCGGGAGTAAAAGCATCGCTGTCACCTTCCGGGACGATCGCATACCTTCGGGGGCGGGCGCAGTTCCAGCCTGTCCTGGCGACCGCTGGAACCAGTCCTCCGGTCCCGCTGATTCGCGAGGCCGGGATCTATCAGAATCCGCGCTTCTCGCCCGACGGCAGGCGGGTGGCGATGGCTGTGTTCGGTGCCAACTCGACGGATATCTGGATCTATGACGTCGGCCGCAACACGTTCACACGACTCACCACTGAAGGCCTTAACCTGCGGCCGGAATGGAGTCCGGACGGTCGGACCATCGTCTTCATATCCGGACGCGATGGACGCACCGGCATCTGGCATCAACCGGCAGATGGAAGCGGACCGGCCGAGCTTCTCTATCAACCCGAGTATGAGCCGTTCGAGGCGCTTGTCTCACCTGACATGAAATGGCTTTTGTTCCGCACGGCGCCAGGCGCGACATACCCGCGCGACGTTCTCGCAGTGCCCCTCGAGGGCGAGCGGAAGATTTTGCCTCTGGTGACGAGCCCGTTCTCGGATACTCAGCCCCGGCTGTCACCGGACGGGAAATGGCTTGCCTATCAGTCGAGCGAAAGCGGGCGGTTCGAGATTTACGTCAGGCCGTTTCCACAGAACGGCGCCCGTGTTCAGGTGAGCGACAATGGCGGCGCGGAGGCGGTGTGGGCGCGAAATGGCCGCGCGCTTTATTATCGCGGGCTTCTGGGTGAGTTTTTCGAGGTGAAGGTGACGACCGGCGCCGAATTTTCCATCGGAACCCGCTCAGTCGTCCTTACCGGCGATTACCTCACTGATGCCACTCACGCAAATTACGACGTCGCGCCTGACGGGCGCTTCCTCATGCTCAAGCGGGAAGGCGCCGAGGCGCAGACCGTCGTCGTGCATAACTGGGGTTCCGAGCTGCGCCAGAAGACGGCCTCGCGCAGGTAACCGCCGCTCGACTACTCAGCGCTCGCAGTCACCCACGGGTCGCTCTCCATCCACTCTTCATCCGGCGCGAAAAGAAAAACCATTGCGCCGTTGGCGAGAGCCGGAAGAAGCTTGCGTGCGCGCGACTGCTCTATCGCAGGGCATCCTTCACTGCGGCCGGCACGGCTCGGCGTCACATACGGCGCGCCATGTGCGACTACTTTCCGCGCGCGGGCGTTGTCATTGAAACCTTCAGACACACCTTCGAGCTTGAGCCCGATCGAGCGATATGTCTTCCCCGCCGCTTTTCCGCTGAAACCGTACGTCTCCTGCGCGAGGTAAAGGCCAAGCGACGTCGCATAGCTGTTCGGCACGTTTGAGAAACGTGTCGGAATTGCCTCCCTCGGGCTCGCCGACCCGCGACCATGTGCAACCGTGAACGGGCCGTCCACCACCTTCAGCGAATCCATGTCGAACACGTAGCCGCGCGGCTCCGTGCTCGGCAGGCCATAGTCGACGAAGTAGAGCAGCGGCTTTTTCACCTGTTCGGGGTTCGCCGCCTTGTACGCGAAATAGCTGTTGAACGCATCGCTCAGCGCGCGCGGATGGCTGAGCGGGCGCACGGCCCCCTGGAACGCGCCGATCGCAGTCGACACCTTCGACGGCTCAACGGAAACCGCGCTCGATGAATCGGCGGCGGCTTTTCCGCTCATCATCGCCATGGCCGACCTCACAATCGGGCCGTGCTCGCGCGCGCCCGGGACGACCTGGGCCGTGCCGAATACGATCGCGATGGCTCCAATGACTGCGTTCTGCAGCATAATCCGCTGGTTCATTCTTCTCCTTGCGCCGTCGGCTTGCTATGGCGGCGGGTTCGTCGATTGACGCAGTCTCCCCCCGGAGCTGACTAGAACTGCCGCTCCGTGAGGAAAGGACTGAATTTCGGGGTGATACATAAGTTTAACACATTCAGCCCGGGATGTAAACCCTTATTACATCAGGCTTTAGCCGTTTCGGGGGGCGCCGTCGCTCGCGCTGACCTTCCTCCGGCTCAACACGCCTGCTGAAACGAGCGCCACGATCAGCGCAACCGGCAGCGGCTCGATAAACGTGATTGCCGCATTTATCACCGGCTTGTCGTAGAACTCGGCGAACTCGTCCATCTGCGCCTTCTTCCGGGCTATCGCTTCTTCTGTCTGCCCGTCGGCGCGCGCTTCAGTCAGGATGTGTTCCTGATATTTCACCGCATAATCGGGGGCGATCTTGAAGTAGATCACCTGCCAGGTCGCGACATAACAAACCGACGCGACAACCGCGATCAGCGCGCCGACCGCGAGCGCTCGCCCGAATCCGACCGTACCCCCCGCGACGTTGTCACGATATGATCGCACCCCGAAATAGATGAGGAGGAAGGCAATGACCATCGACGTGTATCCGATGACCTCACCCTTGTCGAACCCGATAGCCTCCCGATTGAGAGCCGTGACGAGCAACATGGCCGAGAGGATCGCGCCTGAGATCAGCCCGAACGTCAATACTGTTTTTTTCATTTTCTGGTTCTCCGTGAAGTCTGAGTGGAAAAGCGGCCGTCAGTCTCGCCGATCCACTCCGCATTCGCGTCACCCGAACTGATGATCTTTCGCCGAAACAGCAAAAATCATCAATTCAGGGGATGAGACCAGCCTCCTTGGCGCGCTGAACCGCCTGCGTCCGGCGTCGGGCCGACAGCTTGTCGAAAAGCCGCGCGGCGTGAGTCTTCACCGTGTTCTCACTCACGTAGAGCCGCTCGGCGATCTCCCGGTTGCTGAGCCCCGCCGCCATTGCCTCGAGAATCTCCATCTCGCGGGGAGTGATGCCGAGCCGGGCGAGGTTTGTTTCGTTCCGCTCGAACTGACCGGCCGCGGGCACAGGGACTTCCCGTACAACTATCGTCTCGCGTGTCCGGGTGAGCTTGAGGCCGAGCCAGATGCCGAGCGCGGCAAAGATCGCCGCCACGATTCCGCCGTATATCTCCAGCGAGTGCTCGAGTACGAGAAACCGGTACTCAACGAGCTTGAGCGCGGCGATGAGAACGCCGCCGAGCAGGCCGTAAATCAGAACGGTTTTCTTCACGCAATACTGTAGGCAGGATTACCCGCCTGCGCGAGTCGCGTCGGCTATGGCTCGTCGCCGCTGGGGCCGTAAATCTGCGGCACCTTCGATCCCATAGGTCGAAGGTATGTCGTGATCTGTCCCCTGTGATGAACTATGTCGAAGAGGAAGCTCCATGCCATCGGCGACGCCGGGCGCTCACCGCCGAAGAACTCGAGGGTGCCGTCCCATCGTTGGGCGGGCAGGTTCTTCCAGCGCCCGGGCATTCCAGCGCTCTGCTTTTCATAGGCGTCGAGCACCTCCTGCATCGTCTCAGGCATATCGGGCGGCGCCCATTCCGCCTTCCCGTTTTCGAGAGCCTCGATGATCATCTTCTCTTCGCAGACAATCTGCCAGGCGATCTCCTTCGCCGTCCGCGACTTGTCGTCAGGCCGATAATCCGACCCCTCGGGAATTCTCGAGAGCACTTTGAACGTCGTCTTTGATTCATCGGTCCAGAATTTCGTGAAAAGTGCTTTCTCGTCCATTCGTTCTCCTCTCTCAGTTAGCACGGCGGGTCACTGCCTGTTACGGTTCGAGTGTCTTGTCGATCCTCACAACCGCGTCCTCCAGATGGATCCTCGTGTTGCGATCGAGAACTCCGCGGGCGAGGGTCGCGCGAAGCTCGCCCCGAAGAAGCTTGAGCTGGTCACGGATCAACGGACGAATGTCTGACTGAGCGATCTTCAGCTCTCCGTTTAGCGTCGGGTCGGTGTCACTGCCGACGCGGAGATCGCCTGAACGTGGCGGGCTCCATCCGGCATTGTCGGCGACGTTCAGCAGCTGGTGCGCCTGAGCCAGGTATGCCCGCTGCAGGTTTCGCCTGTAGGTGTTGACGACGCGGCCGGCTCGCGCATCCCGCCATACCGCAGATCGCGTGTCGTCGAGCATCTGCGCCGGCCGGTAAGTGCTCGAACCGTGAAACGCCTCGTGCTCGATCATTCGCGCAATGCGCGCGTGATTGAGCAGCCGCTGCACCGCAAGCTCCTGATATGCGCGAATCCGCTCGACTGCACCTGCGTGCTCGAGACGGCGCAGCACGTTTACGTTTAGCGCCCAGGCCGGCGTGGCAAGCACCTGCTCGTCGATGAACCTCATCGCCTTCCGCTGATAAGCTGAATCGACTGGCGTATAGACGAGGCCCGGCTCGCCATACCGCTTGTGATGCGTCCAGGATCCTCCGACCGCGGCCGCCGCATGCTCGGCGTATCGATTCCACTGCGTCAGCGCCTGGAGATAATGCGTCTCGAGCTCATAGTAGTCGTCGCCCTCGCGCAGCAGCCACGGGAGAAGGCTGTCAACCATCACTTTCAGGTTCTTCATTCCAAGCGATGCAGCCTCGACCGGGTCGGCGCTGATGCCTTCCGTCATCCGGTACGGATCCCACTCCTCATCCATGCCGAACTGCGCGCCCGCGTACCTGAACCACGGCTTGTCGGAACGCTCCCTGATCCACCGGTGAAGTGTCGCTGTCTCAGCTTCCGGCGTCTTCGCTTCGATGATCGGTCGATATCCCCAGTAAACCGCCCAGCGGTCCCAGATTCCCATCCTCCGTTCCGGCGGAACTCCGTCACCGGGCTGCGCCGCGTAGTTGAAGCGCGTGCGACCCACTGACGACCCCGAATGACCCATGCGGCGCACGAAGTCGGGGTTGCGGATCGAGTCGACGGGGAACACGAAGTTCGCCCGCTGGTTGTGCGGCAGTCCCACTGAATGCGCAGTCTCGTGCGACGACACGTACCTGATTGCCTCGCCTATCAGCTCGTCGGGCAGGCGCGAGCTGCGATACCGCTTGTCCTCCGCGGCAGTCGCAACCTGCGAGAGAAGCTGCCACCTCATCCGCTCGGCGACTGCCTCGTACATGTTCGTGTGCGCGCGAAGCACTTCACCGCTCCTCGGATCGACCACATCCCCGCCGGAGTTCGCCGACCTCACAGTCGTCGGCACATAGCGGAGCACTGAATGGCGCGCGTCGAGAAGCGAGAACGTGGGGTCCTGTTGTGGAGTAGGGGCGCGGCGCACCTGGATCGCATTCCTGAACCCTGCGTCCTCGAACGCGCCGTTCCACTCGAGTATTCCCGCTTCTATATAAGAGACCCACTTCTCGGGCGTTGCCGGATCGATGTACCAGACCCACGGCTTCACCGGCTCGACCAGCTCGCCGCGCAGGAACGCGGCAGTATCGCTGGGCTCGAGTCGATAGCGGCGGATGTATTGTTCAGAGCGCACGCCCTGGAAGTCGCGCGAGTAGTTCGTTCGCTCGACGCTTATGAATCCGACGCGCTCGTCCCACAGCCGCGGCATCATCGGCTTCTCAGGCAACAGGATCATCGAGTGGTTGACCTCGAACGAAACCGCTCCTCCGCGCGCGTTGCTTGGCGGCTGGTCTGCCGAGTAGCTCTGTACGACGCGGACTTCGACGTTGGTCGGGAAGCTGCGCGAGTACTCGAGCCAGCTGCGGTCTTTCTCGTAACGGCGTATGGCGAGGGTAGTGCGCTGCTGGCGCGGGAGCGTGAACGCCGGATGCTCCCCGACATAAAGATCGGTGACGTTGACGACACTTGTGCCGTTTCCGCGCGCCGCGACCGGGAAAGAATGGAGCACTGGCGCGAAATTCTGCTGCTCGACGGCGATCGAGCGCGCCGTGCCTGAATCGGCGGTGTTCTGGTGAGAAGTTGCCCGGAGGTGGACATTGTCGCCCCGTCGCTCCCACCTGACGGTCATGTTGGGCGCCATGTTCGCGCCGACCTGGGAATGACCCTGCTGTACCTGCCCGTAGCGCGACATGATGATCATTTCGCGGCCCAGGAGCGAATCCGGGATCTCGAAGAAGAGGTTTGCGCCGACCCGATGCACGTCGAACATCCCGCGTTCCGCGGCTGCAGCATTGGGCAAGACTTCCGCATATGGCTTTACCTGCGCGGATGCCGAAGTCGCGCTGGTGGCGGCAAACACGAAGGGAAGCAGGAATGCCGTGATGCGAAGATGGGAGCGATTCATCGGGAAAACCGGATCGAATGGGTAAGTTCGGACAGGGTACGTGGTGCCTGGCGAATGTACGCCGGGGTTGCTGCACAGGTAAGCAGCGGAAAGTCAATGCGAGTCACGAGTGCCCAGTTGGCAGTCGCTCAGTTGTCAGTTTTGCCAACACTGAAAACTGATAACTCGAGACTGGAAACCCGTGACTGCTACGGCCCCGTATTGTCGTGCGGCTCCGGCTGGGGCGAGAGGTGCTCATGAACGGCGACCCATTTCCCGTCACGACGATGGAACACGATTGTTTCCCTCTCGTGCACGGTGAGCTGTGCCTCGTTCGTCGATATCTCGCTTCTCACGGCGTGAGTGAAAATGGCGATGTCCCCGAACATCTGCACGCGTTGATCTGACGACACGGACGATAGAACCCGGAACCCGATGTCCCTTTCCCAGCTCGCCCATTCCTGGCGATATTCCTCGAGATTCTCCAGCCGCCGCGCCGTAGTATGAAAGACGAACGTCGCCTCCGGGACGAACCGCGAGAAGTACGCTTTGGTGTCATTTCGCCCGAAGGCCGCGACAATGCTATCCGCCGCTGCCTTCACTTCCGATTCGGCGGTCTGCGCGGATGAGGTAGAGGCAAGGCTGACCGTGGCAATCCCGGCCATCACGATAAGTGCTGCTCTGCTCATCATTACTGGTTTCCTCGATGTTGGCGCTGCTTCATCACTCGACGCCGATGTCTTCGTTCCAGATATCGGGGTTCGCGATGATGTACCCCTGGAGTAACTCGAAGCACTCCTGCGAATCGACATCGACTACCTCGATACCGCGCTCCCTCAGCCAGTCGATGCCTCCGGTGAAGGTGCGCGATTCACCGACTACTACCGCGCCGATCCCGAACTGCACGATAAGGCCGCTGCAATACCAGCACGGCGCCAAGGTGGTGGCCATCACGGTATCTCGATAACTACGCTGCCGTCCGGCCTTCCTGAAGGCATCGGTCTCGCCATGGATAGACGGGTCGCCATCCTGCACGCGGCGATTGTGCCCGCGGCCGAGGACGCCGCCCGCACGGTCGAACAATGCTGCACCGATGGGAATTCCGCCCTCGGCTAGCCCGATTCGCGCCTCTTCCAGGGCGATATCGAGCATCGCCTGATAATCGGAGGAAACAGGTTTTGTCACGGAGAACGCGGAGGGAGCGGCTTCATCTCCCGGGAATCAACGCAATCACGCGCACCGGCCCTCCCGATCCCCCTTCGATCTTCATCGGCAAGCCGATCACTACCGCGCCGGTGACAGGGATCGAATCGAGATTTGTCAGGTTCTCCAACCCCGGAACGTTCCGGGCCGCGGCAATCCGGTGGACGATGAAGTCCGTCGACTGCCCGTACTCGATCGATGCGACGTCGGCGCCGAGTGCCTTGATGCCGCGCTCCTCGACGAGCAGCCGGGCAGCATCCTCACCAAAGCTCGGGAAGTGAAGCTTTGACGCGTCGTTCGGCGTGTCGTCTCCGAGATAACGCTTCCGGTCGGGCCACCTCGAGCTCCAGCCGGTGCGGAGCAGCACGATTGTGCCAGATGCGATCCGCCCGTGTGCCCGCTCGAACGCGAGAACGTCCTCCCGTGTGAGACGGTAGTCGGCATTCGCGGCCGACTGAGCCGAGACGTCGATTACAGCCGCCGGCCCTATGAGCTGGCCAGGGGGTATCTGGTCCGTTGTCTGCCCGCCCTCGGAAAAATGAATCGGCGCGTCGAGGTGAGTGCCACCGTGCTCCGGCGTCGAGAAAGCGTTTGCCGAGTAGAAGAAGCCGCCTTCGGTCATGCCGCGGGCAAGCTGGTCAAGCTTGAAAGTGGAGGGGGAGGTTGGCCAGAAGATCGTTTTGGCGTTGAACGAATGCGTGAGGTCGACAATCCTCGACGTCTGGAGATCAACCTGCTGGGACACCGCGGGCCGCGCCAATATCATGGAGACCATGACGATCAGCGAACATGTGAGACGCACGGTCAACCTCCGTTGCGGGAATAAGGGATCAGGGTCTAGAGACGTGCCCGGGTGTTGTACCGTCGACGAAGGTAAGAGCAGCGTGTCGAGACGGCAAACCGCACTCACCGGAAGTATCGCGCTGTTTCCCGTGGCCGCGATCGCCCTTCCGGCCTAGTTTTTCAGGCATGCCGAGCAAAATGTTGACAATCGCGATTCTTACCGGTGGCGGCGATGTCCCCGGCCTCAATCCGGCGATAAGAGCCATCACTATCCGCGCGCTGCGCGAGGGTTACCGGGTCGTCGGTATAAGGCGCGGCTGGGCGGGACTCGTCGACTACAATCGGGAGAAGGGCGCCGACAATTCCGAATGTCTGCAGGAGCTGACTGAGTCAATTGTGAATCGTGCCGGACGGACGGGCGGCACCTTCCTTCATACGTCCCGAACCCGGCCGAGCCACCTGCCGCGTGCCCGCATCCCGGCGCATCTCACCGGCTATGACGAGCCTGTCAACGACGTCACGAAAGATGTGCTGAGGAATCTCGAGCACATTGGTGTCGACGTCCTGATCCCGATTGGCGGCGACGACACGCTCAGCTACGGCAAGCGCCTGCACGACGAAGGCGTGCACGTTGTGGCGATCCCGAAAACGATGGACAACGACGTGTACGGGACGGACTACTGCATCGGCTTCAGCACATGCGTCACGCGCACGATCGAGCTGACGCACCGCCTGCGCACATCGGCTGGATCGCACGAGAGGTTCCTGGTGATCGAGGTGTTCGGACGGTATGCGGGATTCACCGCCCTCCTGCCGACGATGGCCGGCGCGGCCGACCGCTGCCTGATCCCCGAGTACGCGGCGGACTTCGAGCATCTCACCGAGTTGATGACGCACGACCACAACAGAAATCCCAGCAAGTATTCGGTGGCGCTTGTGTCGGAAGGGGCGAGCCTCAAGTCACACGAAGGAATGAGCTTCGAGAGCGAGGAGACTGACATGTTCGGGCACCGCAAGCTGGGGGGAATCGGCGACAGGGTCGCATCGGCGCTCAAGGAGTTCTCGCCGAAATACAACAATGGCCGGCGGATCGATGTCGTCAGCCAGCGGCTCGGGTATCTCGTTCGGTCAGGGGATCCCGATGCTCTCGACTCGATAGTGCCGATGGCATTCGGGAACCTTGCGCTGGACCTGATACTCAAGAAGCAGTTCGGGCGACTGGTGAGCGTTCACCGCGGCTTCTACGACAGCGTCCCGATCACGAGTGTCACTTCGGAGAAGAAGGTCGTCGACGTGAAGAAGTACTACAACACGGATCGGCTGCGCCCGATCTATGAGTTTGACGGGGCACCGTTGTTCATCATGACGAGCGACTGACGACACCATCGTTTTTCAGCGCTGTCGCGTTGAGACAAGGCTGAGACCGCGGAGGCGCCGCCTGATGCTCACCCGCCAGAGCCAGTAGAGCATCGTGACGAGCACGGCAATGACGGGCATTCCGAGCAGGAGCGGGATACGCATGGGCTCAGGAAACACCTTTGCCTGACCGATGAAAAACGACATCGCGGCGATGAAGAGCGCGAAGGTCATGCGCCAGAGATGCCGCGTGATGCGTGCCGCACCCGTGAGGCCACCGGAGCGAACCATCCGCAGGTCGAGCCCGGCCGCCAGCAAAGCTACGGTCCCGAAAAGGAGAAAAGGGAAAGCCGGCATTCCCTGCCTCATACCGTCAGGGCTTGTCAGCGCGTCGCGAGCGAACGCGAGAGAGGCCAATCCAGTCCCCAGGGCGACGAGCATCAGACCCGCATCGATCCAGTCCCTGCCGGCGGGGAGCGGGCGCACCGTTGTCAGTGACGTAATAGCGAGATACGACGTCAGCAGCGCCGCGGGGATGTTTACCGCCGGCGCCACCCCCCGGATCACCGCCATCATCGTACCCGCTACGCACATTACAAGTATCGCGATGACGAACACCATCCCGCTGCGCCGGTGCAGCGCTCCCCCCTTTGCCGCGTATAACGCGACGTAGCCCGAAAGGAGGGCAAGACCGCCAGCAACGATGTGCAGCACGTATGTCAGTCGCATCGATCGACCTCCGGGGTAAGCGACCCAGGTCCATTGGATGCGGGTACGTAATAACTTAGTTTTTAGTTTCGAATCCGGAGGCTTTCCATCGAAACCCGGCGGGGCTGCTTCCGTACCATACTCGTAAGTACTTAGTTATTCGTCCCCGGACGGGGCCGCGGTCAGGCCCGGCAAGGAGCCTCAGATGTTGTGCATCCTCTATGTGAACGCTGTCGCGACGCTGGCCGGCATCGCAGGATTGCTCGTCGAGCGCCTGCTCCCGGCCTCAACGACGGCGCGACGATGGATCTGGTGCCTGGTCATCGCCGTCACGATGACGGTTCCGCCGATCTACCGGACGAGCCACAAGGCTCCGGTCGCAGCTTTTGCCGGGGAGACCGGCGGCACGCACTCGCATGCGACGAACCCGACTCTCTGGGCGCGCGCTTCGACCTTCGACCCGATGATCAACACTGCATGGCTCACGGCCTCGGGAATGCTGATCCTGTGGGGGGTGGCGACTCTCGCACGCGTTTCATTCCTTGTGCGGCGCTCGCGCAGGCAAAGCGTCTCGATGGTGAGCCCGGTCATCGACGGAATTCCCGTCGTCGTTACCGAGTCCATCGGACCCGCAACAGTTGGAGTGATCCAGTCGAAAGTCCTCGTCCCTCGATGGGTGCTGGCACTACCGGGAGTCCAGCGGCGGTACGTTATCCGTCACGAAGAGGAGCACCGAAAGTCACACGACGCCCTCCTTTTATGCGTCGCGTCGCTGACATTGATACTTACACCGTGGAATCTCGCACTCTGGTGGCTGCTGCGACGACTGCGTCTCGCAGTCGAGATGGACTGTGACAAGCGCGTCGTATCAGCACTCGGTGACCCGCGTGCATACGGCGAGCTGCTCCTCAAGGTCGCGCTCGCCGCGAACCGCGGCCCGCGTCTCCAACCAGCGTTCCTCGGCGCGGGCATGCTCGAGCGGCGACTCATTGCGCTGGTCGCGCCGGTCCCGCTGAGGCACATCCAGCGATTTCTCCTCCCTGCCCTCGCCTGCCTCATGATTTTCGTATTGCTGTCGATGCCTCATCCTGTGCTTGCACGATGACAGGCCTTCATCTTACCCAGCGCGAGCTCGACATCATGAGCGTTCTGTGGGAGCTGGGCGAGGCAACCGTGACGCAGGTCCGCGACAGGGTAGACCCTGACCTTGCGTACACAAGCATATCGAGCATGGTCCGGACGCTCGAGATGAAGGGTTACGTCTCGCACCGGCGCGGCGAGGGAAAGACTCACATCTACTTTCCTGTCATAGAGCCCGAGGAGGCCGGCGAATCGGCGCTTGGCAGGGTCCTCAACAAGATCTATGGGGGCTCTCCGATAAAGCTGCTCGCTCACCTCGTGGAACAGAACCGGCTCTCGGAGAAGGAGCTTTCCAGGATGCGCGAGCTTCTGAAAAAGCCGCCGAAGCGACGATAAACTCCGGCCGCCGCGGGAGCACACTAGCTCCCGGGAATCCGGGAACACCGTATTGAGCCTGTGAATGAACTTCAGCAGCGCCTCGAATCCGGGCTTACCGGCCGCTACACCGTAGAACGCCAGCTCGGCGAGGGCGGAATGGCTGTTGTTTTCCTCGCGCGCGACCTGCGGCACGAGCGCACGGTCGCCGTAAAGGTGCTTCGCCCCGACGTCTCGGCTGAGATCGGCGCCGAGCGGTTCCTCCGCGAAATCAAGATGGCCGCGAGACTCACGCATACGAATATTCTGCCCGTTTTCGATTCGGGAGAGGCGGACGGGCTGCTCTTCTACGTCATGCCGAGCATGGAAGGCCAGTCGCTGCGTGACCGCATCGAGCGGGAGGGCCAGCTGGCGCTCGAGGACGCCTTGCACATAGCGGCCGAGGTTGCGTCGGCGCTCGACTATTCCCACCGCCAGCAGGTCATACACCGCGATATCAAGCCAGAGAACATCCTGCTGCACGAAGGTGCGGCGATGGTTGCGGATTTCGGCATCGGGAAGGCGGCGAGCGCCGGCAAGTCGATCACTCACACCGGCCTCGCGGTGGGCACGCCTGCGTACATGAGTCCCGAGCAGGCAAGCGGCGAGACGGAGATCGACGGTCGGAGCGATCTTTACAGCCTGGGATGTGTGCTCTACGAGATGCTCGCCGGAGAGCCTCCATTCACCGGCCCTAACGCACGGTCGATAATCGCCAAGCGCTTCGTGTCACCAGTTCCGAGCGTGAGCATTACACGCGACGTCCCCGATGCGGTCGAAGCCGCCTTGAGCCGGGCACTCGCTCGGTCGCCCGCTGACCGCTACCGCACCGGAGCCGAACTCGCAGACGCACTCCGCGGAGCTCTTCGCACTGGTGAGGGCGCTGCTCACGTCTCATCCGAGGTGAAGTCATCCGCCCCCAAGGCGATCGCGGTGCTCCCGCTCGCGAACATGAGCGCCGATCCGGAGAACGAGTATTTCAGTGACGGGATGACAGAGGAGATCATCAACGCGCTGGCGAAAGTCCCGGGGGTGCAGGTTGCATCACGATCCTCGTCATTCGCGTTCAAGGGAAAGAAGGATGTCGATGCCCGCCAGGTGGGCGAAAAGCTCGGCGTGACATCCGTACTTGAAGGAAGCGTCCGCAAGATCGGCAACCGTATTCGCATCGCCGCGCAACTAGTGAACGTTGACAACGGTTATCAGCTCTGGTCGGAGACCTACGATCGCCAGCTCGAGGACGTTTTCGCCGTGCAGGATGAGATATCGAGATCGATCGTCGAGGCGTTGAAGGTTCAGCTCGTAGGCGCAACAGGCCAGGTTGTCGCGCCCACGAAGAATCTCGAAGCGTATACGACGTATCTCAAGGGCCGCTACCACTTCAACAAATTCAGCGAGCAAAGCCTCCGAAAAGCACTCGACCTGTTCCAGCATGCCCTGCTTCAGGATCCGGGATTCGCCCGCGCATATGCCGGAATTGCCGACGTCTGGTGCGACCTTGCAGACGACTGGGTCGCGCCGGACGAAGCGTATCCAAGAGCGAAGGCCGCTGCCGAACGGGCGCTTCAGCGTGACCCGGCGCTTGCGGACGCGATGATCTCGGTGGGCAAGGTCCTTTGCTGGCACGAATGGGCTTTCGACGAGGGAGCAGCCAGGCTCGAGCGGGCAGTCGCGCTCAGCCCGAACAATTCAGAGGCACAGTGGGTCTACGGGACTGCACTGCCACTGATCGGGCGAATGAAGGATGGTGTTGAGGCAGTGAGGAAAGCGGTCGAGCTCGATCCGTTGCGAGTCGAGTACGCCGGATGGCTCACGCGTTTCCTGCTTTACGACAAGGACTACGAAGCAGCGATAGCTCAGGGAAACGAGCTTCTCGAGGTCGACGAGGAATACGGTCGCGGCTTCGTCTGGATGGGATCCGCGTATCTCGCCCTCGGAAGCCCTGAGCTCGCCCTCGATTGGTTTCAGCGCGGACAGGCCCTCGACCGCGCTGTTCGCTCATATGACGCGATGATCGTGCGGGCGCTCGCTGAGCTCGACAGGCGCGAGGAAGCGGAGGAGATAATGACCCGGCTCGAGTCAGAATCGAGGCAGCAGTACATCCGGTCCGAGTACCTTGCGATGGGGCACGCTGCATTGGGCAACATGGACAAGGCGTTCGAAGCGTTGGAGCGTGCCTACCAGGCGCGCTCAGCGGGCCTGATATACCTGCACCTCGATCCCGGATACGACCCGCTCCGGGGCGACCCGCGCTACAAGGAGATGATCGACCGGATCGGAGTGCGATAGCATTCAACTCCGCGGTCAGTCTGCGTCAGCTTCGAAAACTATACTGCAGCAGGTTACTGCACCTTCCGCTTTTGCCAACTCGTCCATCTCGACAAGTCGCAACTCTATTCCTGTCCCTTCGAGCCGCGCCGCGGTCTTTGCGAACGTTTGCGAATAGATGACTGATCCGCCGATGAGCAGCGCATTTGCTGCGAACGGCTCGTCCGGATGAATCTCGATTCTCCCGAGTCCCGAGAATTCAGATGAGGAAACCCATGAGGGGTTGATGAGAATCACATCCTCGGCGACCCGAGTCACCGCGCTCTTGAGATGAAGACACCCCGACACCGGCACCGATTTTACGACATACCCGTGCGGTGAAACCAGCTCTGCCAGCTGCCGCAGTCCGTGGCGGTTAGTACGGCCTGACTCACCTACAAAAATCGTCGAGCCAATACGCAGTACGTCACCGCCGTCTATTGTGCCAGGTGCGTCCACCGAGACGACCGGTCGATGCGGACGAATTGCGCCAGCGACAGAATCGACTTCGGGGCGCCTCGACTCTGCCCCGGGACGAGTCATTATCGCAAGCTCGGGAAGAACCACAGCGGTGTCCTCGACAAAAACCGAATCAGGGAACCCAGGCAGCGCCGGCAG
>JBPPMU010000338.1:0-18706 GCA_051306215.1 Gemmatimonadaceae bacterium | reverse complement strand
CGAACGAAGGCGGGAGCTCACGCTATTTGGGTGCGGCCTCGCGCTTTTCCTTGCGCTGGCGCTCTCAGCGCGATTGGGGGACATGTCATGGACGGCTGCTTCAGCAGTCGCCGCCGCAGGCTTCCTCGGCTACGCCGGCCTTACCTGGGGTCTTGTTTTCACCCCAGGCGAGCGGCGCGCGTGGCTGACGATGTTTTCGGCGCCGCGGCCCGCGGCACAGTAGGATGAGCTCCGTCGATGAGGCCTGCACCGCCGTACGTCAGGATATCGAGCGATATCAGTCGATTCACGACGATCTGGCGTATTTCACGCTGCACCAGGAACGGTTCCGTCAGGCGGCAGCGCGGATCGTCGAGCTCGTTAGCCCTGGCGCCGAGATTCTCGATATCGGTGGGCATTACCTCCACTTTTCTTCGATTCTCTCCACACTGGGTTATCGGGTAACCGCTATCGACGTGCCGGTGCATGCGACGCTTCAGTTCGTCGTCGAGCGCGCAGCACGAATGAACGTCGCTCTCCTGCCGGTAGAGGATCGCGCTTTCCCCGACGGTGTATTCCTTGGGTCTGAGGCAGACCGTTTTGACGCGGTAGTCTTCTGCGAGATTCTCGAGCATATCACCTTCAATCCCACCGCGTTCTGGCGGCGCGTACACGAGCTGGTCCGTCGTGGAGGGATCATCTACGTCACCACCCCCAATTCGCTGAAGCTGCTCTCGGTGCTTGGCGCGCTCTGGAATCTGGTATCGCTGCGCCGGATCGGCCTCAATGTCGGCCAGATTCTTCGCTCCGACACCTTTGGCCACCACTGGAAGGAATACAGCGCGCCTGAAATCGTCGAATATTTCTCCCGGCTTTCGCCGGATTTCCGGGTCGTCGTGCGCAAGGTGAGCTACGGTCGTCCGAGCGCCGAGCTCGCACGCCAACTGGGATCGATTCGCACCCAGCTGCTCGCGGTGGGCAACGCGACGCGTTTCTTTGCCGACAATCTCGAGGCGATTGTAACCGTCGAAGAGAAGACTCCGTGGGTGGTCGTTCCGCCGTCGCCGGGGAATTGATGGTCGAGGGCTCGCTCGCCGGTAAACTCGACGACCCTGTCGACCGGGTGCTGGTCATTGAGCTCTGGAATATCGGCGATGTGATTCTCACTATGCCGTTTCTCGCGCAGCTACGGTACGTTTTCCCGCGAGCCCGCATCGCCCTCGCGGCAAAGTCCTTCGCGGACGACCTGCTGTCGGGTACGGGGTTGGTGGATGAAATCATCGTATCAGACTTGTCCTGGCGTCCGTCTGACAGCATAGGCCTTCGCGGGAAAATCTTCGGGCTGCTCCAGGCGGGTCGGGCGTTGCGGGCACTCCGATTCGACATCGCATTCTCAGGACGCGACCATTTGCGAGAGCGCCTCCTGCTCGGGCTGTCGCGCGCGCGGCGCAGGGTTGCTCACTCCAGCTCGCGGGGCGATTCGTTCCTGACTGATGCGCTACCGATCGCATCGGGACCGCGACACAGGGTCGCCGCGTGGCTGGACTTGCTGGGCCCGCTTGGCGGGGCGGTGAATGTTTCGGTCCCTCGACTCCACATTACCGATCCGGAGCGTTACTGGGCTATCGGTTACCTGGAGTCTCAGGGAGTCAGCAGCGGCGACTTCGTCGTCGGGATCCATCCGGGGGCCAGCGTCGCCGAAAAGCGATGGTCGCTTGACGGGTTTCGCGAGGTCGCCGGCGCGCTCGCATCACAGCCGGGAGTACGGGTCGTCGCGTTCGCCGAGCCAGGCGGCTATGGCGGTGAGTTGTTCACCATTCCGGGGGTCATCGCCGCGCGGGTTTCTCTCCGCGAGCTTATTGCCTCGATCAGTCGCTGCGATCTTCTCGTCTGCAACGACAGTGGGCCAATGCACATTGCCGGCGCCCTTGGCGTCCCGACCGTGGCGCTCTTCGAGGCTGGAATCCCCGACTCGTTCGCGCCATTGGGCGAAGGCCACGAGCTCGTGACCAGCGGCGAAAATTCAGAATCTCTTCTAACCATTCCCGCATCGCGCGTGCTCGAAGCAGTCGAGCGAGTTCTTGCCGCTAGACGAGCTCATGGTATATCGCAGCCATCGCCGCCGCCGCTTTCTCCCAGGTAAACCCGGCGGCGCGCGCGCGTCCTGCGCGGGTAAGTCTTTCACGATCGGCGAAAGCGGTCACGATACCGGATGCAATCGCGTTCACATCCTCGGGATCTACCAGCACTCCTGCCTCTCCAACGACTTCGGGCAAAGCTCCGCGGGCACCAGCGACCACCGGCGTTCCAGCAGCCATTGCCTCGACCGCGGGTAACCCGAAGCCCTCGTGCAGCGACGGAAGCGCAAGGCACGCGGCGTTCGCATACAGCGAGAGCAGTCGTTCGTCAGACACTCGCCCCTCCAGCTGCACCGCATCGGAATCAAAGCTGACTCCGCCCCATCCACCGCCACCGGCAACCACGAGCGTGTGCGGATATCCCCGGGTTCGCAGCACCCGCATCGCTTCCACGAGTCGCGGAAGATTTTTTCTCGGCTCCGGGGTTCCAACGAACAGAACGTAGGGAACCGTTCCGGTCTGCTGCGCCGGAGGTGACGAAAAGAAAATCGAGTCAACACCGTTCCACACGACTCGCACGCGATCTTCGCGCAGGCCAAACATCGACGTGAGGTCATTTGCGGTGTCGCTCGAAGGAGTGACGATGATATCTGCCGCATCGAGTACCCGCCTGAGCGTCGCGCGTCCATAGAACCGGCTCCATCGCGTCATCGTCTCAGGAAAGAGCACCGGCACGAGATCGTGGACTGTCACGACCAGCGGCGGCTTTCCCTTTGTGAGCGGCGCCCGCGGCGTTGGGCAGTGATAGACGTCAGCTCCGAGCTTCGCCGCCTTGTGCCGCCCGAGCCACGGATACCAGATGAAATCCTGGCGCGCGGTCGTCAGTTTCTTGCGCGGGCCGCGCTCGGTCAATGGTCCGCCGCCAAGCAGGATCGGCCGGACGTCGTCGCGGGCGCTCAACGCCCGTGCGAGGGAGCTTGAGCACCGCGCCGTGCCCGCGGAAGTCTGCCGGGTATGCTCCTCGTCGATCGCGACGGTTATCACGTGGCGGGATCCGTCGCCTGGGCGCGATCCGGAAGTCGCTGCGCGACTGTGACAGTCGCACCAGCGAGCCAGAAAAAGAGCCAGCCGAGCGTGATCGAGTTGAACACGACCGCCGTTATACCGTTGATCGAGATGCCGATCGCCGCCAGCCAGATCGTAATCCCCATCCGCTTCTGCGCCCACGTCGTACCGTTCCGGTAGACTTTCATAGCCGAGCGTCCCAGCGAGACGATTATCAGGACGAACAGGGACAGTCCCAGCGCTCCCAACTCGACGCCGTACTTCAGGTAGAGATTGTCACCCGTCAGGTGCCTCAGGCCGGCGCGGACAGCAGTCTGGTCCGCGGTCCCGAGTCCCATGCCCCAGGGATTCTGGAAGAAAATCGCGATGCCGTTCATCCAGTCGTTGACGTGGGAGACACTGCTGCCTTCCTGCCACGACAAGGTGTACCACACGAACATCGGAAATCCGGGAATGAACGCGAATGCCGCCAGAAAAACCGCACCGGCCACAGCCAGGCCCGCGACCGCCCACTCGGGCCTCTTTCTCAAGCTCACGAACAGCACGAGCTGTATCAGCGCGATGAGGATCGTCATTCGCGTGAGCGTGAGCACCAGCGCCGTGGATATTATCGCGTAGGCGATAATCTGTCCCCGGGTGATCGACGGGCGCAGGAACACCCATGCCGTCGCAAGCGGGAAGAGAATAAGGAATGGAACCGCGAAGCCCTGGCCGCTAAGGTACACCGAGCCCGCGCGACGGAAGAGATCCCCACCGATCATCGTCCAGTAGTTGAGAGGCAACCCATAGACGTTGCCGACGGTGAACGCCGAAACCCCGAGAAAGTCCTGGAAGTATGCGGCGACGCCGAGCGCGACGAGCATCTCCGGGCTCACGACCGTTCGCTCTATCACGCCGATGACGCCGGTCACGAGGACGAGAATGAAGACCTTTCGCATAGCTCCCTCGTCCGACACCAGCTCGGGCATCGTGCGGCCGATGAAGTAGAGGAGCATGAAGTACACGGCGTCACGAAAGCCCAGCAGCTCGGCCTGCCGCGGGAGATTGAACCTGAGCCACGGATTCTCGAGGAGCAGGAACATCAGCGCGGTCGCGATGAGTCCGCCCACCCACATGTCGGGCCATGCGAGGACTGTTCGCGATCCCCGCCCTGTGAATGCCCGCAATACCACGATGGCGAGCAGCACCGCGAGGCCAACCTCCTTCCACGCGGCCAGGCTCCGGACCAGGTCGACCGACAGGCCGAACAGTCCGAAAAGGACAGTGATCAGCAGGCTGTGGAAGACCAGGCCCCAGGCAAATACCGGGAAGGCGATCCGGCTGAGCGCAGACTTCTTCCCGGTCTGATAAGGAGGCGGCTCTTCAGGAGCCGCCTGCCGCCGGCCCGACAGGAACGTCGCGAAGCCTGCGACGATGAGGCCGAGAAGCAGTGAAGAAAGGATCGCGTTGAAGAGAAGCTGTCCGTACCGCGGCCACAGCGCCCTGGTCGGCGGGACGGCAGTGTCGACGACCGTAGTGCGCGCGCGGTCCCCGAGCTCCTGAGCGCGAGCTGTCTCGAGCTCCTCGCGCTGGGCCATCAGGCTCGCCTCAGCCAGAAGAGTCGCGCGCCTGAGTCGCGCTTCGGCCGTGACGAGCTCCGGCGAGCCACGCCAGAGGCGATTCTGCTCCTCGAAGGAGCGATGGCGCTCCATTGCGACACTCAGCCCGGTGCGTGCGTCGTCGAGTCGTGCTTCGGTGAACAGTCTCCGCTGGCGTGCGCGGACGCTCCGCTGTTCCTGCGCGATTTCGTCGGCGACCTGGACGATCCGGCGCGTCACTGCTGCCGCAAGGTCTGCCGATGGCATCCGGACGTCGAGCCCGACGACGTTCGTGTTCAGGTCGAACCCGAACGACATGGCGCGCTCGAGCCGCTGGCTGGCGATCTCGAGTCGCCTTGCCGGCTCGCTGGCGCGGATACGCATTATCTCGACGAGCGTGGCGCTGTCCGAGCCGGCTCGCGAAAGCGGATCGGCGAAGCGGGACAAGAGCACGCGCCTCCTGAGCGCTTCGCTCTCGAGGAGCTTCGAGTAGTAAAGCGGAGACTCGAGCGCTGCGTCAGCCGATCCGAGAGCTGCCCGAAGCGCGACGCTGCTCGCGTCGGATTCGCCCGCAAGCTGGGCGCTCACTCCGGCGCTGCTCGGCGCGATGAAAGTCGTGTGAGCCTGGTAGACGGGTGGCAGCACGATGACTGCCATTGCAGCCGCCGTCATCGCTCCGAGGGCGACTGCGCCAACGAGCTTCCAGCGGGAAACTATTCCCGCTATCCAGATGCTTGGCGTGAGGGGCGGCGTGACGGTCACGGCCGGCTCCGCGGCGATTTTCGCGGCCTCAGGCCGGGCGCTGAGTGTTGACGGCCGCCTCGAGCTCTTCGGCTGACGCAGGTCGGTGCCGGCGACGTGCGCGGAAAATATCCCTGAGCTCGGCCCGCGTCTTCCTTACCGATGATCGCAGGTATCCCCACGATTCGGGATTGCGCGCCCGCCAGTCCGCGAGAATCGCCGCGCTTCCGGCGAGGAGGAGGCCGATCAGCAGCCCGACCGCCGCCGCGGTAAAAAGAGTGACCCAGTATCGCGGCCACAACGCTTTTCGCGGGACGACAGCGGAGTCGACGACCGTGATCAGCGCGGCGTTGTTTATCTCGTCGATGCGCGCGACCTCGAGCTGCCTGTCGAGGCTCACATAGAGATCGGACGCAAGATCGACTTCCCGGGTGATACGCTGCTCCTCGAACTTGAGCGCGGGAGATCCACCGACGAAACCGCGGTTCCTCTCGTAGAAAATCCGCTGGCTCTCCTCAGCCTGCCGCAATGCGCTCTGCGCGCTGTCGTGGCGCATCTGGAGGAACTCACGGAGAGACTTGGCCCGCGACACCCTGATCTCCCTGTCAAACGTGCTCACAAGAAAGATGAGCCGGTTGGCAATTTCGGAGCTCAGCTCTGCCCATCGCGCGTCGACGGAGAACCAGACGAGATTCGTCTTCGCATCCATGCCCGTTGTCATCGCCTTGGTCATCTGCTTTACGCCAAGCTCCATCTGCCGCTGCGGATCAGAGTTTCTTATCCTGAGAATGCTCAGCAGCGTCGCGCTGTCATTCGGAGCGTCGGTCCCCGGGTGCGGGAATTCAGACTCGAGCAGTCGGGTGAGAAGCTCGCGACTCGACAACAGGTGGACATAGAAGTTCGGCGACTCCGAAGGATCGCCACCTACGCTTCCGCCGAGCTGAGAGATGATTCCCCCGAGACCTGAAGTTCCGCCGAGGGCTCCCTGGAGCTTTGACGTGCTCGAGCTGTTGGCGATGAAGGAGGCCTTGCTCCGATATACAGGTGGAATAATGACAGACGCGGCAACGCCCAGAACCATGCTCCCAACCGTTACTGCAAGCACCATCTTCCACCGGGAGACAACGCCCGCCGCCCATCCCGTTACGGTAAGATGGTCGGAGGGCTGTGCCTGCTCGGCCGGTTGCACCTTGCCTATTGCTTGAGGGCGATCGCTATGGCTACGAAACTCGCAGCCACCTGCGCGAGCGTGCCAAGTGTGGCCAGGTAGTCGAGGCGCCGCTCGCTCGCATCTTTCTCCGGAACGAAGACAGTGCTGCCGGGGCGTGGCTTGGGGTTCGAGCGGAAGATGAACTTGCCGCCCGTTGCCTCGACCTTGCCGTTCGGCTGAGTGACATAGGCGTAACGAATGTCGCCGCGGCGCGTGATGCCGCCTGCGGCCCGCACATAGTGATCGAGTGAAGCGCCGGGCACGTACGTGACAGCGACCGGGGAGTTGACAGATCCTTTCACGTTCACGACCGCGTTGAACCGGGGAATGAAGATCGAGTCACCGTCGAGAAGCTGGAGGTTGTCGCGCGATCGCGGATCACTCAGAACGTGGGGAAGGGCGATTCCTATCCGGCCGACGTTGTTGTTGTATCTGTAGAACGTCACGCCGTCCGCGTATGCTTCGGGTGTAAGACCACCAGCGCGGCGAATAACGTCCGAGACTTTCTCGGTCTTGGTGCGGAGAGAGTAAGTGCCCGGATACAGAACTTCCCCGGCGATGATGACCTGGCGCTGAAGCTCCCAGTTAGGCTGGCGGAGAATCAACACGTTGTCATAAGGCGCGAGGGCGACTTCGGGTGCGTCGCCCGAACGAGCGGGAAGTCCCGGCGGTCCAAAGTATTTGCCGTCAGGGCCTCGCTCGAATATGTAGCTCGAGTCGAGCGGCACCCTGAAGGTCGTCGCCGTCGTTCCGTCGCGCCGGTCGAGCGGAAGCCGGGCAACCTCAGCTTCTCGAAGGTCGGCGCTCTGCTCAAGACCGCCCGCGAGGAGTACCAGGTCCCGGACCGTCATTCCTTCGCGATAGGGAACCTGCCCGCTGTTGCGAACCGCACCAGTGATTGCGACGTAGCGGGTCGGCCGGAATTCGGTCATCGAGAATACGCGCAGGTGATCATCTTCCCGCAGCGGAAAGTCGCCGATGACGACGCCAGTCGTGTCGGCAAGACTTGCATGCAGCTGGGTGCGGGTCGAGTCGGGGTTCAGTCTCGAGATGAGGATCTGCCCCAGATATGTGTCCGGCTGCACTCCACCCGCAGCGCGCAGGGCCTGCGAAATTGTCATTCCCGGCGTGAGCCCGATGGTTCCGGGCTGCCAGACATTACCCTCCACCGCGATCCGGTTGCGCATGCGCTCCGTAATCGGGAACACGCGCACGACATCTCCGGCGAGTAGCGGAATGTCCGTTGGCCCGCCGTCAACAAGGCCGACTGGAGAGATGTCGAGCGTCACACGGTCTCTGCCGCCGAGCTGCCGCTCGATCGGCGACTGGATGCGCTCGATCTGGACGCGACGCCGCGAAGCGTTTGGCGTGAATCCGCCGGCGAATCGAATCGCGTCGGAAAGCGTCTCGCCGGCCGCCAGCTCGTAGGTAGCAGGACGCACGATTTCACCCACGACACGAACGCGCGGCTGGTTCACGGGAACGAAGACGATATCGCCGTTGAGAAGTCGAACGTCGTCCGAAGCGTCGCCGTTGATGAGGTAGTCATAGACGTCGAGCACGCCGATCGTCCGACCGCCGCGCCTGATCTGCACGTTCCGCATGCTTCCGTTGTCAGACGGGCCGCGTGCGGCATAAAGGGCGGACATCGCAGTACCGGCACTCGAGATCCGATAGCTGCCAGGGCTCAGGACCTCACCGAGTACGAATATCTGGTTGCTGCGAAGGCGGACGGGGCTGATACTGAACTGAGTGGACGCTCCCGGACCGCGGCGCACGCCTGAGTAAACTCTGCCGAGCCGCGTGTAGAGAACTTCGCGCAGCTGTCCGAGTGTGAGGTTCGACACGTAGATCTGGCCTGCCTGCGGCACCACGATGAACCCTTCACGAGTCACGTCGAGCATATATGACTGCGACACGTCGCCGGTGAGAATCAGCGCCAGCTGGTCACCCGGTCCAAGGCGGTAGTTGTCGTCGACCGGCCCGCTCAGGTTCGCGTCGAACAGGGTTGTCTCGTCGCGGAAGGTGTTGAGCCCGAAAATGACGTATCCGCTATCACGATGCTGCCTGAGCCGCATGCTGTCTTCAGGCGTGAGCGTTCTGATCCGTGCTGCACACCGCTCCCTCAGGGCGCGGCGATTGGCAAGAGCGCGCTCCAAACCGATTCCAAGAGTATCCGCGGCAGTAAGCACGGTGTCCGCTGAAAGAGCTTCGACGCTGCAGCGGAGGGTCGTGGCGTCGACTGTGTCGACGATTCCCAGCGCGCTTATGGCCGCGAACACCTCAGTCTGCGGGACCCCGGTGGTTCCGAGGTTTTCGACCCCCGATTCGGTCCCTCCCGAAAGGTATTCGTCTAGGAGGTTCTCGGGGTATCCCTCGGCTCTCAGCCGGGCTCGAACCTGATCGGGGGTGAGTCCGCTCGAGAGGATGCGGGAGCGAAGCTCCCGGAGAAGGCCGGGGTTGGCCTGGAGCATCTGTTGCGCCTGGGCCGGGGACTGAGCCTCGACTACTGAAGGCACGATGAAGAGGATTGCGGCAAGAGCGACAAACCGCAGCTTGAGTGAACTCATCGAATTATTGGCAATTTGAAGAAGATGTTCCGCACGGTGGAGCGGACAGTGGGGCATGGTCGCGCAGGGACTCGAACCCCGGACCTCTGCTGTGTGAAAGCAGCGCTCTAACCAGCTGAGCTACGCGACCGTCGATTTCAACCTCTGACTTTAATCCCGCAAAGTACTTTACGATAGCCCGATCTGGCTCCGGGTGAATCAGAAATGTAACTTGGCGTATACAGGGCAGGAAGATAACCGCTCTACCGATGACGTCCCCGTTTGCGGGCGATGACGTATACAGACCAGCCGGTCCAGTGAAGCTGGGCGACATACCGGTGGCGACTGCCCGGCCGCAACATTCGCAGAACAGGATACGCCGCAGTGAAGATCAGGTTCCTCGACACTCCATGATCGACTGAATCGAATCCCGCATCGAGTGCCATCCTGGTCAGCTCCTCTACGGGAACCGGTTGCAGGTGAGTCGGGTCGTCGAAGAAGTTCACGGTCACGCGCCCTTTCGCGCTGCCCGTAGCGCTTTTCATGTTGACAGTCTCCGGCGCCGGTGTCTCGACGTAGAGTTTGCCTTCCGGGGCGAGAACCCTGAATGCCTCGCGCATCAGATGCGAAGGATCCTTAAGGTGCTCGACAACGTGCATGCACGTCACGCCGTCAAAGAGACCGTCGGACCAGGGCAGGGGGTCCCTGTCGAAATCTGACCGCCTGAAGTCGGTCGAGCGGGGATAAGCCTCGGGCCTTCCTTCGATATCACCCGCGGCGAGCGCCAGGTCAGGCCTCAACTCGGCAAAATGGCGGAGTGTTCCACCATCCGAGCTTCCGAGGTCGAGAAGTCGTCCGCGCTCTGGGAGCGAGTCGACGAACTTCGCGCGCGTGTCGATCCACGAAGCTATCCGCATCCACGTCCAGTTCATCTATGGACAGCCTCGCGCGCAGCGATTCCGGAGTTTGAAGAGTGGGCCCTGCAGGACTCGAACCTGCGACCGTCGGATTATGAGTCCGCTGCTCTAACCGACTGAGCTAAGGGCCCGTACTCGATTGAATGTAGCAGGGACCACAAGTCAGTCAAAACGGATGAGCCACCGCGGTACCCAGATTGCCTTGAGTCGTCCCTCGAGCTGCTTGTCGTTCTGCCCGACTACGTTGAAGCGATTCGTATTCCAGTTGATGCCCATGTCGGCAGTGACCTGGAAATCCCGCCCGTATGTCGACGCCCCGCTCATCGCGATCCGGTTTACCGTCCACACGTTGCCCGAAAGGAAACCCGGTGTCGTGCCGTAGTCGGCGGGATCGGGGTATTTCCCGCGATAATCGCCCTGGCCCTGACGCCGGTGCGCGATATACGCCCTCAGCGGAGTGCGCGGGATCACGGCGAGATCGATGCCGGCGCGAACCTCATCGTAGTCGCTGAACCCCCGCCCAAGGCCCACGAGATAACTCGCGTATCTCTCCGATACATTGGGCGTGTAGTAAGCGAGATTGGAGACGCGCGTGTATGACGCGAACGCCCGCTGTTCTCCGGCGATCGGAATTCCCTCGGCGGAAAATGTGAATCCGTATGACGACGGCTCCTCGCAGAGCGAGTCACACTTGTCTATCTGGATGTCGTCGAGCAGCGCCTGGACGCTGTAGGTGCCGGCGCGCGGGTGCTTCCATGCGAGGGTCGCCGCCGAACGCGAGATTGCCGTCCATCCCCTCGTTCTTCCAGCTGAGACTATAGACGTTGAACGGATTGATCAGGGAGAACTCGAGTCCGCGGTGAACGCCCGAGTAGAGATACGACTCGCTGAGCCCGCCCTCGAATGAGCCGCGACTGAATCCAAGGCGATGCACCGAGAAGTAGCGCGACGTCCCAAACCCCGGAGTGAGCACGTAATTCTCGAGACGAGCAATCACGGTCGAGACGTTTATCCGCTGAGTGCCGAGCCTGGCATACAGGTGATCGTAGGTGTATGCGTCGTCGCCGACGAGGAGTCCGGAGAATTGTGTCGGGCCCCACGAGCGGGCGACTCTTCCGTAAGCCGCCTCCGCATACTTCCACTGGCCGCTGACGTACGCGTCCTCAGTCCGTCCCGCAATGCTCCGGTCCTTCCTGCTGAAAAATTCAGGATCTTCGTTGAGCCGTGGATCGAGAATGGCGCGCACCGAGGCGGCAAGGTGACCTCCGCCCATCACGAAATATCCGGCAGCGGCGGGTTCGAAATCCTCGTTCCAGTCGGCCCTCATCAATTCGCGGAGCGACGATGTCTGCGCCGTCGCGTAAACGTCGAACGTCGCTTTTGCCCTGAGCGGCGTGCGGCGCGCCGTGTCGCTTGGGGTCCTGAGCTCGAACCGGCGCAACGACTGGGAAAGCGCGTCGAGGTACGATTGCGTAATCCGGGGATGTGCAGTCGCAGCGGCAGTGTCGAGAGCCGCCCGCACAGCGCCGGCGTGATATGGCCGTTCCAGCGCCGAAAGATTTCTCAGCAGCCCTCTCGACATCAGGGCATCGACGTAATGGTACGAGATGTCGTCGTTCGGGAGGTACGGCGTGGCCTGCGCTCCCGCAGTCGCGGCGAGGGAGAAGAAGCAACCCGCGAGCAGTAACGATCTCACTTGTACCATGGGATGAATTCGAAGTCAGGCGAGATCTGGATCGCGGGCGAGGGCAGATGGATGAAGCTCAGGTTCCGCTTGAACGTCTTCCAGAGCCGGTTCTCGCCCGGCAGCTTTTCCGCGTCGAAATCGATCGTCAGGAGGATCTTCCTCTTCGCTCTGATGTTGGCCCCGGTCTCGGGGTCGATCCAGTCGGTGATCGAGTGGCCTGCCGAAACGCGCAGGAACGACGGCCAGTACGGCTTTGCCGCCGCCGGAAGCATCGCATTAACGTCGGCAGAGAGCCAGTAGGTCTGACCTGAGTAGTCGAGCGACGGTCGCATCTCGCCAGGGAAATTGTCCCGGTTGCGAAGCGCGGCCGACGGCGCATATGAGATCGTTGGTTTTATCGCTTTCGTTCCGGGCAGCACCTCGTGGAGCACCGCGAGCGCCGTCCCCGCTGTGTTCGCGATGAGATCCGGATATGAAAAACCGTATTTCTCGAACTGCGCGTCCCAGATTTCTATCTGGAGCTGGAAAGCAGCGGCATGCGCGGCGCTCAGCGCGACAGCGGTTGGCTTCGACAAACACGCGCTTCGAAGGAGGGAAGCGCCTATTCGCGCAAGATGATACCCGCCGACCGCGTGCCCGAATTTGTCTTGGTCGCGGAAATCCTCGTCCCAGTCAGCCCTGAAAAAAAACTTGTCGGACCGCTCGCCGGACCACCACGCGTTCTTCATGTAGTTGATCAGCAGCGCATTTCCGCCAACGAAGACGCCCGCTACTCCAACTCGCCGTAGCGCGACGTCCGACGACCCGCGCCCGCATTCCGCAGACGCGACCATGACCGGCTGCATAAAGGCTGTGTCAGCTGCCCGCGAGATGCCGAGTGGTTCGCTGGCGAGTACGGAAGTCGTGTCCGCTACCTGTCCCGCTGCCTTGCCGGGTGAAAGCGACACCAGGAGAAGGACGCCGGTGAGCGCAGCGTTTGCCGCGCGGATCAAGCGATGCCCGATGCGGCGAAGTCGTCGTAGGCCTCGAGCACCTCGCTGGGCGTGACAGTCGCCGCCCCGAGCTTGCCCACCTCGACTCCGGCGGCGAAGTTCGCGATCAGGGCCGCCTCTGCCGGAGTTCCCCCCGCCGCCATAATTGTCGCCAGATACGCGGTGACTGTGTCACCGGCTCCTACAACGTCGTAAACCTCGCGGGCCGTGGTCGGAATCCTCCCAACCTCGCCGTCCGCTGAAATAAGCGCCATTCCCATCTCGCCAAGCGTAAGCAGGAGGTGTTCCACTCCGAGGCGCTCGAACGTCGATGGGAGGGCCTGCGGATGGTCGAAGTCCACCTCGGCGCCGAGAGCCGACTCCAGCTCCCGCCTGTTCGGCTTGAATATCGTTGCCCCGCGGTAAGCGAAGAAATTCCTGTATTTCGGATCGACGACCGTGGGGATCCCGCGCGACCGGGCCCAGCCGATCCCCTTCATTATTACTGGCGGAACGATCACCCCTTTGTTGTAATCCTCAAAAACGAGAGCGTCAGCCGACGCTACTGCGACCTCGAGCGCGTCGAGCAGGCGTGCCGTCTCCTCCCCGGCAAGGTCGACATCCTCCTCCTCGTCGTACCTCACGAGCTGCTGCGACCTTGCAACAACACGGGTCTTTGTCGTCGTAGGACGCTTGACCGAGACCAGCGATCGCGTATCTGCCCCGACCTGCTCGAGCATGTCGCGGAGCGTTGCACCGGCGGCGTCTTCGCCCACCGCAGACACAAGCTCGCAGACCGCCCCGATCGTGACGATGTTGTTCGCGACGTTTGCAGCACCGCCGAGTGCGAGTTTGCGCTCCCGGATCCTGACGACCGGGACTGGCGCTTCGGGAGAGATGCGGTCGACGTCTCCCCTGAGGTACACGTCAAGCATCGCGTCGCCGACAACGGCGACACGTTTGCCCTCCGCCGCGGCAAGCAGCTCCTCGACTCTGTTGCGTGATATCCGCTCGATCATCGGTGAGCAAGGTAAGAGGGGGCTGGCAGTTCCGACAGTCGAACGTCCGTGGCACCATGGCCGGCTGGAACTTCATTACATTTGTGGCTGAATCTCCAGACCAGGACGCAGATTGCTCCAGCGGTTCAACGAGTCCGCGAAGCAAAAAATCCATTCGTTCCAGGAGTTCCTGGTACTGGGCACGAAGGCGATCCGGTTCGCCTTTTCGCGCCCGTTTTACCGGAGCGACCTGATACAGCAGATGGAATCGATCGGCGTCCAGTCGCTCGCGATTGTCATCCTTACCGGTTTCTTCACCGGCATGGTGCTCGCGCTGCAATCCTCCGTGCAGCTCAAGACGTTCGGCGCGACGATGTACATCGGCCGGCTCGTCGCCGGATCGATGATCCGCGAGCTCGGGCCAGTGCTCGCCGGCCTGATGGTCGCTGGACGCGTCGGTTCCGGAATCGCGGCGCAGCTCGGCTCGATGCGCGTGACGGAGCAGATCGACGCCCTGAATACACTCGGAACCGATCCGATCCGGAAGCTCGTCACGCCGCGCATCCTTGCCGCGCTGATAATGCTGCCGGTCCTCACCGTGATAACCGATTTCGCCGGGATACTCGGCGGCAGCGTGATCGCGGTCGCGTATGTGGGGATTCCCACATCGCTCTACTGGCAGACCGTGTGGGAGCAGATTGCCGGGGGCGGGTTCGTGTTCAAGTACATACCGAACGATTTCATTCATGGGCTCTTCAAGCCATTCGTGTTCGGTGGCATCATCGCGCTGGTTGCCTGCCACTTCGGCCTGAAGACCACCGGCGGCACCGAAGGAGTGGGAATCTCGACGACGAGGACAGTCGTCACGGCGAGCATTCTCATACTCGTAACCGACTATTTCATAACGCAGCTGCTTCTCGCCTTCCTGCCTCATGGCTGAGATACCAGACGATCCCGAGGAGCCGGTCGAGGGCGAGCGCGGTGACGGCGAGGACCGGCGCGGCGGGCGGCCCGAGGCTGAGTGGGGCGGCCGGGGCGACCCGCTCCGCCGGACCGGAGATCACCGCCGCGTGCGGGAAGAGATCCGCAAGGAGATTGACGACTCCCGCACTACAACCGAGCACCGGGCGACGGCAGCGCGCGAAAAGGCCGACGAGACGATCATCGCTCTCGATCATGTCTATCTCGCTTTCGAGCAGCCGATACTGGAGGACGTTTCGCTGGCTGCCCTCGAGGGCGAAACAATCGTCGTCGCGGGTGAATCGGGAACCGGCAAGTCGACGATTCTGAAGCTTCTCCTGCGGCTTCTGACTCCCGATCGCGGCAAGGTTTACATAGACGGCGAGGAAATCACTACGCTCAGTTTTCCCGACGCGCTCAAGGTGCGGCAGAAGATGGGGATGGTGTTCCAGGGGGCGGCGCTCTTCGATTCGATGACGGTCTACGAAAACATCGCCTACCCCCTCAGGGAGCATACCGAGATGGTGGAGGACGAGATCGAGCATCGCGTGCGCGAGAAGCTGTCGTTCGTGGATCTCGACCCGGCGAGGGTGATGGAGATGATGCCGTCAGAGTTGAGCGGCGGAATGCGGAAGCGGGTTGGAATCGCGCGCGGAATGGCGAACAACGCCAAGATCATGCTTTACGACGAACCGACTTCGGGACTCGATCCACTCACGACGGCCACAATCACCCACCTCATAATCAAGCTTCAGCGGGAGCTTGGAGTGACGAGTGTCGTGGTGACGCACGATATTAGGTCAGCGTTCAGGATGGCCAGCAGGATCGCCGTTCTGGCGGAGCGCAGGATAGCTTTTATCGGCACTCCGGAGGAAATGTCCGGGAGTGACGACAAATACATACGCGACTTCCTTGGCGGATACTGAAATGACCGTCTCTCACTCGACCGATCGATGAAGAGATCAACTGGCGTCACATGGGACCAGCTGAAAGTCGGGGCTGTGGTTCTGGTGGCGATCGCCATCATCGGCGTTGCGATCCTGAAGCTCGGGCAGGCAGCGAATCTTTTCAGCAAGCGATACGAGCTGGTTAGCTTCGTGCCGAACACGGCCGGGCTTCGCGAGGGTGGACAGGTGACTGTCGCCGGACAGCTGTCGGGAAGCGTGAAGTCGATCGAGTTCCTCCCGGTCGACGGGGACACGATGCGCAACCTGAAAATTACCGTCGAGGTCGACCGCAAGGTGCAGGCGCAGATCCGCCGGGATTCGGAGGCCAAGCTGAAGACGCTCGGTCTTCTGGGCGACAAGGTGCTCGATATCACGCCGGGCACCCCTCAGTTCCCGATGCTCCAGCCGGGTGACACGATACGGCTCGGGGTGGCGGCCGACTATGAAGCGGTACTTGCCCAGGCCGCCGGCGCGCTCGACCAGGTGACAGTGCTGACGTCGAGCCTTCAGGAGGTTGCCGACGGGGTGACAAGCGGCCGGGGTACACTCGGCCAGCTTATAACGAATCGGCAGATGTACGACAATCTCAACTCGACTCTCGCCAACTCCAACGCGGTAATGCTGCGGCTCCAGAATCCCAGGGGAACGATCGGGCGGCTGCTCAACGATCCGTCGATATACAACAGCCTGGACCGGATGCTCATCTCCGCCGATACGCTCGTTGCCCACCTTGGCGCAGGCGTTTCGTCGCCTGACGGCACGGTCGGCAAGCTTCTGCGGGACGACGAGCTCTACAACAGGCTGGTGTCCGCCGTCGCCGGGGTCGACAGCCTCGTCGGAACGATGCAGCGCGGAGAGGGCACGATGGCGAAGCTGTTCACCGAGGACGAGATGTACACGCAGCTTCTGCAGGCAGTCACGTCGATGAATGCGATTCTCGTGGACGTGAGAAGAGATCCCAGGCGGTACACAAAGGGGTTCATCTCGATATTTTAGGAGGTAATGGAATTACATGAGCTTGATGTCGTCGTCACCCGCGGAAATGCGGTAGAATCGCATCATCGGGTGCACGCGGCGGTCGTCGACGCGTGCGACCGCTTGTCGGGCTCTGCGGGCAATCCCGATCTCCTGACGTGGTGGCGCTCCTGCGCCAAGCCATTTCAGGTCATCCCGCTGATCGAGTCGGGAGGGTTCGACGCCCTTGGATGGGGCGACGAGGAACTTGCCCTCGCATGTGCGTCGCACGGAGGCGAACCGGAGCACGTAGCGATCGTCGATCGAATGCTCGAGGCTCTGGAGCTCGAGGAAGGGGATCTCGCGTGCGGGCCGCTCGAGCCGCTCTCTCCCCGCGGCGCCAAGATCGCTCGCGACTCCGGAATCCGCATCAGGCGCACCCATAACAACTGCTCGGGAAAACACGTCGCGATGCTGGCTCTCGCTCGCCACATGGGCTGGCCGATCAACGGGTACGAGCGCCCCGATCACCCGGTCCAGCAGGCGATGCTGAATCAGGTCGCGCTCTGGAGCGATTCGCGGCCTTCCCAGGTCGGCGTGGCGGTCGACGGCTGCGGAGTAGTTGTCTTCGGGCTATCCCTCGAGAAAATGGCGCGCGCATATGCGCGTTTGGGGGCGGCAGCAGCGCGGGGCGAGGAGATTCCGTCGCGTATCACGCGGGCGATGACCGCCAATGCGTTTCTCATCGGCGGCACCGAGCGCTTCGACTCGGTGGTGGTTGAGGAAACGAACGGTGGCGTCATCGCCAAAGTGGGCGCAGAAGGCGTGCATTGCGCAGTCGTACTCGACGGGGGCAACGGCATCGCCGTCAAGGTCGAGGACGGTAACCCGCGCGCCCAGCACCCCGCGCTAGTCAGGCTCCTCGCGGACCTCGGTGCGCTGCCGGATCCGGTTCCACCCCGGCTTGCCGACTACCTTTCGAAGCCTGTCAGAAACTCCCGGGGCGAGATCGTCGGCGAGACGAGGATCCGGGAAGTGGCTCGCGGGCATTCGCACGGACGCCGCCAGGTCGCGGCGATCTGATTATCCGGGTGTGCCTTCGGTGCCGCCTGCATTCAAATGACAGAGAAATTGTCCGGGATAAATAAAGAGACACGCCATCTCGTGAGAGTCGCCGCCGCGGTCGCTGGCGCTGGCGAGCAGAAGATGCGGGCGGTGATCGAGGCCGCCGCGGGCAAAGTGAACCCGGTCGCGATGGATGAGGTGATTCTGCAGTCGTACCTGTTTGCCGGCTTTCCGCGCGCACTTAATGCTGCCCGCATGTGGCGCGCAGCCTCCGGTGAAATGGCGCCGGAAGACGATGCTGCAGCCGAGCTGAAGAACGACTCCGACTGGGTCGAGCGCGGGGTCGAAACGTGCAGGACCGTTTACGGGGGTTCGTATGAGCTGTTGCGGGAGAACATCCGGGCACTTCACCCTGCGCTCGACAGCTGGATGATCGCCGACGGGTACGGAAAGGTTCTATCGAGGCCGGAGCTGGACCTGAAAACACGCGAGCTCTGCATTGTCGCGGCGTGCGCAGCCGCCGGCCAGCAGAGACAGCTTCACTCACATCTGCACGGGGCGTTGAACAGCGGCGCCAGCACTGATGAAATTCATGGAGCACTGGATTCGCTTGCCGATCTCGTCGCTCCCGGGGACCTCGCGCGATATCGCGCGCTCCTTTCACACGTTCTGAAGCGGCGACATCCGCCCGGTATCAGGGAGACAGGCGATGTTCATTGATCGCGTAAAGGTCAAAGTCGAGGCAGGAACCGGCGGTTCGGGATGCACATCCTTCCGCCGCGAATTCCGGGTGCCGATGGGGGGACCCGATGGAGGGGACGGCGGTCGCGGCGGGGACATAATAATCCGCGGGGACAGCAATCTCGCGACTCTCCTCGACTACACTTATCGCGACCGCTGGGCAGCCGAGCGGGGCGAACACGGAATGGGGTCGAACAAGTCGGGTCACTCGGGCGCAGACATCGTGATGCCCGTACCGCCTGGCACTATCGTCCGCGATTCGGCCAC
>JBPPMU010000337.1:0-9918 GCA_051306215.1 Gemmatimonadaceae bacterium | reverse complement strand
GCCATTCGCTGCTCCTGGAACTGGCGGTTTGTTGTCTGGAGCCGGCGCATCTGTTCGTCGTCGAGGCCGAGCCGGCGCTGCACCACCTGCGCTGTACGCGCGCTGAGCTGGCGCTCCAGCGCCTCGCGACGCGGACCCGGGGGACCGTCCGGTCGCTGGGCGGTCGCTTCCCCCGCGACGGCGGCAAACATTATCGCGGGCATCAAAACGACAAGCGCGCGCGACTTCATGATTGTTCTTCCAGATAGAGGATTCCCTGCTCCGGCTCCGCCGAAGGTATCGTCTCTATCGCGTCGAGCTCGGTGAGCAGGCTTTCAATCTGATCGTCGGTGAGCTCGTGGAGTCCGGCGACAAGCGAGAGTGAACCTTCGGTTTCCGTCGCCGGCGCCGGTTCGACTCGGACGATGCCATCCTCGGCTTCGGCCGGGATTGGCGATACCACCACGGTTCTTGAGCCAACTTCGGAAACGACTCCCCGATCCTGCACCAGAAGTCCGCCGGAGATTGCTATCGCTATCGCCGCTGCAAATTTCCATATGGGAGAGTTCACGCCGGAGACGGCTGGCTTACGCGGCGCGTCCCGCACCAACACCGACCTCACAGGAAGGGCTGCTGTGACGCGCTCGATATCGATCCGTGGCGCCAGGGGCGCGGACGCGCGGATTTCACGGAGGAGCGCAAGCTCGGCGCGGCACGCGGCACACGACTCGACGTGGGCCGTAAGCGTTGCCTTGTCTACTTCGCCCAGCCGCCCATGAAGCAGGTCGGGCAGCGAGTCGCGGATTTCGGGATATGGGCAATCAGTCACTCAACAACTCCTTCACGACGCGCATCGCGTTGTGATAATGAACTCTCGCCGCGCCCTCAGTGGTTCCGGCGACTTCAGCTATCTCCCTGTACGACAGGCCCTGCTCAACCCTGAGAGTGAAAACCTCGCGCTGTGTCGGCGAAAGGCCATCCACTGCTTTCCTCACTCTCGACTCGGCTTCCTCGGCCAGCAGGGCGTCGAGTGCCGTGTAATCAGTTGCTGCGTCACCCGCCTGAACCTCTACCGTCACTCTCTGGCGCCTTTCGGAACGCCGGCGGTCGAGCATCAGCCGCCGCTCGATCGTGAAAAGCCATGTCCGGAACGAGCTCTCGCCCCGAAACGATTCGAGCGAGGAAAAAGCCCTGACGAACGTATCCTGCACGAGCTCCTCGATCTCCTCCCTCTCTCCCGCGCTGACGGCGAACCGCGCGAGCGCATCGGCGTGCCGCTCAACGAGAAGCGATGCCGCGCGGGAGTCTCCCGCCATCCATCGGTCGATCAAATCCCGATCCGAATCGGCGCCACTCAGGTCGAAGGGTGTCATTCAATTCGATAAGTTAGACGCAACCAGGAGCCTTCCGTTAATGTATTCAGCGAAATCTGACCCGATCGCAATCTCCCACCGCGGACTCCATTCAGCGTTCCCCGAAAACTCGATCCCCGCGTTCGAGGCGGCTATCGAAGCGGGCGCGGATGGGATCGAGCTCGACGTTCACGCCAGCGCCGATGACATGCTCTTCGTGCACCACGATCAGGCGCTGCCAGTCGGCGGCTCCCAGGTTCCGTTCGCCGAGATCGACAGTGCCGAGATCTCCCGCCTGACTCTCGACGGCAATGTCGGAATTCCGACCCTCGACGACGCCTTGTCGAAGATCGGATCCCGCGCCCTCGTCTTCATCGAGATAAAGGCAGCGGGAGTGGAGAACGCCGTCGTGCGATGTCTCAAGCGGCACATTCACAACGCGGATCGATATGCCGTTCATTCATTCGACCACCGCGTGGTAAAGCGTTTGTTCGAGCTGATGCCTTCGGTGCGCACCGGAATTCTGCAGGTCTCGTATCTCGTCGATTCATGTTCGGTGATGAGGAAAACCGGCGCTACGGATCTCTGGCAGCATGCTGATTTCATCGACGCGAAGCTCGTCACTGATGTTCACTCATGCGGGGGCAGAGTCATCGCGTGGACACCGGACTCTGAAATCCGGTGGAGCGCACTGGCTGACCTTGGCGTTGACGGCATCTGCACCGATCGCGTCGACGCGTATGTCGCGTGGAGAACCGACGGCCGCGGTACGTGACCATATCCTTACACGTCGCGCTCTCGCGGATGGTCGCCGGCGGGCTAAGTTATTCCGCGTTCCGCAACAGCAGTGAACCCAGGAGGAATCCCATCGAAATGAAAAGTTTTTTCGCACCCGTCCTCGTTCTCGCAGCGCTGAGCGCCTGTGCTCCGGCGAGAACCCAGCAGGGCGCGCAGGTTTCACCAAAGGACTCGGTCGCACCGCCGATGCTCGGAGGTGTCTCCACGCCCAACGCTGATCCGTTCCCGAGCACGTATGTGGCGTTTCCATCGGCGCCGGTCGTCATACGCAACGTGAATCTCCTGACCGCTGCAGGCCCGACCATCCGGAACGGCATGATCTCGATCGCCGACGGAAAGATCGTCGCAGTCGGAGCGACAGTTGAAGTCCCGGCGGGCGCGACGGTGATCGACGGCAACGGCAAATACGTGACGCCCGGCCTCATCGACACTCATTCGCACATGGGCGTCTACTCGGCGCCGGGTGGGCAGGCGCTCAGTGACGGCAACGAGGCGACGAATCCCGTCACCGCGCACGTCTGGGCGGAACACTCTGTGTGGCCGCAGGATCCGCAGTTTCCCCGCGGACTCCAGGGCGGTGTGACGACGATGCAGGTGCTGCCCGGATCGGCGAACCTGATCGGAGGCCGGAGCGTTGTCCTCAAGTCAGTTCCGTCGAGAACCGCGCAGGGAATGAAATTCCCTGGCGCGAAATACGGACTCAAGATGGCGTGCGGCGAGAACCCGAAGCGAGTTTATGCGAGCCGCGGCCCGTCGACGCGGATGGGCAACGTCGCGGGATATCGCGCTGCGTGGATCCAGGCCGAGGCCTACAGGCGCCGCTGGGACAAGTGGAACGAAAAAAAGACCGGCGATCCGCCGACCCGCGACCTCGGACAGGAGACACTCGCTGAGGTGCTGCGCGGAAACATTCTGGTCCATAACCACTGCTATCGAGCCGACGAGATGGCCCAGATGATAGACATCGCGAAGGAATTCGGATACAAGATCCGCGCGTTCCACCACGGCGTTGAAGCGTACAAGATTGCAGACATTCTCGCTCGTGACAGCATCGGCGGGTCCCTATGGGCCGACTGGGGCTCATTCAAGATGGAGGCTCTCGACGGGATAAAGTCGAACATCGCGCTGGTGGAGAAGGCGGGCGCAAACGCGGTCGTGCACTCGGATGACGCTTCAGGATTGCAGCGCCTCAATCAGGAGGCGGCGAAGGCAATGGCGGCCGGCAATGCAGCGGGTATCCCCGTCTCCGAGGACGTGGCGATCAAGTGGATAACGCTCAACGCCGCGTGGCAGCTCGGGCTTCACGACAGGATCGGGTCCCTCGAGGCGGGAAAAAATGCCGACATCGTGTTGTGGTCGGCGAACCCGTTCAGCGTCTACGCGCGCCCCGAAAAGGTGTGGGTCGACGGCGCGATGTTATACGACAGAACAGATCCCCGGCAGCAGTGGCGCACAGACTTCGAGCTCGGCTTCGTACGCACGCCGGCAGGAATCAACAGATGAGGCACATGACTCCTATGACAATCCGCGCTGCCGCAGCGTGCGCAGCGCTTGCGATTTGCGCCGGTTCCCTGCCGGCACAAACAATTGCGATCACCGGTGCGAAGGTGTATCCGGTGTCGAGCTCGCCGGTCGATAACGGGACAGTTCTCATCAGGGACGGAAAGATCGTCGCGGTGGGGGCTGGCATCACGATTCCGGCTGATGCCCGCAGGATAGACGCCGCGGGCAAATGGGTTACACCGGGCCTCGTTAACGCCGCAACGCAACTTGGTCTTTCGGAGGTCGGACAGGTTGCCGAGACGCGGGATGACGTAGCGAGAGGGCGGGACAACATCGCGGCTTCCTTCACGGCCTGGGAGGGACTCAACAGCTACTCCGCGCTCATCGCGCCAGCTCGGCGGGAGGGTGTTACGAGCGTCGCGGTAGTGCCGGCAGGAAGCCACCTCGTCTCGGGCCAGGCAGCGATGATCAACCTGGTCGACGGAATGCCGAGCGACATGGTGATTCGCGCTCCGATCGCGATGATAGCGCAGATGCGCTCGATGGGCGGCGCAGGTGTTGGAGCACGGGCCGAGCTGCTTGTGAGGCTGCGCGAGCTGATCGAGGACACCCGGGCATTCGCGCGCAATCGTGCCGCCTTCGAGCGGGCCGAAACTCGCGATTATGCAGCGAGGAGGCTCGACCTCATCGCGATGATCCCGGTCGTCGAGGGCCGGCTTCCGCTGGTCATCGCAGCTGACCGCGCGACCGACATCGACGCCGCGCTCACGCTCGGGCGGGAGAACAACATCCGCATAATCATCGGCGGCGGTGCGGAAGCGTGGATGCTTGCGAGCACGATTGCGGCTGCTCGTGTTCCCGTACTGACCGGATCGATGAACAACATTCCTGGCAGCTTCGGCACGCTCAACCAGATTCAGGAGAACGAGGCCCTGCTCCGGCGCGCCGGCGTCACCGTTGTCACGATCGGCAATGGCGGAAGCAGCGATGAGGAGACATTCAACGTCCGCAACATCAAGCAGCAGGCGGGCAACGCTGTGGCTTACGGCCTGTCATGGGACGATGCGCTTCGATCCGTCACTCTGGCGCCGGCGGAGGTGTTCGGGGTTTCCGACAGGATCGGATCTCTTCAGGCGGGACGCGACGCGAACGTGGTGATCTGGAGCGGCGACCCGTTCGAGTTCTCCACTGTTGCCGAGCGGGTTTTTGTCAGCGGGCGGGAGTTCACTGAAATGGACAGGCAGGAGCTGCTGACGGAGAGATACAAGCAGCTTCCGCCGCGGCAGGCGATGCCGGTGAGGTGAGGCTTCATGATAAAACCCTGAGAGCAGGGTTCACAGATGACACTGATGTGGCACCGATGACACTGAGGGTTTCCCCCATGATGGGGCTACAGGATTAACGCCTTTTGAAAAGGGTCAAACAAAACCTTCTCTGAGTCATCAGTGCCCCATCGGTATCATCTGTTAACCCTGTTCTTAAAGGCCGTCAGCCGGTAACATCCTGATCAGTCGGCTTGGCTGGGTTCGAGTACGGGGAAGAAGTCGAAGTCGTTCCGGCTGCTTCGGCGTCGTCACCGGCGGCCGTCGAAGTTGGCGCAGCATCTGCGGGTGCTCCGGTACCGCGCCGTTTTTCCTCGACTTCCCGCTCGTAGCGTGCTGCTTCCGAGTCATGGGTCGCGAGCGTTGCAGATAGCCGCGAGTATGTATCGGCGTCGATCTCGCCGCCGCCCTGCTTCGCGCGGAACACGGCGTATCCCAGCGCCTGGGCTGCCTTGTCGGCGAGCTGCCTCGTGCGGAACGCCTCGAGTCTCGTCTTGCCCTCGTCGAAGGCCCCCTGCGCCGCCTTTCCAGCGCGGTCGAGCTCGTCTCTCAGCTTGTCGATCAGTGCCATAGTCGTCTCTGGTTGGAGTAGCCCTGCAGGGAGCATTACGCAAATCGGCTGCCCCCGGTTACAAGAAATGTGCAATGCGCTTGCGCATTGCACATTTTCGCAGAGCGCCCTTCGGGCGACACAGAAGGCGCAGATGAAAGGCACGCGGAAGCACAGAGCGAACAGCGAACAGCGAATAGCGAACAGCTAGAAAAAAGCCTCCGCGGGGGCGCGGAGGCTGGGAGGAGCGAGGAGCGAGGACCAGCGGGGCTACGCGGCTTCGGTTTCCTGGGCCGGGTAGACGCTGACCTTGAACCGGGTGCGGTTCTTGTGCTCGAACTTCACCACTCCGTCGATAAGCGCGTAGATCGTGAAATCAGTTCCGAGTCCGACGTTGCGGCCGGGGTGCCACTTGGTGCCGCACTGGCGGACGATGATGTTCCCGGCGATGACCTTCTCGCCCCCGAACTTCTTCACGCCGCGGTACTGCGGGTTGCTGTCGCGTCCGTTTCTCGACGAGCCGACGCCCTTTTTATGTGCCATCCGTATATCCTCTTATCCGAGCGTGATGTCGCCGATGCGGACTTCGGTGAAGCCCTGCCGGTGACCCTGCTTTCTCGCGTAGTTCTTCCGCCGCTTCATCTTGAAGACGACGATCTTCTTGTCCCTGCCGTGCTTTACGATCTCGCCCGCTACTGAAGCGCCCTTGAGGGAGGGAACACCGACGAACGTCTTGTCGCCGTCCGAGCCGAGGATCACGTCGCTGAAAGTGACCTTCGAGCCCGCTTCACCAGGAAGGCTGGGAATTCTGATTGTTTTACCCGATTCGGCGCGGTACTGCTTGCCGCCGGTGCGGATGATTGCGTAAGCCATTTGTCGACAACTGGTTGGGGAATTCTTTGATAGCCTTTCAATTTATGAGAATTGCACCCCCAAGTCAATTATCCCAGGCAGCGAGTCGGCGATCGCGGATTGAGGACTTTGCGGTCTCAGGACTCACAGCCATTGCAGAGTCGCGATTAAGCGAGGACCGAGGACCCGAGCGGTACCGAGGAACGACCCGTTTCTGTCCTCAATCCTCAATTAGTCGCGACTCTGCAATGGGTTTTTGTCCTGAGACCGCAAGGTCCTCAACCCTCAGTCCGAAGTCGGAACCAACGCATCAGCCTGCCGCCTAGGCCATCGCGTACTGCTGGGTGACATCCCTGCCCTGCCCTTTCACCACAAGCTTGAACTCGTCGGGCTTGAGCAGGGGATCATCCCTGACCTCCAATGAAAATGCGGCCGCCTTCTGGAGCCGCTGCACGAGCTCCCGCTCCTGCTCGAGCACATACATCGCCACGTCGGGATGAAGCTTGACCAGCAGGTTGTCGCGCCTGCCCTCGACTACCATCCGCCTCACCGACCGCTCCATCCGGCGCACGATCGTCTCGGGGGTGAACACCCGGCCGGTGCCGGCGCAGGTCGGGCACGCCTCTGTCATGCTCTGGTAGTGGCTCTGCCGTACCCGCTGCCGGGTCATCTCGATCAACCCGAGGTCGCTCACGGCAAAGGCCTTCGTCCGCGCGCGATCCCGCGCCAAGTGCGAGCGAATCTCCTGGAGCACCTTATCCCGCGACGACTTCGACTCCATGTCGATGAAGTCGCAGACTATGATTCCGCCAACATCCCGTAGGCGGAGCTGCCGCGCTATCTCCGCGGCGGCCTCGAGGTTCGTTTTGAGAACCGTCTTCTCGGGATCCTTCTTCCCGGTGTACCGCCCGGAGTTAACGTCGATCGAGACGAGTGCTTCAGTCGGCTCAATGATGATGTAGCCGCCCGACGGGAGCTCACAGCGCCGCTTGAACGTCTCCCGGATCTCGGCTTCGACCCCGGCCGTGTCGAACAGCGGGATCCTCTCCTCGTACAGCTTGACCCGCCCGATGAGCTCAGGTGCGACCGTCCCCAGATATTCGGTCACCTCGCTGAAGACAGGCTTCGAGTCGATCGTCAGGCTGTCGACCTTGGTGCTGAACAAGTCCCGCACCAGGCCCCGGGTAAGGCCGGACTCCCTGTGAAGGAGCGACGGGGCCCGCGTGAATTGCGCCTTGCGCTTGATCTTCTTCCACTGGGCCATCAGGGTGTCGAGATCCCGCTTCACGGCCTCAGGGGTCACGTCTTCACTGACCGTCCTGACAATGACCCCGCCCGCCTTGTCGGGAAGGATCGCCGCCACCTGCTCCTTCAGCCTGGCCCGCTCGGCACCGCCGCTGATCTTGCGGCTTACCCCGACCCGTGAGGAGTCGGGGATGTAGACGAGGAAGCGGCCGGCGAGAGAAATCTGGGCCGTAACCCGGGGTCCCTTAGTGGAGATCGGTTCCTTGGAGACCTGGACCATTATCTCCTGGCCACGCTTTAGCGCGTCCTGGATCGGCGGAGCCGGCTGCCTGCCCCGGTGACGTCCCCCGCCGCCATTGCCACTGGACCCATTTCCCTTTGACCCGGCCGTGGCGTTCTCTGCGCCCTCTGCGTCCTCGTTGTCCTCTTCCTCATCGTCTTCGGCCTCCTCGGCGGTCTCCCGCACGAGATCGGAGGCGTGAAGAAAGGCACTCTTCTCGGTGCCTATGTCGACGAATGCCGCCTGGATGCCGGGGAGCACCGCTTCAACCTTGCCCAGGTATATGTCGCCGACCATGCGGCGGTTGTCTGGACGGTCGACAAGCAGCTCAACTAGCTTGCCGTCCTCCATAATCGCGACCCGCGTCTCGCGCTGGCCGGCGTTGATGAGGAGTTCTCTTTTCATCGTAATCCGCCAGGCACCTCCGACGGCGACTCGGCATCGGGCGGTGGGGGCGGATGATCCTTTTGTGTAGCGCGCCGTCAGGCGACGCTTGAGTTTACGAGCGTGCTGATGATGTTGGCCGGCAAGTCATGCTGTCGGACCGCGCGAGTCGCGCGCATGTCCACATGCTCCCCGAACCGAAAGCCTGTCGAAAATGTACTGGTGCCAGCGGTCTTTTTGCAACAGCGACAACAACTTACAGCCCGCTTGTCATCCTGAATGCCAGCCATGCCATCACCAACAGATATGTGATTCCGGCCTTCCACTCCCCGTGCTTCATGTAAAGCTCGGCGCTGAAGCCGCCGGCTTCCGCGTCATCAGACCGCCAGGGTGTCATGCGCGGGACGAAGGCGGGGACGTTGGCGGAGTATCTATCGTAGTCCTCCGGAAAACGCTCACGGATGTTAACTCGCTCGCGCTCCATCGTCGGAGCGTAAACGAGTGCCCAGAAAGCGATTACGACCAGCAGGAGCCCCCAGTGGGCGGCTATCGCAAATCCGGCCCCGATGAGGAAGCTTCCGAAGTAGAGCGGGTTCCGGGTGTGCGCGTACGGGCCGGTTAGCGCCAGCTGCCTGTTCTTGATAATGTGGCCCGAGGCCCATGCCCTCACGATCACCCCGATGAAGGCAATCGCGCCGCCCACGACAAGCGTGAGGATCGTCGGCCGTGCCCAGATCAGGTAGGCGATCCCGAAAACGAAGCCGAGTGGAAGCCGGAGCTTCTTCGCCACCTCGGAATATGTCAATCGAGGATGCCCCGAAGCAGGTGCCGGGCAATCACCACCCGCTGGATCTCCGAGGTGCCCTCGCCGATTTCACAGATCTTCGCATCCCTCATCATCCGCTCGACCGGGTAGTCCTTTGTATAGCCGTATCCGCCGTGAATCTGGATGGCCTTGAGCGTCGCGCGCATCGCGAGCTCGGAACAGAACAGCTTTGCCATCGCGGCTTCCTTTCCGAAAGGTCGCTTATGCTGCGCGAGCCAGGCGGCGTGATACATCAGGTGCTTACCTGCCTCGATCTCTGTCGCCATGTCCGAGAGCTGGAACTGGATTCCCTGAAAACTCGCGATCGGTTTCCCGAACTGCTTGCGCCCCGCGGCATAAACGAGCGACTGCTCGAAGGCGCCCTCGGCGATTCCGAGAGACAACGCGGCAATGCCGATACGACCTGCATCGAGCGTCTGCATGAAGTTTATGAATCCCATTCCTTCTTCGCCGAGTCGATTCTCCTCGGGTACCTCGACGTCCTCAAACAGGAGCTCACGAGTATCGGACGCCCTCCAGCCGAGCTTGTTTTCCTTTTTCCCGGCGCGGAATCCGGCCAGGTCGGGCAGTGACGGGTCGTGGCCGATCGTCACGCCCTCCGGCCTCGACGATAGATCGGCCGATTTCGTGAGAATGAATGACGAGATTCCTTTCGTGCCTGCGGACGGGTCTGTCACCGCGGTGACAACAAAGATCTCGCCGACACCCCCGTGGGTGATGAACACCTTCGAGCCGTTGAGAACGTAGTGCCCGTTCCGCCGGACGGCCGTGGAGCGCGTGCCTGCCGCATCGCTGCCCGCGGTCGTCTCGGTCAAGCCGAATCCGCC